>NZ_CP114058.1:2474291-2783577 GCF_026967475.1 Rouxiella chamberiensis | reverse complement strand
ATTCTGGCGACCCCGCAGTTCCAGACCAACAAACAGCTCGACAACGCCAAGTATCTGCAAACTATTCAGGGAATGGGCTACACCGCAGACAACTTTGCTCGTCTGATGAAACAGCAGCTGGTCAGCCAGCAGCTGGCCCACGCCTATGGCGAGTCCGACTTCGTGTTGCCGGTTGAAACCAAATCCATGTCCGAGCTGGTATTGCAGGAGCGCGACGTTCATACCGCTACCTTCAACACCGAGGCGCTGGCAGCCAAACAGCAGGCGAGCGACAGCGAACTTCAGGCCTTCTACGACCGCAATAAAGACAGCTTCGTTGCGCCGGAACAGATAAAAGTCAGCTATATCGAGATGGACGCTGCGTCCATGCAGGCTAAAACCGACGTTTCCGATGCCGATGTCACTGCGTATTACGACCAGCATAAAAGCGAGTTCGGTCAGCCGGAGCGCCGTCGTTACAGCGTTATCGTCGCGAAAAGCCAGGCCGATGCCGATGCTATCGACGCCCAGCTGAAAAGCGGGACCGATTTTGCCGAACTGGCGAAAACCAAATCCATCGATACCCTGAGCGGCAGGAAGGGCGGTGATCTTGGCTGGATGGAACCTGAAACGACACTGCCGGAATTCAAAAGCGCCAATCTGAACACCAAAGGTCAGATGTCGGGCGTAATCAAATCCGACAGCGGCTTCTTTATTCTGCGTCTCGACGACATTCAGCCAGAGCAGGTTAAACCGCTCCCTCAGGTGCACGACGGTATTGTTGCCAAGCTGAAGCAGGAAAAAGCGCTGGATGCCTATTACGCGCTCCAGCAGAAAGTCAGCGACGCGGCCAGCAATGACAACGAATCTCTGGCCTCTGCCGAGCAGGCTGCCGGTACCAAGGCGTCACAGACCGACTGGTTCACCCAGCAGAATATTCCTGCGGCCATCAACTTCAAGCCGGTGGTGCAATCCCTGTTCGATGGTTCGCTGATTGGCCGTGATGGCGCGCCGGGCAGCAACTCCGACGTGATTACCGTTGACGGCGACCGTGCCTTTGTCGTGCGTGTCGATGCCCACAAGCCGGAAGGGATCAAACCTTTCGCCGAGGTGAAAGAACAGGTTGCCCAGCAGGTGAAACGCCAGAAGGCAGAAGATCAGGCACGGGTTGACGCACAAAAAGTGCTGACCGCCCTCAAAGAAGGCAAAGGCGACGACGCGCTCAAAGCCGCAGGCGTGAGCTTCGGCGATGTACAGAAAGTGCAGCGCACCGCGCAGCCTTCCGACTTCGAGCAGAACGTCTACGCGCTGGCACAGCCGCAGGCCGACAAACCGACGTACGGCATTTCGCAGGACGAGAACCGGCAACACCGTGCTTATCAAGCTGACCGCAGTTACCCAGGGTAAATTGCCGGAAGCCGAAGCGGCCCAGTTCAATCAACAGCTGCAACAGACTTCTTCCAACAGCACATTCGATGCGCTGCTGGCCAACCTGCGTAAACAGGCGAAGATCAAGCTCGGCGCTGCGGCGCAAAACCAGCAATAATGCGAGGCTCCCCGGAGCCTCTCTGCAACACGCTGCAATACCTGAAGGCCGCTTTCGCGGCCTTTTCCATTTCCAAACTCTGCCGTTTGTAGTTCCTCTCGCGCTGCGCCACTCTGTCCGTGCTGTCAACAACACGGAGGATTACAGCATGAAAAAGATGTCAATGAGCACACTGGCTTTGGTTTTTGGACTGGCGGTGATGCCGCTCGGCGTACAGGCGGCAACGGAAGGGGCGGCGAAAAGTACAACCGCGAGCAGTGTCGGCAAGTCGGCAGGCAAAGAGAAATCTGCCGACAAGAAGGCCGTGAAAGAGGCGGCAGCCAGTCAGGCCGAAGAAGAGAAGGTTAGCATGAACAAGGCCAGCGCTGTCGAGTTTTCGAAAGCCCTTAATGGTGTAGGACTCAAGAAAGGGCAGACCATCGTGGAGTATCGCGAAGAGATGGGGCCCTTCACCCAGATTGAGCAATTACAGGAAGTTCCGGGCATTGGACCTGCATTATTTCAACGTAATCAATCGCGTTTGAAATTGTGATACGGATCGCGGCGATGAGGGCGAGACTTTTTTCGCCGCGTTCTTCTGCTAACCTGAAAGAAGTCCGACCAGTTGGCGCGTCGCGTACGCTGCGCTGTCCGGGATCACTTTTTTATGGAGGCAGGCAATCACTATGCAAACAACGTTGAAGGTTCGCGGATTTCACATTGATGTCTATCGGCACGTCAACAATGCTCGTTATCTTGAGTTTCTTGAAACGGCGCGCTGGGAATGGCTCGACAACAAGGAAGGTTTTAAATGGATGGCGCAAAACCATATTGCCTTTATTCTGGTTAACATCAATATCAACTACCGTCGGCCCGCCGTGCTGGGTGACGTGCTGTTAATAGACAGTCAACTGGAACAGCTCAACGGCAGGAGCGGGGTGCTAAAACAGGTGATAACCTGTAACGACGAAACGGTGGTGGATGCCACACTGACTTTTGTCTGTATCGACCTGCGCACGCAGAAGGCATTGCCGCTGGAAGGTGAGTTGCGTGAGAAACTGAAAGAGCTGGAAGAGTAAGCATTTACGGCTATCGCCGCCGTCATTCATGTTGCAGCGGCATGGGCTGCAACACGAACAAGATAGGCGGTAAATGTCGCGAATTTAAACCAGCGCCGTTTTCTGTTTCAGGCTGGCTTTGATGGCATCGGGATCCTGCTGGTATTCGTGCAGTCCTTTTGCCCGCAGATGGCAGGCGGCGCATTCACCGCAGCCGTCTCCGGCGATGCCGTTATAGCAGGTCAGTGTCTTGTTGCGGACAAGCGGCAGTTGCCCATAGTAGTCGGCAAGTGCCCAGGTTTCGGCCTTGTTGAGCCACATCAGCGGTGTTTCGAAACGGATATCGCGCGCGATGCCCAATGAAACGGCATGGTTCAGCGCCTTGACGAATTCGTCACGACAGTCCGGATAACCGGAGAAGTCTGTTTCGCATACGCCGGTTATGACCGCTTCGGCCTGAATCTGGTAGGCATAGATGGCGGCCAGCGTAAGGAACAGAATATTACGGCCCGGCACAAAGGTGCTTGGTAGCGCATTGGCATCGCCTTCGCCATATTGAGGCACCGGAATATTGTCGCGGGTAAGGCTGCTGACGGCCAGTTCGTTGAGCAGACCGACATCGAGCACTTTGTGCGCCTTGGCACCCAGCTCGACCGACAGTTTCTGTGCAATCTCGATTTCGGCACGATGGCGCTGGCCATAATCAAAGGTAATGCAGTGGACTTCGTCATATTGTGTCAGCGCCTGCACCAGACAGGTGGTGGAGTCCTGACCGCCACTGAATACCACAACGGCTCTTTTCATCTTGATACCCTATATTTCGTTAAGGCCGTAGAAACGGCTACGGCGTTCAATGGCGGTATGTTACTGACGTTTTGCGCGGGTTAATAGCAAAAATCAATCCGTCTGGCCGATGGGCGGCGGCAGCCAGGCACGACAGAAATCGAACCAGCCCCAGGCTGTCAACTGCACGCCATTGACGCCCGGCGGTGCACTGACCTGATACTGATAATTAAACAGCGGCGTAATGCTGCATTGCTGCATCAGCCGAAAGAAATGCGCGCGCAGCTGCGCTTCCCGTAGGGTCGGATCCGGGTGCTGCTGAATGGCCAAGAGACATTGCTGTTGCGCGCGCCGCGCCTCGTCGTCGAGTATGGCGTCCCATAACGGATCCTGCCGCAGCCAGTTTTCAAGGGTCGCGACCGGCGCTTCGCCAATCAACCGGTCGCCCAGCAGTAAATCGATGTCGGCCAGTTGCTCCGCGTTTTCCCATAGCCTGCCGGAGTGAAAACGCGTCTCCAGCACACAGCCTTGTGCCGCCAGCAAAGACTTGAGCGCATCGGCGAACAGCTCAAGCTCGACGGGCGGATGAAACAACAGCGTAAGCGTAGGCGGCAGCGGTTCATCAGGCCCTTGCAAGGTAGCGCGGTCGTGACCCATAAACGAAGGCAGCGGCCAGCCGGGCAGCAACTCTCGGCTACGGGTCACCAGATTGCGGTCGATGGGCAGGTTATCCAGCAGCCCTGATTGATGGATGAGCGCAACGATTTTTCGCGCCTGTCGTTGACTCAATCCGTTGCGGCGCAGATTCAGCGCCAGATAGCCAAACCCCAGACTGGTACTGCGTTTGACCGGCCTGACGTGCGCCATGTCGCGTTGTTCCCCAAGTACAATGCGCACAGGATGCTGAAGGCTTATCTGGCCGCGCGTGGCCTCGTCGAACAGCTTCGGCGAGATCCAGTATTCGATCGCCGAAAGATAAGGGCGTTGCAGCGGATAATAGGGATTCTGCTCGAGCCTGACCCTTTCCGGGGCGAAATGCGCCAGCCTGAAAGGTCCTGCGCCGACGGTCGGTTCATCAAGATGAAACAGAAGACAGCCAAGATCGGCAAGGCGATGCGCCAGCCAGTAATCGGGTACGTGAAGACGAAATTGCAGGCACAGAGCATGCGGCTGTGTAATGGCTGCCACGTTTTGCAGGTGATGTCGGCTGCGCGGCGAATGGCGCAGCCGCTCGAAAATCTGGCACAGCTGTCTGCCCAGCAACGGTTCGCCGTTATGCCAATAGAGTTGGCTGCGCAGAAAGAATTGCCAGACATAGCCGTTTTCGGCGAGTTGCCAGTGGTGGGCGAGATCCGGCTGCGGCACTGCGCTGCCCGTGACAAAACGCGTCAGCCCGGCGTGCAGGGTATGCGCAATGTGCTGTTTCTGCACGGCCGGTCAATGTTTGCGGGTCCAGCTTTTGCAACTCGCGATAAAACGGAATACGCAGTGTGGGGGCATCTTCCTGCCACTGCGCACCCAGATGAGGAACCAGTAAATCATTGAGATGCCTCGGATCCACCTGGCTGAGTTGCAGCGCTGCCGAATGATCGCCCTCATTGAGCAATTTTTGCAGATAGCCTTCCCGCAGGCTGTCGGGCGTTTGCAGACAAGTGATGATGGCACGTTTTCCGCGTCCTGCCTGTGCCGACCAGTGGATCCATCCTGCCTGTTGAAACTGCGTGAGCAACGTGCGGGTATGGCGCTCACTGCAGAAAAAATCGCCGCCAGTTCGCCCACGGTGACAGGACAAGACTTCAGGCCGGTTTTACTGAACAAACGCTGATACTGATTGAGGCGATGCTGCAGGCGCATAATAAATCCGGAACAGTTTTTATCAAGATGTCACTATTTGTTCAGCATATAGCAGGCGATACTTTTTTCCGACAATGATTGCGCGAAACGCGGTGGAGATCGCATTCGGGTAGAGGAGGAATGACAGAGTGAGAGACAACAATACGTTTCGTCTGGCCGCTTTTGATATGGATGGCACGCTTTTGATGCCGAATCACCAGTTGGGTGACAAAACGCTACATACCTTGCGCCAGTTGGCCGCGCGCGCCGTGACCCTGACGTTCGCGACCGGTCGTCATTATCTCGAAATGAAACAGGTGCTCGCCAATATCGATATTCCGGGTTATCTCATCACCGGCAACGGCACGCGCGTACACGCACTCGACGGAACCTTGCTGCATGCCAGCAATCTTCCCGAAGACAGTTTCCGCGAGCTTGTCGGCCACGATTGGCGCACACCGGCCAGTCTGCATGTATTTCGCGATGACGGCTGGTTTACCCATCATGACAATCCCGAACTGCTTCACGCCCACGCGTTCAGCGGTTTTCGCTATCAAGTGGTCGAGCTGGCGAAAATACCGGCGACGGGCAACAGCAAAGTCTGCTTCTGCGCGCCGCACGAGGTGCTGGCAGAGTTGGTGCCGGTGCTTGAAAGCCACTTCGGCAATCGTCTCGACTTCTGCTTTTCGGCGCATGACTGTCTGGACGTAATGCCCGCAGGCAGCAACAAGGGCAGCGCGCTGGCGCTGCTGACGGACAGGCTCGAGATCCCCCTTGCCGAGTGCATGGCCTTTGGCGATGCCATGAACGATCGTGAAATGCTGCACAGCGTAGGACGAGGACTGGTCATGGGCAATGCACTGCCGCTCCTGCGGGAGCACGCCGCGCAGCTTGAGGTAATCGGCCACTGCAAGGATCAGGCCGTGTCACACTTTTTACAACATTGGCTGAATTACCCCGATCGGCCTTATTCATTGGAGTCCTTTTCGTTTGAATAAGCGAGTCGAATAAGGGTTACCCGAGTTATCGTCCCCCGTAAACTTGGGCATTACAGCCAGCCGACGTTTTCCCGTCGGCTTTTTTATTAGCTAGACAGCATGTCTAGCGTAAGCCGTGCAGCTTTTCGCGATAGGGTGACAGGTCGCCGAGGTTTTCGGCCACCCAGTGCGGATTGAAATAGGTGTGCTGATAACGCTCGCCGCTGTCGCAAAGCAGCGTCACGATAGCGCCTTTTTCACCGCGCGCGCGCATCTCTTCGGCAAGCTGCAACGCGCCCCAGACATTGGTACCGGTCGACCCTCCGACCTTGCGGCCCAGCATGGTTTCCAGCCAGTGCACGGTCGCAACGCTGGCGGCATCGGGCACGCGCATCATGCGGTCAATCACGCCCGGCAGGAAGGAAGGCTCGACCCGCGGACGACCAATACCTTCAATTCTGCTGCTGCACGCGGCGACGGTCGTCTTGTCGTTTTGCTGATAACTGTCATGGAACACCGAATTCTCGGGGTCGACGACCACAAGCTCCGTCTGATGTCCCTGATAGCGAATATAACGCCCCAACGTTGCCGAAGTGCCCCCGGTTCCGGCGCTCATGACGATATAGCGCGGAACCGGGTGACGGCTCGAGCGCCATCTGGCGATAAATACTTTCGGCGATATTATTGTTGCCGCGCCAGTCGGTTGCGCGCTCGGCGTAGGTGAACTGATCCATATAATGACCGTTCAACTCTTTTGCCAGCTGTTCGGAGGCCGCATAAATCTGGCTCGAGTTCTCAACAAAGTGGCAACGACCGCCGTAAAATTCGATCTGCTGAATTTTTCGCGGCGCAGTGCAGGCGGGCATGACGGCAATAAACGGCAGGCCAAGCAGGCGCGCGAAGTAGGCTTCTGAAATGGCAGTGCTGCCCGACGAAGACTCGATGATCGGCGTATTTTCCTTGATCCAGCCGTTGCATAGGCCGTAAAGAAACAGTGAACGCGCCAGACGATGTTTCAGACTGCCCGTCGGATGCGTGCTTTCATCTTTGAGGTAAAGCGGGATGCCCGGAAAATCGGCGATGGCCAGGCGAATAAGATGGGTGTCGGCTGAACGCTGAAAATCTGCGTCGATCTCTTTGATGGCGTTTTTGACCCAGCAGTCGTTCATGTGAAGCTTCCGGTATTAAAAGGTAGAGAACGGTAGATTACCGTGCTCCCCGGGAAAAAGGATTGCTATTTTTGGTTGATAACGGCAATTTTAGAGAAAGATTTTCTCTCGGA
The DNA here is from genome assembly GCF_026967475.1 of Rouxiella chamberiensis. Classification (NCBI taxonomy): domain Bacteria; kingdom Pseudomonadati; phylum Pseudomonadota; class Gammaproteobacteria; order Enterobacterales; family Yersiniaceae; genus Rouxiella; species Rouxiella chamberiensis. Next base: position 2,776,140 of record NZ_CP114058.1, on the reverse strand, counting down.
GCGCCAAATGATAGATAAAATTGACCGTAAGCTGCTGGCGATGCTGCAAGAGGACTGTACGCTGTCGCTTGGCGAACTGGCCGACGCCGTAAATCTGACCTCGACGCCCTGCTGGAAGCGGGTCAAAAGGCTGGAAGAAGAAGGCATTATTCGTGGGCGGGTGGCGCTGCTTGACGGCGAAAAACTCGGCCTGAGCCTGACGGCTTTCGTGCGCATCAAAACCCAGCAGCACAGCAGTCAGTGGTATCAGAATTTTGTCGAGCAGGTTGAGTCCTTTCCCGAAGTGCTGTCGTTCTATCGCATGGCCGGAGAATTCGACTACCTGATGCAGGTGCAGGTCGCCGACATGAAAAGCTATGATAACTTCTATAAAAAGCTGGTCAGTGCCGTGCCCGGCCTGCTCGATGTCACTTCCAACTTCGCGATGGAGCGCATCAAGTCGACCACGCATTTGCCACTTTAGGTAAAAAACTTTCATGAGAAGGGCGGGTCATCGGTGTTATTCTAGACGCGTCAAACAAAGCGAATCATGGAAATCAACGCGAATCCCGTAATTCAACGCTACTCTGGTCAATGCAAAAACTAACATCTACAATCATGGAAAAATCTGCGTGAGACTGTTCGCTCAACTGGCCTGGTACTTCCGCCGTGAATGGCAAAGGTATCTGGGTGCCGTCGCTCTGTTAATCATCATTGCTATCCTGCAACTTCTGCCACCCAAACTGGTGGGGATTATTATCGATGGCGTGACCAGTAAGACACTCCCTTCCGGCAAGCTTTTCGGCTGGCTGGGCCTGATTCTGGGCACGGCGGTGCTGGTCTATCTGCTGCGCTATGTCTGGCGCGTGTTGCTTTTCGGCGCGTCTTATCAGCTCGCCGTCGAGCTGCGTCAAAATTTCTATCGTCAGCTGAGTCGTCAGCATCCGGCATTTTATTTACGTCACCGCACCGGTGACCTGATTGCGCGCGCCACCAATGATGTCGACCGGGTGGTATTTGCGGCGGGCGAAGGCGTGCTGACGCTGGTGGATTCGCTGGTGATGGGGCTTGCCGTGCTGATTGTCATGGCGACGCAAATCAGCTGGGAACTGACCCTGCTTTCGCTGGTGCCGATGCCGATTATGGCGGCAGTTATCAAGCGCTACGGCGATCAGCTGCATCAGCGATTCAAGGTTGCGCAGGCGGCGTTTTCGTCGCTAAACGATCAGGCGCAGGAGAGTCTGACCAGCATTCGCATGATCAAGGCGTTTGGTCTCGAGAATCATCAATCCTCGCAGTTTGCCGAAGTGGCCGAAGACACCGGTTTTAAAAACATGCGCGTGGCGCGTGTCGATGCCCGTTTTGATCCCACTATTTATGTCTCTATCGCGATGGCCAACCTGCTGGCGATTGGCGGCGGTAGCTGGATGGTGGTCAATGGCTACCTGACACTCGGCCAATTGACCAGTTTCGTGATGTATCTTGGCCTGATGATCTGGCCGATGCTGGCGCTGGCCTGGATGTTTAATATTGTCGAACGCGGGAGCGCCGCCTACAGCCGCATTCGCAGCCTGCTGGAAGAAGCGCCGTGCGTGGTCGATGGCACGCAACCGCTAACCGCCGATCGCAGCACGCTCGACGTGAATATCCGCCGTTTTCAGTATCCGCAAACCGACACGCCCGCCTTGCAGGATGTACAGTTTCGTCTCGCGTCGGGCAATATGCTCGGCCTTTGCGGCCCGACCGGCTCCGGAAAAAGTACGTTGCTGGCCTTGTTGCAGCGCCAGTTCGACGTCACGCAGGGCAGCATCTCCTATCAGGGCAAGTCGCTGGATAACGTGCTGCTCGACGACTGGCGCGCCAGACTCGCGGTCGTCAGCCAGACGCCGTTTCTGTTCTCCGACACCATTGCGCAAAACATCGCGCTCGGCCGACCGGAGGCGACCACCGAACAGATTGAGCAGGCGGCCAGAATGGCCTGCGTGCACGACGATATTCTGCGCCTGCCGCAAGGCTATGAAACCGAGGTCGGCGAGCGCGGCGTCATGCTGTCCGGCGGGCAGAAGCAGCGTATTTCAATTGCGCGCGCGCTGTTGCTCGATGCCGAAATTCTTATCCTTGACGACGCACTCAGCGCCGTCGATGGCCGTACGGAACATCAGATTTTGCAAAACCTGCGCCAGTGGGGCAGCAATAAAACGGTCATTATCAGCGCTCACCGCCTGTCTGCGCTGGTCGATGCCGCCGAGATCCTGGTCTTCAACAAAGGCACCGTGGTTCAGCGGGGCGACCACGAGATGCTGGCGTCGAATGCTGGCTGGTATCGCGATATGAATCGTTATCAACAGCTTGAAGCGGCGCTGGATGATGTTCCTGCCGAACCGGAGCCAGAATTGTCATGAGTGAGCTTATTTCCAACGCGCCGCCCGCCAAAAAAATAAAACTCTGGCCGACGCTGAAACGCCTGCTGGTCTACGGAAAATCCTACCGACGACCGTTGTCGATTGCGGTCATCATGTTGTGGATTGCCGCCGCCGCCGAAGTGCTCGGCCCTATCCTTATCAGCTATTTCATCGACCACTTTGTCGCCAAGGGTGAGTTGCCGCTGGGCAAGGTCAGCCTGCTGGCGGTGACCTTTATCGTGTTGCAGATTCTGGCTGCCAGTCTGCACTACTGGCAGGCGCTGCTGTTTAACCGCGCGGCGGTTGGCGTGGTTCAGCGGCTGCGTACCGAAGTGATGGATGCCGCACTGCGCCAGCCGTTGAGCGCCTTCGATACCCAGCCGGTCGGGCAGCTTATTTCTCGCGTAACCAATGATACGGAAGTGATTCGTGATCTTTATGTCACCGTTGTCTCGACCGTATTGCGCAGTATCGCCCTGATTGGCGCGATGCTGGTGGCGATGTTTTTACTCGACTGGCGAATGGCGCTGATTGCGTCGTGCATCTTCCCGGCCGTGCTGGTGGTGATGGCGCTGTACCAGGTCTACAGCACGCCGGTCGTGCGTCAGGTGCGCAGCTATCTGGCCGATATCAATGACGGATTCAATGAAGTGATCAACGGCATGGGCGTAGTGCAGCAGTTTCGCCAGCAGCAGCGCTTTGGCGAACGCCTGAGCCGCGCCAGTCAGTCACACTATCTGGCGCGCATGAAAACGCTGAAGCTGGAGGGTTTTCTGCTGCGTCCGCTGCTCAGCCTGTTTGGTTCACTTATTCTGTGCGGTTTGCTGGTGCTGTTTGGTTTCAGCGAAGAAGGCAGCATTGGCGTAGGTGTGCTGTATGCCTTTATCAACTACCTTTCACGACTTAACGAACCTTTGATAGCGCTGACTTCGCAACAGTCGATTCTGCAACAGGCGGTGGTCGCCGGTGAACGTATCTTTGACCTGATGGACCGTTCGCAGCAGGAGTACGGTGAAGATACCGCGCCGTTGACCAGCGGAGAAATCGAGTTCGACAACGTCTCCTTTGCCTACCGTCAGGACAAAATGGTGCTGGAGAACATCTCGCTACACGTGCCGTCACGAGGGTTTGTGGCGCTGGTCGGGCACACAGGCAGCGGCAAGAGTACGCTCGCGAATCTGCTGATGGGCTATTATCCGCTGAATCATGGGGATATCCGCGTCGATGGCCGCTCGCTGACGACGTTGTCCCATTCCTGCCTGCGCAAAGGCGTGGCGATGGTGCAGCAGGACCCGGTGGTATTGGCCGAATCGGTGCTCGCCAACGTGACACTCGGCCGCGATGTCGACGAAGCGCAGGTGTGGCTGGCGCTCGAAACCGTGCAGCTTGCGCCGCTGGTAAAAGCGATGCCCGAAGGCATCAATACCCGTCTCGGCGAGCAGGGCAATAATCTCTCCGTGGGGCAGAAGCAATTGCTGGCGATGGCGCGCGTTCTGGTGCAAGCGCCCGAAATTTTGATCCTCGACGAGGCAACGGCCAATATCGACTCCGGTACCGAACAGGCGATTTCCCGTGCCTTGCGGGCCATTCGCCAGCAGACGACGCTGGTAGTGATTGCACACCGTTTGTCGACCATCGTCGATGCCGACAACATTCTGGTGCTGCATCGCGGTCAGGCAGTGGAGCAGGGCAATCATCTTCAGCTGCTTCAGCAAAAAGGCCGCTACTATCAGATGTATCAACTGCAACTGGCAGGCGAAGAACTCGCCTCCGCCGAGTAGTGTTTCCACATTTTCGACAGCTTTTCAACGCGCGCTACGCCTGATTCGACAGGGCGTAGCGCCTAAAATTCAACCGCCTTCTTGACCTCGATTCTCCGCATTCTGCACTCTCCTGTGGCATCATCTCAGCCGCCTCCGATATCCCTGCACTCTTTGTGACCATTATGCACCGTTTTGGTGCCTTGCCGTTTGCACGCCTGTGGCCCAATACGCGCCAAATCCTTTGGCGAATATTCCGAAAATGCCGTGGCTAGGGGCTAATGACGCGAATCCGCTAAATTGAGCATTTTTGGCACAACCCTTGCTTTAACCAATTCGTATTGGGCGTGAGTCGCATCACGATAAGCTCTTAATTAAGGAGTGGCAAAATGAAGCTGGTTACTGTGGTGATCAAACCTTTCAAGCTGGAAGACGTGCGCGAAGCACTGTCAGCTGTAGGCATTCAGGGGCTGACCGTAACAGAAGTCAAAGGTTTTGGTCGCCAAAAAGGTCATGCGGAGTTGTATCGTGGTGCTGAATATAGCGTCAACTTCCTGCCAAAAGTAAAAATAGATATCGCTATCGCTGACGATCAGCTTGATGAAGTGGTTGATGTGATTAGTAAGGCGGCCTACACCGGCAAGATCGGTGATGGCAAGATTTTCGTTGCCGAATTGCAACGCGTTATTCGCATCCGTACCGGCGAAACCGACGAAGCAGCGCTGTAATTACAGACTCGGATTAGAACTAGAAATAGGGGTAGATTGATAATGAAAAAACTTTTATCCATGATGGGGCTTGCCGGCGTTGCCTTGTTGCCTTCTCTGGCAATGGCGGCCGATCCGGTTGCCAACGGCGCCGACAATGCCTTCATGATGATTTGTACAGCACTGGTATTGTTCATGACCGTTCCCGGCGTGGCGCTGTTCTACGGCGGCCTGCTGCGTTCCAAAAACGTCTTGTCGATGCTGACTCAGGTCATCGTCACGTTTGCTCTGGTTTGCGTACTGTGGATGCTTTACGGCTATAGCCTGGCCTTCAGCGAAGGCAACGCGTTCTTCGGCGGATTCAGCAACGCAATGCTGAAAGGCATCGGTCTGACCTCGCTCACCGGCACCTTCTCGCAGATGATTCACGTGGCGTTCCAGTGCTCCTTCGCGGCGATTACCGTGGCGCTGGTCGTCGGCGGCATTGCTGAACGTGTCCGCTTCTCTGCGGTGCTTATCTTTACCGTTATCTGGCTGACGTTCTCTTATATTCCAATCGCGCACATGGTATGGGCAGGCGGTTTCCTGGCGGCCGACGGCGCGCTGGACTTTGCAGGCGGTACTGTCGTTCACATCAACGCAGCAAGCGCCGGTCTGGTCGGTGCGTATCTGCTGGGTAAACGTGCGGGCTTTGGCAAGGAAGCGTTCAAACCTCACAACCTGCCGATGGTGTTTACCGGTACGGCGGTGCTGTATGTGGGCTGGTTCGGCTTCAACGCCGGTTCTGCAAGCTCGGCAAGTTCGATTGCTGCGCTGGCGTTCCTGAACACCGTCATGGCTACCGCAGGCGCAATCCTGTCATGGGTGCTGGTCGAGTGGATGGTTCGCGGTAAACCTTCGCTGCTGGGTGCCTGTTCCGGTGCCATCGCGGGTCTGGTTGCCATCACGCCGGCCTGTGGTACGGTCGGCGTCGGCGGGGCTCTGATTATTGGTCTGGTAGGCGGCGTTGCGGGCCTGTGGGGTGTTGTTACCCTGAAAAAATGGCTCAACGTGGATGACACCTGTGACGTGTTCGGCGTGCACGGCGTGTGCGGTATCGTAGGATGCATCCTGACCGGCGTATTCAGCGCCAGCTCCCTGGGCGGCACCGGCTACGCAGAAGGCGTAACAATGGGTCATCAGGTCTGGATCCAGCTGTTGAGCATCGTGGTGACACTGGTCTGGTCGAGCGTCGTGGCGTTTATCGCCTACAAGATTGCCGACATGGTCGTAGGTCTGCGTGTTCCTGAAGAGCAGGAACGTGAAGGTCTGGACGTGAACAGCCACGGCGAAAACGCGTACAACCAGTAATACGATTTGATAAAAATATAACGAGTAGTGATGAGATGGCAAAAGGGGACGATAATTTCGTCCCCTTTTTTATTGTGCGCAAAAACGTCGTAAACCTTATTCCGCCTTTCTGTTACGCATCACGCCTTCCTGCACCGTAGAGGCGACCAGCACGCCGTCACGCGTGTAGAACTGTCCTCTGACAAATCCCCTTGCGCCCGACGCCGAAGTGCTCTCTATGCTGTACAGCAGCCATTCGTCCAGACGGAAAGGGCGGTGGAACCACATGGAGTGGTCGATGGTCGCGACCTGCATGCCCGGCTCGAGAAAACCGACGCCGTGCGGTTGCAGCGCAGTCGGCAGAAAGTTGAAATCCGAGGCATAGCCCAGCAGATACTGATGAATGCGCAGGTCATCCGGCATCTCGCCATTGGCTTTTATCCAGATGGCGCGTTCCGGTAAATCTTTCTTGCCTTGCAGAGGATTATGGAATTTCACCGGGCGCATTTCGATAGGGCGCTGGCCGGTAAACTTTTCTCTGTATTTTTCGGGGATCAGGTGCGCGAAATTACGTGCAATCTCGGTTTCGGAAAGCAGTGTTTCTGGCTCTGGCACCTCGGGCATGCTGTTTTGATGCTCGAATCCCTTTTCATGACTCTGGAAAGAGGCGGTCATATAGAAAATCGGTTTGCCGCCTTGTACCGCCTTGACCCGCCGCGCACTGAAACTGTTGCCATCGCGCAGGATTTCAACGTCATAAACGATAGGCCGCGTGCTGTCGCCAGGGCGCAGAAAATAGCTGTGGAAGGAGTGAATGCCGCGGTCGGTGGGAACGGTCTGCTTGGCGGCGTACAGCGCCTGCCCGACCACCTGTCCGCCGAAAACCTGCCGTAGCCCGAGATCTTCGCTTTGCCCGCGAAACAATCCCTCTTCAATTTTTTCAAGATTGAGTAAATCCAGAAGATTATGCAGTGCCTGACTCATGGCTAACCTCGTCAATGTGGTTTTTTCTACTATGCTGTGATGGCGGGCGTTTCTCAACAAAAGATAGTGGAACTTCCCGCAGGCAGAAGAAGCTTTATTCCGGCGGCAGGAATATTTCGGATTTATGTGCCATAGTTATTTGTACGAGTGGTTAAATTGACTATTCCAATCAAATTGGCATATAGAATTGCGCCGAAAAGATGACAATAAAAGGAGTACGATCTATGAAACTTTGGCAGATAGTAGGTGGGACCGCGCTGTCTTTTGCTCTAGCAGGTTGTGCTACACATCAGACGCCTCCCCCAGAATCACCTAACTCGTCCGCGAGTCCGTCAACGCGTCCGGCCATTACCGGCCCCAACGTGTCCGGTACGGTGAATATTTCTCAACGTGTCGCTTTACCACCGGATTCGGTACTGACGGTCACACTGTCCGACGCCTCGTTGGCCGATGCCCCTTCACGGGTCATTGCCCAGAAAGTCGCGCGTACAGAGGGGAAACAGGCACCATACAGCTTTATCCTGCCGTATAACCCGCAGGACATTAAACCTAACTCCCATATTATCCTGAGTGCGGCGCTGACCATTAATGGTCGTCTGGCCTTTATCACCCAGGACATCAAGGAAGTCATCAATAATGCGAAAGGCACGCGTGCCGATCTGCAATTGGTGCCAGCAACCTCGGTGCCGGTAGTGACTCAACCGGCCGCACCGGGCCCGATGGGCAACCCGGCCGTGTCGCAGCCTAACGGTGCACCCGTACCGCCACCGGCTCCAGCCCCAATGTATTAACAGGCTGTAATCCTTCCCCGTCTTGATTCCTGGTGACAACAAGTCACCTTCAAGGCGGGGAATGCCTGCCCTTCACATCGTATTCTCTAGAATTTCCAGCCGAACGTCAGTAAATCTATCTTGCCCGCCCTGAACATTACGCCTTCGGCCAGCAGTGCCTGACGCTGACGTTTGAAATCTTCACCTTGCAGCGAGATCTCGCCGTGGCGATTCACAACGCGATGCCAGGGTAGCGTGCTGCCTTCGGGAAGCTTTTTCAACACGCCGCCTACCTGCCTTGCCGCGCGAGGCGAGCCTGCCATACGGGCGACCTCGCCATAGGTTGTGACCTGACCCGACGGGATGGCGGCGATTATCTGGAAAACGCGTTGACGAAAATTATCGACTTCTGACATGCCCGATACCTTTATCAATAAAACTGGCGTCGATTGTATAAGAAAACAACGGTTGTCGGCAGTTAACTTGCAATTGTTATACTCATCCCTGATAATGCCCACCGCTTCGCAGTATTGAAGCCGTTAACGACAATGGGGGCCCTGTTGGTTCTCCCGCAACGCTAACTTGTTAACCAGGTCAGGTCCGGAAGGAAGCAGCCATAGCAGGTGTCGTGTGTGCCGGGATGTAGCTGGCAGGGCCTCCACCATTTCAGCCATACCTTTCCATTGCCCTCACTCTTTTTTGTCGCTTTCCTTATTTTCCCTTTGTCATCATTGCAACTCTTCAACCACTTTGAGTTATTCATTTCGAAAAATAGAGTTATTTTAATATAGTGATTTAAGTCAAATTAATGGGTAGGAAAGGCAACATTAGTTTCACTGGATGGAACTTGCCGTCGCGATATGAAATAGGGTGTAAAAGATAATGAATGGAATTGGGGAATAGGCGCAACACCGAAATGAGAAATATCATTCGGAAGAGGAGAGATTGAGCCGACGAGAATATCGGCTCAATCGAGGTCATGGTCAAAAAATTAGCGAACGAATTTCCAGACGGAAGTCGGGATCTTGTCATACAGCTTGTTCATCGTCAGCTCGGCTAAACGGTGATCGGCAGCTGAATAGAAAAGCTCCAACTCGTCATTGGAAAGTTCGTACTTATTTTTTTCGATAACGCGTTCGAGAGTGTCAATGGTGGTGCACTTTCTCAAACGCATCAAATAATCAATTTTGTTCATCATGGCCTTTTCAACTGTTGCTCATTACTTTATTAAATTATCTTTAGGTTTTCATCAGGGCACAAACATAATCCCCTGAGAACATTCTGAATAGTCGTTTCTTGGTTTTTTGCCATTGACGTAAATCAGAATCGTTAATTCCGTAGTTGCTAAATAAGGTATAAGTATCATCAAGATACTCTTCTACCAGATCGCTGAGGTTTGTTTCGTCCGGGTATTTAATTTTAAAGCTCATGACGAACGAGGCAATATGCTCAATCAGGTCATTAAGCTGCAAGTTGACAGCGGAGGTCGGGTCGTTGACCCAGCCATGATGGCTGTCTCCCAAGGTCGCAATTCCTTCGTCATACAAATTTTCGTTGAGGAACCGCAGTTGCGCAATATCGTGTCGCTTAGGCGAGTACTCATCCATATCATCCCCTCCGTAATGGTTATTCGGTGTGATAACACTCTGTGAGTAAACAAAAACTTTAAAAACAACAAAATCCGAGCTAACCAAGGACTGCCAGGTAAACGTGAATACCCGTTAAATCAAACTACATTTATCAAAGAGGATTGCCGCAGGCGTTCGCTTCAGGACGTGTTTCTGCTGCGCCGTGCTACGGCCATTATCTTGTCGGAGGATGTTTATCGAGACGTAATAATGGCCTCACAATATAAATATAATCTAATTTTAGAAAACTGCGCAAACCTATTACTGAAACTTACAATTCATTTTCGGTGCCAACAGAGTCAAAATCTATTATATCAAACTCAAGACCTTCAGGTTTTAAGATAAAGGAGACTGTTTCTATTGAATCTTCTTCTGCATTAAGGTCGAGACAACCATTGAAAATGGTCCAATCATAGCGGTAACTCATTGAGTAGGCTTGATTATCTTTTAACTCGATTGACTTGATAACTAAGGAACCCGGCGTATAACGTGCGTTCGGCGAATAATAACCTAAACCGGCAGTTAATGGATCTTCAATCACCTGAATATTAGATTCTATTATTTGCTTTAGTTCCGCAATGCTTGGCGTTTTTCCATGACTCTCGAACGGAATCAATTTTTTCATAAGAGTTTTCTGATCAAAAAAACGGACAACAATAATTATTGCATATTTTTTCGAGCTTGTACCCCACGGCAATAAAATAATTTAGCGTGAGGATATCTCCCATTTTATTGTTTTTATTAACTATTTTATGGAAAATCATATTTGATTACGCTTTATCTGTCATAATAAGCGACGATTTTTGTCTAAATCTTGACCTTTCGCACACGTTTTTATTCTCTACATGCGCCAGCGCGCGGCGGTTATCCGCAGATGCGCTCCGCCGTGGCGGTTCTTGAAAAACGGTTCGGAATATGTTGTTATATTATAACATCTCTAGAGCATTTCATTATGACTAAAACATTTTTCACCCTTTCTGCATTTTCCCGCTGTGCTATTGCCCTGATTTTACTGGCAATCTTGTGGTCAGGGATTTATTGGGCCATCTCGTTACCATGATTAACCTCTCCAATCTCGAAGTCGGCTATGAGCGACGCGCCGTGGCGATGCCGCTAAGTGGGCAGATTACGGCCGGCTCGTTAACCGCTGTCATCGGTGCCAACGGCGCAGGCAAGTCGACCTTTCTGAAAACCCTGGCAGGTCTGCAACCGGCAATTTCCGGTTCTATCGAATTTACCGAGGGTTCTGCGCGCGGCAAACGTCCGCAGTTGGCCTATCTACCGCAGCAGGCCGAACTGGATCGCCAGTTTCCCATCAGCGTCTTTGACCTCGTGGCAATGGGATGCTGGCCGCAGAGCGGGCTGTTTGGCGGCATCAGCCGCGAGTCACAGCGTCAGGTTACCGAAGCGCTCGACACCGTCGGCATGACCGATATGCGCAACGTCGCCGTGGGCGAACTCTCGGGCGGTCAGTTGCAGCGCACGCTGTTTGCCCGTCTGCTGATTCAGAAAGCGCCGCTGATTATGCTCGATGAACCCTTTACCGGCATCGACAGCCAGACCACCGAACTGCTGCTGAAAGTGATTCGCCAGTGGCACGAGCAGGGGAGAACGGTGATAGCCGTGCTGCACGACATCGCGATGGTCGCGCGCCACTTCCCCCAAGTGCTGTTCCTGAGTCAGCAACAAAATATCTGGGGAAAGGCAGACGACGTGCTGTGCCATTTTCCCCATCGCGATCATGCCTGCATCCTGGCCGACGAGTTCAGCGAGCAGCGGAGAGTCATTAAATGATGTGGTTTCACCTGCTAGTCGATCCTTTTGTGCAGTTTGGTTTTATGCGCCGCGCGCTGATAGCCTGCCTTGCGCTGTCTATCAGCGCCACGCCGCTTGGCGTATTTCTGCTATTGCGCCGCATGAGTCTGGTCGGCGATGCGCTGAGCCATGCCGTGCTGCCCGGCGCGGCTATCGGATACCTGATTTCGGGGATGTCGCTGGTGGCGATGGGCGTGGGCGGTTTTATCGCCGGTCTGGCGGTGGCGATGCTCTCAGGCGTCGTCAGTCGCCGCACCCAGCTTAAGGAAGACGCCAGTTTCGCAGGCTTCTATCTCGGATCGCTGGCGCTCGGCGTAACGCTTGTGTCGCTCAAGGGGTCCAGCGTCGATCTGCTGCACGTGCTGTTTGGCTCGATTCTGGCGATTGATTCGCATGCCCTGCTGATGGTCGGGTCGATAAGCAGCGTGTCATTGCTGGTGCTCGCCTGCATTTATCGGGCGCTGGTTATTGAATCTTTTGATGCGCTGTTCCTGCGCGTCAGCGCCGGTAAATGGCTGGCCGTTATCCAGGGCATTTTTTTGGCGCTGGTGGTGGTCAATCTCGTCGCCGGTTTCCAGATTCTCGGCACATTGATGTCTGTTGGCTTGATGATGCTGCCTGCCGCCAGTGCGCGTTTTTGGGGTAAGGATCTGCCGCATACGCTGCTGATTGCCATGCTTATCGGCATGCTCTCCAGTATCGTCGGGCTTGTCTGGTCCTATTACGCCTCGCTGCCCGCCGGTCCGGCCATCGTGCTCAGCGCCAACGTCATTTTCTTTATCTCGGTTCTGTTTGGAACGCGGGGCGGCATGTTGACCGCCTCGCGACGTTAAGTCGTAAAAAAGTAGTCTAATAAGGAGTGGAAATGAAACTTTTACCTGTTGCTCTGTCAGTAGCTGCCCTGCTGTCGAGCCCGCTGGCGATGGCCGGAACGGTGAATGCCGTGGCCAGTTTTTCTATCCTCGGCGATATCGTGCAGGAAGTCGGTGGCGATCATGTCAAGGTTACAAGCCTTGTCGGTCCCGATGGCGATCCGCACAGCTTTGAACCCGCGCCGAAAGACAGCAAGTCGCTGTCGACGTCCGACCTGGTGTTTGTGAGCGGTCTGGGCATGGAAGGCTGGATGGACCGTCTCATCGGCGCATCGGGCTACCACGGCAAAGTGATCGTCGCCTCGCAGGGCGTCGATTCTCGCCAGATGGAAGACGAAGGCAAAACCGTGACCGACCCGCACGCCTGGAACAGCATGGCGAACGGCGTGATTTATGCCACCAACGTCATGAACGCGTTGATTGCCGCCGACCCGGAAGATGCCGACTATTTCCGTCAGCACGGCGGCGCGTACATTGAACGTCTTAAAAAGCTCGATAGCTGGGCCAAGGACGAGTTCAAGGGGATTGCGCAAAACAGGCGCAAGGTGCTGACCAGTCATGATGCCTTTGGCTATTTCGGCAAAGAGTACAATGTCACCTTTATGGCACCGGTGGGCTTCTCGACCGAATCCGAAGCCAGCGCCAGCGGTGTAGCTTCGCTTATCAAGCAGATCAAGGACGAGAAGGTCAAAACCTACTTTATCGAGAACCAGACCGACCCGCGTCTCGTGAAGCAGATTGCTTCGGCAACCGGTGCGCAACCGGGCGGTGAGCTGTATCCAGAGGCGCTGTCAGGTCCGCAAGGTCCGGCAACGACCTACGAGAAAGCCTTTACCCACAATGTGAAAGCTATCGTCGCCAGCATGAAATAATCTTGACCCTCTCCGCTGCCTGATGCGGCGGAGAGGGCACGTGCAGTCCACTTCTTTTAGATGCAACAAAGCCCCGTTGGGCAAGCAACGGGGCTTTTTTTATGGCTATCATCATCCTGCCCGTGCGGCGGGATTAACGTTTCTTTTTCTTCCCACCCTGCACGGCCTTGAAGCGCGGGTTACTCTTGCAAATCACATACAGACGGCCCTTGCGCTTGACGATGCGGCAATCCGGATGACGATTTTTTGCTGATTTCAACGAACTTAATACCTGCATTTCCCTCTCCCAACGTGCTTATTTTTTACCGAGGAAGCTGCCGAAACGCTGGTTGAAGCGCGCGGTGCTGCCTTCTTTCGAGAACTCTTTCTGCTTGCCGGTGTAATACGGATGCGAAGCGGAAGAGATATCGAGCGTGACATACGGAAAGGTCTGGCCTTCCAGTTCAATGGTGCGATCGGTCTTGATGGTCGAGCCGACGCGGAAATATTCGTCAACGCTGGTGTCATGAAAAACCACTGTGCGATAGGCGGGATGAATGTTCTCTCTCATAATCGATCCTAAAATGTAATGTTATACTATAACAATTATTATGCGCGTGTTGGTTCTGCGCTTCAAGCCCGAATTAGAATTTTTTTAAACAGGTAGGGGAGAGGGGAGAAAGGCGGGGCATAAAAAAGGCCGCGTGTGCGGCCTTCGGGAGACGAGAATTATCGGGGATTAATGATGCGTGGACTCAACCGGCTGGCTGTGTTCCGTATCGTCTTTCTTCTTGCCGAAGCGGCGGCGAACCACCACGAAGAATACCGGAACAAAGAAGATAGCCAGCAGCGTAGCGGTGATCATCCCGCCCATAACGCCGGTCCCTACCGCGTTTTGCGCGCCGGAACCTGCGCCGGTACTGATAACCAGCGGCATAACGCCGAGGATAAAGGCCAGCGAGGTCATCAGGATAGGGCGCAGACGCATACGGACCGCCTCAAGCGTCGCCTCAATCAGCCCTTTGCCTTCCTTGTCCATCAGGTCTTTGGCGAATTCGACTATCAGGATGGCGTTCTTCGCCGACAGCCCGATAGTGGTCAACAGCCCGACCTGGAAGTACACGTCATTGCTAAGCCCGCGCGCGGCGGCGGCTATCAGCGCACCGATAACGCCGAGCGGCACCACCAGCATGACCGAGAACGGAATCGACCAGCTCTCGTAAAGCGCCGCCAGACAGAGGAACACCACGATAAGCGAAATGGCATACAGCGCCGGTGCCTGGTTGCCCGACAGCCTTTCCTGATACGACATGCCGGTCCAGTCGAAGCCGATACCGCTTGGCAGTTTCGAGGCCAGCGACTCCATCATTTCCATCGCCTCGCCGCTGCTCTTGCCTTCTACCGGCTGACCGAGGATTTCCATCGACGGCAGACCGTTATAGCGCTCGAGTCGTGGCGAACCGTATTCCCATTTTGCCGTCGAGAAGGCAGAGAACGGCACCATCTGGCCCGAACTGCCGCGAACGTACCAGTTCTCGATGTCTTTCGGCAACATACGGAACTTGGCATCGCCCTGCACGTACACTTTCTTCACGCGACCGCGGTCGATAAAGTCGTTGACGTAACTTCCCCCAAGCGATGCGCCAAGCGTGGTATTGATGTCGGAGATAGACACGCCCAACGCCGTGGCTTTTTCCTGATCGATTTCCAGCTTGTACTGCGGCGTATCTTCCAGACCGTTGGGACGCACGCCCGCCAGCAGATCAGAATGCTCGGCGACCATGCCCAGCAGCTGATTACGCGCCTGCGTCAGCTTGTCGTGTCCGAGGTTGGCCTGATCGATAAGTTCGAAGTCAAAGCCGGTTGCCGTACCCAGCTCGACTATCGCCGGCAGGTTGAAGGCAAAGACCATGGCGTCTTTTATCTTGCTGAACTCGCCCATTGCGCGGCCGGTAATGCCTGCGACCTTGTTCTCGGCACCGCTACGCTCCGACCAGTCTTTCAGACTGACGAAGGCGATACCGGTATTCTGGCCACGTCCGGCAAAACCAAAGCCGTTAACGGTGAACACGGAATTGACGTTGGCTTTCTCTTTGGTCAGATAATAGTTGCTGACTTCATCGAGCACCTTCTGCGTACGTTCCTGCGTGGCACCGGCTGGAAGCTGGGCCATGGTGAGGAAGACGCCCTGATCTTCTTCCGGCAGGAAGGAGGTCGGCAGGCGGATGAACAGCAGCGCCATACCAATCACAATCAGCAGATAAATCAGCAGGTAGCGTCCCGTACTGCGCAGGATGTTACCGATGCTGTCCGTGTAGTGATGCGTGCTCTGATCAAACTTCTTGTTAAACCAGCCAAAGAAGCCGGTGGTTTTACCGTGATCGCCTTTCTTAATGGGTTTGAGCATAGTGGCGCAGAGCGCAGGCGTCAGAATCAACGCCACCAGCACCGACAGCACCATCGCGGAAACAATGGTAATCGAGAACTGGCGGTAAATAACGCCGGTGGAGCCGCCAAAGAAGGCCATCGGAATAAATACCGCCGACAGCACCATCGCAATCCCGACCAGCGCGCCCTGAATCTGGCTCATTGATTTCCGGGTCGCCTCTTTCGGCGGCAGACCCTCTTCGGCCATCACGCGCTCGACGTTTTCGACCACCACGATGGCGTCATCCACCAGCAGGCCGATGGCGAGCACCATCCCGAACATCGTCAGGGTGTTTATCGAGTATCCAAACGCCGCGATAATGGCAAACGTACCCAGCAGGACGACCGGCACGGCGATGGTGGGGATAAGCGTCGCACGGAAGTTTTGCAGGAACAGGTACATTACGAGGAACACCAGCACGATAGCCTCGACCAGCGTTTTCACCACTTCCTGAATCGAGATTTTCACGAACGGCGTGGTGTCGTACGGATAGACCACTTTCATGCCGTTCGGGAAGAACGGTTGCAGCTTCGCCAGTTCGGCCTTGACGGCAGAGGAGGTGTTGAGGGCGTTGGCGTTGGTCGCAAGCTTGATTCCAAGACCCGCCGCCGGCTGGCCGTTATAACGGGCTATCACGTCATAGCTTTCGCCACCGAGCTTGATATCGGCCACGTCTTTCAGGCGAACCTGCGAACCATCGGTATTGACCTTCAGAATGATTTGCCCGAATTCGTCTGCCGATTTCAGACGCGTCTGCGCCACGATGGATGAGTTAAGCTGCTGACCCGGCACCGGCGGAGTACCGCCAAGCTGACCGGCGGCCACCTGATTGTTCTGTACGGTAATCGCGTTGATGACATCGACCGGCGTCAACTGGTAGTTGTTGAGGCGATTCGGGTCCATCCAGATACGCATCGCGTACTGCGCACCAAACAGCTGCACATCACCCACGCCGGAAGTACGGCTGATGGGATCCTGAATATTGGACGCCACGTAGTCGGCGATATCCTGCTGCGTCATGTCGCCATCGGAAACAAAGCCCGCCACCATCAGGAAGCTGCTGCTCGATTTCTGTACCTTGATCCCCTGTTGCTGCACTTCCTGCGGCAACAGCGGCATGGCCAGCTGGAGTTTGTTCTGTACCTGAACCTGCGCGATATCGGCGTCGGAACCGGAAGCAAAGGTCAGGGTAATCTGCACCGCACCGGACGAGTCGCTGGTGGAAGACATGTACATCAGGTTATCGATACCGTTCATGTTCTGTTCGATAACCTGGGTGACCGTATCCTGCACCGTCTGCGCATCGGCACCCGGATAGGTTGCCGTCAGCTCGATAGCCGGGGAGCCACGGTCGGATACTGTGCAATAGGAAGTTTGAGGATCGACAATCCTCCCGCCAGCATGATGATGATGGCGATAACCCATGCAAAGATCGGGCGATCAATAAAGAAATTAGCCATGAATTACCGGCTCCTTTTAAGACTTCGGTGCTTCTTCAGCAGGTGCTTTCTGGTCAGCTTCTTGCGCTGTAACCTGAATGCCCGGTTTCACTTTTTGCAGGCCGGTCACAATGACCTTATCGCCAGACTTGAGACCGTCGGTCACAACCCATTTATCGCCAATGGCCTGCGTAGTGGTTACGGTACGAAGTTCGACTTTATTGTCTGCGCCCACGACCATCGCGGTAGCATCGCCACGCGGGTTACGGGTAATCCCCTGTTGCGGCACCATCAGCGCATTGTTGTTGACGCCTTCATCCAGACGGGCGCGCACGAACATGCCGGGCAGCAGCAATCCGTCAGGGTTGGGGAACACGGCGCGCAGAGTGATGGAACCGGTGGTTTCATCTACGGTCACGTCGGAGAACCCAGCGTACCCGGCTGTTTGTACTGCTTGCCGTTGTCGAGAACCAGTGTGGCTTTGGCCTTGCCGTCCTGCTGTTTCAAGGTGCCGTCGGCAAGCTCCTGCTTGAGGCGCAGGAAATCGTTGCTCGACTGGGTTACGTCAACATAGATAGGGTCGAGTTGCTGTACGGTTGCCAGCGCATCGGTTTGACTGCTGGTTACCAGCGCCCCTTCGGTAACGGAAGATTTACCGATACGGCCGCTGATAGGCGCAATCACTTTGGTGTAGGCAAGATTGATACGCGCCGTTTCAACGGCCGCCCTGGCCGCGACCACGGAGGCATCGGCCTGTAACGCGGTTGAGGTTGCGGTGTCGTAATCCTGTTTACTGATGTAGTTGGTGCCGAGCAGAGGTTTATAACGATTGACGGTCACGCGAGCAATTTGCGCGCTGGCCTGGGCTTTGGCCAAATCGCCTTTGGCGCTGTCGTAGGTGGCCTGATAGGGCGCGGGATCAATCTGGTAGAGCGAGGTGCCCGCTTTGACTTCACTGCCTTCAACGAAATTACGTTTCAGGATGATGCCGCTGACCTGGGGACGAACCTCGGCGATGCGAAAGGCAGACGTGCGTCCCGGCAATTCGGTCGTCACGTTCAGGGGTTCAGCTTTTAATGTGACGACGCCCACTTCAGGGGCAGAAGGTGCGCCCTGTTCGGTTTTTTTATCGTTACATCCTGTAAGAGCTAATCCGCCGGTTAGCATCAGAACGACCGCCAGAGGCGTTAACCCTCTGTTTTTGTTCATAAATAAACCTCAAGTGTCCGATTTTCAAAATATATTCAATGGATGCTGATTGTTACATTCCACTGCTGCGTTTTTAGTATGTGCATGCTATGTTACATACATTCACGAATGTATGTAAATTAAACTCCCTTCAACGTTACCCTATGGCACGAAAAACCAAAGCGCAGGCCCTGCAAACCAGACAGGAAATTCTGGATGCGGCCATTGGCCAGTTTTCCGCCCGCGGCGTGTCTGCTACATCCCTCACAGATATCGCCCACGCCGCCGGGGTAACCCGAGGTGCAATCTATTGGCATTTCAAAAACAAAGTCGAACTTTTCAACGCCGTTTGGGAAAATTGTGAATCTCAGGTGCATCGGCTGGAAATTGAGTATCAGACAAAGTATCCGAATGATCCACTGCGCGTGCTCCGCGAGATATTGGTGTATTTGCTTCGTGCTACGGTAACCGATCCCTCGCGCCGTTCAATGATGGAAATCATATTTCACAAATGTGAATTTGTTGGGGAGATGAGTTCCGTTCATGACGCGCGCAAGGCGCTGTATATGGAGGGTTATGGCAAGATTGAAAGCATTCTGCATCGCTGTATCGAACAGGAGCAACTGCCCAAAAATCTGCATACCCGCCAGGCCGCGATTATCCTGCGTGCCTACATTACCGGTCTGATGGAGAACTGGCTTTTCATGCCGCAAAGTTTCGATCTCTCTCATCAGGCCAGTGAATTTATTGATACTTATATCGAGATGTTGCGATTATGTCCAAGCTTGTTTAAAAGTAATTAAGTGTTTCCAAAACAGCGCGACAAGCATAGATAAAGTTTTACAACTTTGAAAGAGATTGGGCAGGGCAGACAGATACGTTGCCGATGTTTGCCGTGGTAAACTATCGCACCTCCGATTGAAAGAAGTAAACCATGTTTAACCGATCCGTCGAGTTTCGTGGCGTTAATACCGATCTCCTGCGCATTTCTTCGCGGCGTCTGCTGCATTTTGTCATTATTTTATTGCTGTGCTGGGTTCTGGCGCCCGTTGCGCGGGCGGCGACGGCGGATATCCCGACCCATAACGAAGTGCAAAGTCAGCTGGACGCGTTAAGCCGGCAGAAAATCCTCTCGCCGACAGAAAAACTTACCCAGCAGGATCTCTTTCGCACCCTCGAACTCCTTGATGCGCTCGACCGGGTCAGGCAACAGCAAAACCAGCTGCGCCAACAGCTTGCCGATGCGCCGAATGCACTGCGTGCCGCTTCCCAGGGGCTCGACAAGCTACAGGATAAAATCGACAACGCCGTGCTGAAAACGCAACTCGGCGCGCTGTCGTTGCAACAGCTTGAAAGCCGGCTCAACGATACGCTGGACGACCTGCAGTCTTCGCAAAACGATCTCTCTACCTATAATACCCAGCTTATCACGCTGCAAACCCAGCCCGAGCGCGTGCAGAATGCGATGTACAGCTATTCGCAGAGCCTGCAGACCATCCGCAACACACTCAACGGCATGGCACCCAATCAGCAGGACTTGCGCACCACCCAGCAAACCATGCTGTTAACGGAGCAGGCGCTGCTCAACGCCGAAATCGACCTTCAGCAGAGCAGTCTGCAGGCCAATACCCCGTTGCAGGATCTGCTGCAAAAGCAGCGCGATTACACCAACGCGCACATCAATCAGCTCGAGCAGGTGACGCAGGTGTTGCAGGAAGTGGTCAACGACAAGCGGCTGATTCTCTCCGAACGCACGGCAAAAGAGGCGCAAACGCCGGGCGATACCACCGATTTGCAAAAAGATCCGCTGGTCAGTCAGGAACTGGATATCAACCGTGACCTCAGTCAGCGGCTAATCGCGTCGACGGAAAACGGCAACAGGCTGTTGCAGCAGAACATCACGGTCAAAAACTGGCTCGATAGGGCATCGCAGTCCGAACACGATCTGAAAGAGCAAATCACCGAGCTGAAAGGTAGCCTGCTTTTGTCGCGTATCCTTTATCAGCAGCAGCAGAACAATCAGCCCACGGCCAGCCTGATGACCGACATGAGTGCGCAGATAACCAATCTGCGTCTCGAGCAGTTCAACATCAACCAGCAGCGCGATGCCCTTTTTCAGGGCGATGACTATATTCAGGGGCTGACTAAAAACAGCAAAGAGACGATTAACGACGACATCAGCGACGCGCTGGATCAGATAATCGACGTGCGCCGCGAACTGCTGGATCAGCTCAATAAACAGCTGGGCAATCAGCTGGCGCTGGCGATAAACCTGCAAATCAACCAGCAGCAGCTCATCAGCATCAATAAATCGCTGACCAGCACGCTGACGCAGCAGATTTTCTGGGTCAGCAGCAACAAGCCGATGGACTGGGACTTTATTACCTCGCTGCCGCAGAATGTGCACGCGCAGATCAAATCGGTGAACGTGATGATGCCGCTGGTTTCGCTGAAGGCTGGGGCGCTGCGATCCCTGCCGGTTACGGTGCCCCTGTTGTTGGTGATCAGTGTGTTGCTACTACGCCGCCGGGCGATTCTGGCGCGTATCGAGACGCTCGGAAACGATGTCGGCCAGCTTAAGCGCGATACCCAGCTCCATACGCCGCAGGCGCTGATGATGGTCGCGCTGCTCACCTTGCCGGGCGTGCTGATGACGCTGGGTATCGGCTATTGGCTTTCAGTCTGCGATATCGACCTGAACGATTTTCTGTGGACGCTGGCGCAGCGCCTTGCCGTGTTCCAGTTTGTGATGGGATTTTGCTATCGCTCCCTTGCGCCACAGGGCGTGCACGAACGTCATTTCAACATTCCGGGCACCACGGCGGCGCACTATCGGCGATCGATCATTCGTCTTTCGTTGACCATGTTGCCGCTTATCTTCTGGACCGTGCGCGGTGAGAAAGCGCCTTTGGGGCTGGTTGATGACATTATCGGCCAACTCGTGGTGTTGATGACGCTCGCGGTGTTGACCGTGCTGGTGTTTCCGCTTTCCCGCGACAGCTGGCGGGCGAAGAATACGCACACTGTGCGGCTGGTGGCCGTCACGGCCATTGCCTTTGCGCCGCTGTTCTTTATCGGCCTGATGCTGACCGGCTATTTCTATACCACGCTGCGGCTTTCCAGCCGCTGGATAGACAGCCTGTATCTGCTGATTGCCTGGAACATCACCACCCATACCGCGCTGCGTGGATTGGGTGTCGCGGCGCGGCGACTGGCGTTTCGGCGTGCGCTGGCGCGTCGGCAGCTCAACAATGCCAAAGACGGCAACGAAAGTGCGGATCAGGCCGAGGAAGCGCCGCTGGGGCTGGATCAGATCAATCAGCAGACACTACGCCTGACCACGATGGCGCTGTTTATCGTTTTCGCCGTTATCTTCTATCTGATTTGGTCGGATTTGCTGACCGTCATCTCCTATCTCGACAGTATTTCGATGTGGCACTATTCCGCCAATATCGAGGGCAAGGTGGTCCAGCAGACGGTAACGCTGGGCAATTTCCTGCTGGCGTTTGCCACGGTGATTGTCGCCTATGTGCTGACCCGCAACCTGCCCGGTCTGCTTGAGGTGCTGGTTCTGTCACGTCTGCAACTGCGGCAGGGCGCGTCTTACGCCATTACCACCATCATGACCTATGCCATCACCGTGATTGGCGCGATTACGGCGCTCGGCTCGCTCGGCGTGTCGTGGGACAAGCTGCAATGGCTGGTGGCGGCGCTGTCCGTCGGGCTGGGCTTTGGTTTGCAGGAGATTTTCGCCAACTTTGTCTCGGGCCTGATAATCCTGGTTCGAGCGGCCGATTCGTATCGGCGATACCGTGACGATAGGCACCTATTCGGGGTCGGTCAGCAAGATTCGTATTCGCGCCACGACCATCACCGACTTTGACCGCAAGGAGGTGATCATTCCCAACAAGGCTTTTGTGACAGAGCGGCTGATTAACTGGTCGCTGTCCGACACTGTCACGCGCGTGGTTATCAAGGTCGGCGTGGCCTACGGGTCGGATCTGGATAAAGTGAAAGACATTCTGTTGCAGGCGGCGAAAGATAACGCGCGGGTGATGAGTGATCCGGGGCCGACCGTCTATTTTCTGAACTTCGGGGCCAGCACGCTTGAACATGAATTGCGACTGTACGTTCGGGAGTTGGGTGACAGAAATGCCACCGTCGACGAGCTGAACCGCCGCATCGATGCGCTATGCCGCGAGAATAATATCAATATTGCTTTCAATCAGTTGGAAGTCTATTTACATAATCGGGACGGCAACGAGGTTCAGGCGGTCAAACGGCCGATAACGCCGCCGGACGAGGGAGAGCTTGCCTAGTCGGACGACATTACAGGTAGCTTATGGACAAGCTGCCGGTCGGATGTTTGATTTTTTCCTGATAATCTTTTTTCACGATCTCAAGGGCCGCCAGCGCGACGTCGGGAGCGATTTCGTTGCACTCGAGCAGATAAATAAGATCGACGGCCAGTTGCAGTTCGGGAGGCGCATTTTCTACGGACATAAGCATTCCAGTTATTCGTGAGCCGGCTCAGTTCAACCCGGAGTCAACACAGGATTCCGGCAGGATAAGCGTGAATAGTGAGTATAGAGTTTTTGACTCAAAAACCGACGGTAATTTTCAAATTTTGTGATAAGAACGTCAAAAACCGCGCTCCTGACGTTCGATGCTGCGTTCAATTTTTATCAATGCCTGACGGCAACGCATCAAGCGACCCTCCAGCGCGGCCAGCTCTTTCTGAATCACCTGCTGTTCCTTGAAAGTTTCGACTCTGCCCAACCGGCTTTCGCGGTCTTCAATCATCGCAATCAACCGCCGTTCATACTGCTGATGCTCGACCAGCTTGCTGTAGTAGTCGCTGCTTTTTGCTTCCGTCTGTTTATCGGCCTGGCGCAGCGTTTGCGTCGCCAGCTCGCGCTGAAGGGCGGTGATTTGCGACACCAGCCGTTCGGCGACAAACGCGACCTGCGCGCTGCGGTTTTCGGCCACCACCTGACGTAGCTGGGCAAAATTGGTGCGCACCTCGGCCAGATATTCGCGCAGCCGCGTGCCCTTGCTGGCAAACAGCGTGACGTCGAAACGTGCCTGCTGCGCCGGAGCGTGGCCAATGGGTTCGATTTCCTGCGCCAGATTTTCTATCTGCCTTTCCAGCGACTGCAATAAGGTGTGCGTGCTCACCGATACTCTCCGACTATTTTCTACCGTCAGCCCTGCGGCCCGGAACATGCCGCCAAGCTTACCCTGAAAGGGCGCAGAAACAAGTGACGCAGGGAAGGAAATCATACGGCGATGCATCCGAATCACGTGTTTACAGGGTGTCATCACTGTCCGTACACTGCTTTTTTACCCGCGAACCGACAGGGCCTTTTCCGCCATGAAACGTTATTTTCTGATAGCCGCAGGTTGGTTGGCCGTGGTGCTGGCCACTCTGGGCGTGGTATTGCCGCTGTTGCCGACCACGCCTTTCCTGCTGCTCGCCGCCTGGTGTTTTGCCCGTCTCGTCACCGCGTTTTCATGCGTGGTTGCTCTATCGCTCGTGGTTTGGCCGCTATCTGCGGTTCTGGAATCAGCATCACGCGCTGCCGCCCAATACCAAATGGAAAGCGATGCTGATGACCGTCGTCACTTTTGCCGTTTCGCTCTATTTTGTGCCGCTGTGGTGGCTGCGTTTACTCTTAATTATTATGCTTTGCGGGCTGCTAATCCTGATGTGGCGTTTACCAGTGGTTGACCTGGAGCAGTAAAAAAGGCGATCATGTCCGGCTGTGGGTTGCTTTTTAAAGTGGCTTTGCATAGATTTGGGCGACTCGACCGCTGGTCGTCCCCTAACTTTTTTCTTGATTAGCCTGCCAGACTCGTTCGCCGTCGTTTTCCGCAAAGCCGATACTTCTCGGAGCGGGGCGCATGGTTTACGGCCTTCGGCGGCTATTCAGCTATGAATCGACTTTCTTATGAGCGCTACCGTTATGACCGCTACTGCACAGCAGCTTGAGTTTATCAAAAACAGTATCCAGACCATTCCTGACTATCCAAAACCGGGCATTCTGTTCCGTGATGTCACCAGTATGCTGGAAATTCCTCAGGCTTATCAGGCCAGTATCGACCTGCTGGCAGAGCGTTACCGCAATACCGGTGTAACCAAAGTGGTAGGCACCGAAGCCCGTGGCTTCCTGTTTGGCGCACCTGTCGCGCTGGCGCTGGGCGTAGGATTCGTTCCCGTGCGCAAGCCGGGCAAACTGCCACGCGCCACCATCGTTGAAGAATACGCGCTGGAATACGGCACCGACAAACTCGAAATTCACACCGACGCCATCAAGCCGGGCGACAAAGTGCTGGTTATCGATGACCTGCTGGCCACAGGCGGCACCATCGAAGCCACAGCCAAGCTGATTCGTCGTCTGGGCGGCGAAGTGGCCGATGCCGCCTTCATCATCAATCTGCCTGAGTTGGGCGGTGAAAAGCGCCTGAACGGCCTCGATATTACCTGTTACAGCCTCGTTTCTTTCGACGGCCACTA
The DNA here is from genome assembly GCF_026967475.1 of Rouxiella chamberiensis. Classification (NCBI taxonomy): domain Bacteria; kingdom Pseudomonadati; phylum Pseudomonadota; class Gammaproteobacteria; order Enterobacterales; family Yersiniaceae; genus Rouxiella; species Rouxiella chamberiensis. The sequence continues at coordinate 2,751,471 of NZ_CP114058.1, read as the reverse complement.
AAATTCTGCGCGCTTCAACCTGCAGGGGCGTTGGCGGCCCCTGCCTGCCCCGGTCATTGACCGTGTTATCGGAAAGCGGTTGGGGCAGGCGCGAAGTGCTTAGGACTTATCAGCCCTCGCTCGTGCTGGCGGGGCTGTGATACTATAACGCCACAGACTCCCCGACTTTTCCGGTATTAATGAGCTATCAGGTTCTTGCCCGTAAGTGGCGCCCCCAAACTTTCACTGACGTAGTTGGTCAGGAACATGTTCTGACGGCACTGGCCAATGGCCTGTCGATGGGGCGAATTCATCACGCCTATCTTTTCTCCGGCACGCGCGGCGTCGGGAAAACGTCGATCGCCCGTTTGCTGGCCAAAGGCCTGAACTGTGAAACCGGCATTACGTCGACCCCGTGCGGCGTGTGCGACAACTGCCGTGAAATCGAGCAGGGTCGCTTTGTCGATCTCATTGAAATCGATGCCGCCTCGCGCACCAAAGTCGAAGATACCCGCGAACTGCTCGACAACGTGCAGTACGCACCGGCCCGTGGCCGCTTCAAGGTTTACCTGATTGACGAAGTCCACATGCTCTCGCGTCACAGCTTCAATGCGCTGTTGAAAACGCTGGAAGAGCCGCCTTCGCACGTCAAGTTCCTGCTGGCGACTACCGATCCCCAAAAACTGCCGGTAACGATTCTTTCGCGCTGCCTGCAATTCCACCTGAAAGCGCTGGATGTCGAGCAGATCCGCAAACAGCTCGACAAAGTGCTGCATGCCGAGCACATCGACAGCGAAGCGCGTGCGCTGCAACTGCTGGCCCGTGCGGCCGACGGCAGTATGCGCGATGCGCTGAGCCTCACCGACCAGGCTATCGCCATGGGGCAGGGGCAGGTCACCACCGACACGGTGTCGCAGATGCTCGGTACGCTCGACGACGAACAGCCGCTCGCGATTCTCGAGGCGTTGGTCAGTGCCGATGGCGCAACCGTCATGGCGCAGGTTGAACAGGCCGCGTCGCGCGGTGTCGACTGGGAAACCCTGCTGGTGGAAACGCTGGCGCTGCTGCATCGTATTGCGATGGTGCAACTGCTGCCGACCGTATTGGACAACCATTACGCCGCCATCGAGCAACGTCTGCGCGAACTGGCGCGGGTGCTTCCGCCGACCGACGTGCAACTCTATTATCAAACCCTGCTGATTGGCCGCAAGGAATTGCCGTTTGCGCCGGACAAACGCATGGGCGTCGAGATGACGCTGCTGCGTGCGCTGGCGTTCAATCCCAAGGTGATTATTGCCGAACCGGTGGCGGCAAGCCCGCAGTCTGTGGCACCGCAGCCGATGAACACGCCGCACGCGATGCCGGCAGCAGTTTCTTCGCCGGCGTCGGCCACGCCGCCTGCACAGCCTCGTGCCGAAACCGAGCAGAATAATCCGGCCCCGGCCGCCGCTTCGGGCGTGGGCAGCACCACCGCCCAGCTGCTCAAGGCTCGAACGGAATTATTGCGAAAGCAGGGAACCTCGACCCCAAAAAAGCTGAGCCGGCCGCGCCAGGAAAAGCGCAGCCGGCAAATTCGGTGCTGGAGCGACTCGCTTCCGTCACCGAGCGTTCTCTGGAGCGCACGGGCGCAGCGGCGCAGAAGAAGGCACCTGCCGAGCCGTTAAAGCAGGAAGCATACCGCTGGAAAGCGGTTAACGAGCCAGAAGCCGCGCCCGAACCGGTCGCCACGCCAAAGGCTCTGCGCACCGCGCTCGAGCACGAAAAATCGCCGGAACTGGCGGCGCGTCTGGCCGAAGAAGCCGTCGAACGCGACGAATGGGCAGCTATTATCAACCAGCTGACTATTCCTAAACTGGTGCAGCAGCTGGCGTTAAACGCTTTCCTTGAGCGGCCCGATTCGGCTACGCTCTGTCTGCATTTGCGTTCTTCGCAGCGTCATCTAAACTCGCCAACTGCGCAGAAAACGCTGGCGGACGCGCTGGCCGCACTTTATCAGCAGGACATTACGCTGAACGTGGTCGAAGACGACAATCTGGCCATCCTGACGCCGCTCGAATGGCGACAGGCCATTTATGAAGAAAAACTGGCGCAGGCGCGTCAGTCGATTATCGCGGATACTAATATCCAGACACTGCGTCGATTCTTTGACGCCGATCTGGACGAAGAGAGTATTCGCCCCATTTAACCGCCGCAGTAGGAGCATGGTGCACATACGCGGCCCGACGCAAAGAGAGAAGATTATGTTTGGAAAAGGCGGCATTGGTAACCTGATGAAACAGGCCCAGCAAATGCAGGAAAAAATGCAGCAGGCGCAGGAAGAGATAGCGGCCATCGAAGTGACCGGCGAATCTGGCGCAGGTCTGGTTAAAATCACCATCAACGGTGCGCACAACGTTCGTCGCGTCGAGATCGATCAAAGCCTGTTCGAAGATGACAAAGATATGCTGGAAGACTTGATTGCTGCGGCATTCAACGATGCAGCGCGTCGTATCGACGAAACCCAGAAAGAAAAAATGGCAGCAGTTTCTGGCGGCATGCAGTTGCCACCGGGCTTTAAGATGCCATTCTGATGCAAACCAGCCCACTCCTTGAAACATTAATGGAGGCGCTGCGCTGCCTGCCGGGCGTTGGCCCGAAGTCGGCGCAGCGTATGGCCTTCCAGCTGCTGCAGCGTGATCGCAGCGGCGGAATGCGGCTGGCACAGGCGTTGACCCGCGCAATGTCCGAAATCGGGCATTGCGCGGACTGCCGCACCTTCACCGAGCAGGATATCTGCACCATTTGCGCCAACTCGCGTCGCAAAGAGAACGGTCAGATCTGCGTGGTCGAAAGCCCGGCAGACATCCACGCCATCGAGCAAACCGGCCAGTTCTCCGGACGCTACTTCGTGTTGATGGGGCATCTTTCGCCTCTCGACGGTATCGGCCCTGATGATATCGGTTTGGGCAGGCTTGAGCAGCGCCTTGAAAGCGAAAGCATTCAGGAAGTGATTCTGGCGACCAACCCGACGGTCGAAGGGGAAGCAACGGCAAACTATATCGCGGCGATGTGCGGTCAGTACGGCGTTGTTGCCAGCCGAATTGCACACGGGGTGCCCGTTGGCGGTGAGCTGGAGATGGTAGATGGTACCACTCTCGCGCATTCCCTTGCCGGACGTCATACCTTCAAGTATTGATCCGTCGTGGTCCTTGAAGCCGCAGCGGCGCTGCTTCGTTCGCCCACCCGGGTCACTTGCCTTTATAAGCCCCCGGGGACGAGCCAGCCTGCCGCCTCGCTGCGACTTCAATGACGTAAGGGCAGTTTTTCTATAGCTATTTGGCTACGTTGGCTGTTTTAAAAGCATTCAAACGTTGTCGCCTGTCCCCTTCTTTTTAAAATCCTTTTATATCTGCGGCACGGCATTACAGGCCGATCGCCTGCAAAACAAGCAAATAACGCGCGTTTGCGCATTTCCTTTTGCGATCCTCTTGAATATTGTCCTTTGGCCCCCATCTCTCAATCAGTCTGTTTTGAACACAGTTTCGTTTTAACCACTCAAACGGTTTGATTGAGGTATTTGATGAGTATGAAAGGACAAGAGACCCGCGGATTTCAGTCTGAAGTAAAACAGTTACTGCACCTGATGATCCACTCGCTTTATTCGAATAAAGAAATCTTCCTGCGCGAGCTAATCTCCAATGCATCGGACGCTGCCGACAAGCTGCGCTTCTGCGCGCTGTCAAAACCTGAGCTTTATGAAGGCGATGCGGACCTGCGCGTACGTCTGGCCTTCGACAAGGAAAAACGGACGCTGACGCTGAGCGACAACGGCATCGGTATGACCCGCGATGAAGTTATCGACAACCTCGGGACTATCGCGAAGTCTGGCACCAAGGCTTTCCTGCAAACTGTCGGTTCCGAGCAGGCGAAAGACAGCCAGCTCATCGGTCGGTTCGGCGTGGGCTTCTACTCGGCGTTTATCGTGGCCGACAAGGTTACCGTGCGCACCCGTGCAGCGGGCGTGAGTGCCGAAGAGGGCGTGTTCTGGGAATCGGCGGGTGAAGGCGAATATACGCTGGCCGATATCGAGAAAGCCGATCGCGGCACCGAAATCACGCTGCATCTGCGCGAAGATCAGGACGAGTTCCTGGATAACTGGCGCGTGCGTTCCATCATCAGCAAATATTCTGACCACATTGCGCTGCCCGTTGAAATCGAAACCCTTAACGAAGAAGACGATACCGTTACCTGGGAGCAGATCAACAAGGCGCAGGCGCTGTGGACACGCAGCCGTTCAGAAGTCACCGACGACGAATACAAAGAGTTCTACAAGCACATCTCTCATGATTTCAGCGATCCCTTGAGCTGGAGCCATAACCGCGTCGAAGGCAAGCAGGAGTACACCAGCCTGCTGTACATTCCTTCTCAGGCCCCGTGGGACATGTGGAATCGTGATCACAAACACGGCCTGAAACTCTATGTTCAGCGCGTGTTTATCATGGACGAAGCCGAGCAGTTCATGCCGAACTACCTGCGCTTTGTGCGGGGTCTGATAGATTCCAACGATCTGCCGCTGAACGTCTCGCGTGAAATTCTGCAAGACAGCCGTGTGACCCAGAACCTGCGTGCTGCGCTGAGCAAGCGTGCGTTGCAGATGCTTGAAAAACTGGCGAAAGACGATGCAGAGCAGTATCTGCAATTCTGGAAACAGTTTGGTCTGGTGCTGAAAGAAGGCCCGGCCGAAGACAGCAGCAACAAAGAAACCATCGCCAGGCTGCTGCGTTTTGCCAGCACGCGCAACGACTCGTCCGATCAGACCTTGTCTCTGGAAGAGTACGTCGCCAGCATGGTGGAAGGTCAGGACAAGATTTACTACATCACGGCCGACAGCTATGCCGCCGCGAAAAACAGCCCGCACCTTGAGCTGTTCCGCAAGAAAGGCATTGAAGTGCTGCTGCTCTCCGACCGCATCGACGAGTGGATGATGAGCTACCTGACCGAGTTTGACGGCAAGACCTTCCAGTCTGTCAGCAAGGCCGATGAATCGCTCGACAAACTGGCCGACGAAGAAAACGAACAGCAGAAAGATGCCGACAAGGCGCTGGAGCCTTTCGTTGAACGCGTTAAAACCCTGCTGGGCGAGCGTGTAAAAGAAGTGCGTCTGACGCACCGTCTAACCGACACGCCAGCCATCGTCACCACCGGTGCCGACGAGATGAGCACCCAGATGGCGAAACTGTTTGCCGCTGCGGGCCAGGACGCACCGGAGGTGAAATACATCTTCGAGCTGAATCCCGAGCACGCGCTGGTTAAACGCGCCGCAGACGAAATTCAGGAAGATCAGTTTGCCGAGTGGGTTGAGCTGTTGCTGGATCAGGCCTTGTTCGCCGAACGCGGCACGCTGGAAGATCCTAACCAGTTCATCCGCCGTATGAACACGCTGTTGCAGGCATAACCTTAAGTAAAGCTGCTTACTTAACGAAAACTTGTTACTTAAGTTAAACTTTTTATTTAAGTGAAACTGGAGGCTAGTCGCTAACCGCGGCTGGCCTCTTCTAATAACCAGTGTCTGAAAAGCATGATTTCCTTCTCCTGGCTACGCGATCGCTTCACCAGCATGTAGGTCGCTCTGTCGACTTCGGCGAAGCCCAGCGGGGCAATCAGGCTGCCTTCCTGAATCTCTTTTTTCACCAAAATCTGCGGCGTCATAATAATGCCCAATCCGTTTTTCGCGGCCTGAATTGCCAACGTCAGGTTGTCGAAATGCTTGCCCGAAATAAAGTCGCCACGTGTATTGGTTTTACGCGCCCACTCCTGCCAGGCATTCATTTTAGTATCGGCATGCAGCAGTGGAAGGGTGGTAAAATCGGTTTCATAAGTGAAGCGATGACGGAAATCGGGCGAGCACACCGGGCCGATATAATCGACGGTAATCAGCGTCGCTTCAATTTCGCCAAGCTGTGACGTGTCGTTGCTTTTAATCAGAATATCGGTTCTTTCATCCTGAACATTTTCAATGTTTACATGGGTCTGAAAGGTGAGGGCAATATTCTCGTGCCGCTGTGAAAACCGGTTGATGCGAGGTATTAACCACTGGGATAAAAAGCTCGGCGCACAGGAAATAATAAGGCTGTTCTCTTCGCGCGTCTTTATTTCCTTGCAGGTCGCTTCGATATTTCTAAATACCTGTTCACAGCACTTCTTTAATATTTCGCCATCCTGCGTTAAATAAACTCTTCCGCCTGTTCGCTTGAATAAAGGCGTGCCCAGCCATGACTCCAGATTCTTTATTTGATGACTGATAGCACTGTGCGTGACATTCAATGACTCTGCCGCCGCGCTGAAACTTTCAAAGATTGCCGCCTGCTTGAAGTAATGCAATGCGCGCAGTGAAGGGAGATCTGACATGGCGCCACCTTGTTAGAAAATTTCAAGTCGTCTGTCTGTTTATATCATTTTCTAACACATAAAAAACCCTTTAGTCTCGGCCTTGTCCCAAAACGAGTCGCCAGGATGGCGCATTTAATCGTCGGAATGTATGTGGCGGGACAACTTACACACAACAGCACTTTGCCTTGCTCCCGGTTATTCCAATGAAAAATAAGGATCAATATGAATAATGTATCCGTAAAAACCCAGCTTGTGATGTTTACCGGTGGTCGTGACAGTACGTTGGCAGCTTGTTATCTCATGTTACAGGGTATACCGGTTCACCTGTACTCCGCCAACAGTGGTTGTTCCCTACATCGTGGCATTCTCTCGCACCGCGTCGAAGAGCTTAGAAACCGTTTTGGTGATTTGGTTGTTGAACACACAGTCGAAGATATTAGCGGGACTTTCCGCAGCATCGCCATCGAAAATATTGAAGGCGATATTCTCAAGTATAGAAAAAACCTGGTATTGCTCGGTGAAAAACTGGCAATTCACGCCCATCTGATTGATTTTTGTCGCCGCCACGACATTGACGTTATTAATGACGGCATTACCCACTATCAGCAGGAATTCCCGGAACAGCGTCTGGTGGCAAAAGAGTATCTGGTCGATCTGATGAAAGAATTCGGGATTCAATACCAGTCGCCTATTTATGAATTCGCCCAGTCGCAGGACGATGTGAAATATCGCCTGCTGCAACTGGGTATTTCCACCAAGTCACTCGAAGGGGTCAGCATCTTCGGCGACAGCTTCACCACGCCGAGCGACGACACGATTCTGGCCTACCTGCGCGAGAAAACCCCGCTGGCGCTTAACATAGTCAAATTCCTGTCCGGTGAAAGCCTGACACTGACCAAAAAGATTGCCAGTTCTTCCGCTGAAGCTGCCTGACAGGAGCCTGTGATGAAAACGATCATCAAGTGTTCGGCCGTGATTATTCGCAATCGTTCATTGCTGCTGACCCGCAAGGAAGGTACCGATGTGTTCATCTCGCCGGGCGGCAAGCCGCTGCTGGGCGAAGACCATCTGACCTGCCTGCGTCGCGAGCTCAAGGAAGAGCTGAACGTGGAAGCCGCTGAAATCAGGCCGTTTGGCCTGTTTCACGGGATAGCCGAGTTTGAATCGGTCGCTATCGAAAACCACGTTTATCAGGTTGAAGTTGTGGGGCAACCGGTAGCCAGCTCGGAAATCGCCGAGATTGCCTGGGTCAACTACCGCAAACCGCCTTGCGAAGTCGGTGTCGGATCGGTATTTCGCGACAACGTGCTACCTCTGCTTTATCAGAAGGAGTTAATCGACTAATGGATCCTTCAGCATTGTCACCTCAACTACAGCAGTTACACGGCGGCGGTCACTTTTACAAAAAAGTGAACGGTCTGCGCGAGGCACTGCGCGAAAAGCTCACCGAGGTTTACCATCTCGAACAATATGACGTGTTTATGGTGCAGTCGGTCAGCGTCGGGTTGGCGATGCTGTCCCATCTTCTGCATAAACAGAACATTGCGTTGAGTCTGGCCAATCATCAGCATTATCAGCCCATCGACATGCTGTTTCCTCACGAGATTTGCGAAGGAAAAGAGAATAGCGGGGTGAAGATTGTGACCCACGTGAATCCTTATTCCGGTGAAATCAACAGTCTCGGCGAGTTGCAAAACCGAATTGTGGTCGACGCGTCACACAGTTTCGCCACCAATCTGCACGATGATCTTATCGAAAACGGGTCGATCTTTCTGGCCCCGCTTCACAAGCACGCGTCGGTCGCGGTGGGTCTGTCGCTGATTGCCGTGCGACCGGAGGACTACAGCATGCTGCTACGGAGCGAATTGCGGTTGTTCGAAGGTGCCACCGTCTCGGATGGACCGCTCGAAAAAGCGCTGGAAACCATGAATACGCCGGGATGGCAGCCGTATAACGTCGCCAGCGTCGAAAATATCGATATCTGGCTACCGGACGGTGAGCGTCTGAAATCAATCGGCGAACCGGGGCTGCCTTACAGCTGCTTCCATGTTCCCAATTTCAGCGAAGAACAGCGTCAAAAAGTGAAAGAGCTCAACGGCAGCTATTTCGAACACAGTAAAACGCTTCGACTGTCCCGCTGGACGCGCGGTCAGAAAGGGCGCCCGGTCAACTGTACCGGTAGCGTTTTCGAAGATATTTCAAAACTATGGAATATAAGATGAGTAGAACAAGCGCAGTAAACGGCAACCTGATCGGGATTCTTGGCGGCATTATCCTGAGTTCCGATTCGGTTTTCATCCGTCTGATGGCGGTCGATAATTCCTGGCTTATCGTGGTATTGCGCGGACTGCTGATGTGGGCAGTGGTGTTTGCCGTCTGGCTGCTGGTGCCGAAAAGCCGCTCCGTGCTGGGCGTGCCGTGGATAACGCGGCAGAAACGTGCTGCCTGTGCTGTTCTTCTGCGCCTCCTCGGCCTGCTTCGTCAACGCGCTTAATCGCGGCAATATCGCCACCGTGCTGGTGATTATCTCTTCGACCCCCTTTGTGTCGGCGATAATCTCGCGTCTGTTCTTCCACACCAAAATTGACCGTTCATTAATGATTGCGGCGATTGTGGGCATGTTTGGCGTTGTTATCGTGATGGCCGGCAGGCAAACCGGTGCCGATCCTAGCGCCAACTATTTTGCGCTGGGCACGGCGGTATGCATGGCGCTGGCCTTTATCTTCGCCTCACGGGTCGAGAGTGGCACGCTGGCGCTGCCGTCACTGGGCGGCATTCTGGCCTCGATCGTGGTCCCGATGTTTGCCGGGGAGGCCTGATGGCCGCAGCAGGCGCACTGAATCCGCAGCAGTGGCTATGGTTGGCGATTGAAGGCGCACTTGTCATCCCTCTCGCGATGGGGCTGATTTCTCTGTCGACACGTTTTGTGCCGCCGTCCAACGCGGGCCTGTTCCTGCTGCTGGAAACCGCGCTGGCACCGCTCTGGATCTACCTGTTTCTGCACGAAGCGCCCACTATTAATGCAATCGTCGGCGGATGCATCATTATTCTGGCAGTTGTCTCGCAAACCTTGCAGGCTAAAAAGCACGCCGCCCTTGCCCTGTAGTATCTTCTAATCATCAACTTGCCGCGCCCCTTTCTTGAGGAAGGGGGCGCACAATGGTATGGTTGACTGTTTTCGACTTTTAAATAAAAAATTACATGCAAGGGGATTTACGCAATGCGTATCATTCTGCTGGGCGCTCCGGGCGCAGGTAAGGGTACTCAGGCTCAATTCATCATGGAGAAATACGGGATTCCGCAAATTTCTACCGGTGATATGTTGCGCGCAGCTGTTAAGGCCGGAAGTGACCTCGGCAAGAAAGCCAAAGAGATTATGGACGCCGGTAAACTGGTTACCGACGAACTGGTTATTGCACTGGTAAAAGAACGTATTACCCAGGAAGATTGCCGTAACGGTTTCCTTCTGGATGGCTTCCCACGTACCATTCCTCAGGCCGATGCCATGAAGGAAGCAGGCATCAGCGTTGATTTCGTTCTGGAATTCGATGTGCCTGACGAACTGATCGTAGACCGCATCGTAGGTCGTCGCGTACACGCGCCTTCAGGCCGCGTCTACCACGTTAAATTCAACCCACCTCAGGTTGAAGGCAAAGACGACGTAACGGGTGAAGAACTGACTACCCGTAAAGACGATCAGGAAGAAACCGTGCGTAAACGTCTGGTCGAATACCATGAACTGACCGAGCCACTGGTTTCCTACTACGGGAAAGAAGCCGAAGCCGGTAACACCCAGTATGTCAAAATCGACGGCACCAAAAAAGTCGCCGAAGTACGCGAAGAGCTGGCGACTATCCTGGGTTAATCCCGTGCGCCACATCGACGTTTTCAGAGGCGGCTCCGGTCGCCTTTATTTTTCTGTTTCTCGCGACCCCGTTTCACTTCTCCTTTCGAAAATCCCCACTTAATCGCATTGATTGTTAATCCCATTTACTGTTATCGGTTCCGATTTGCCCGAGTTTGGTTACAATAAGGGCGCATTCAGACAGGTCATTTGCCCTGTGTTAAAAATTTAGCAATATTATTTAGGGAATTCAGCATGATGCAGACGAAATTCGGTGTATTGATGGTTAACCTGGGTACTCCGGAGGCGCCAACTACGCCGGCGGTAAAGCGTTTTCTGGCTGAGTTTTTAAGTGATATTCGCGTCGTGGATACCAATCGCCTGCTTTGGTGGCCGATTTTACAGGGCGTGATTTTACCGTTCCGTTCCCCGCGCGTGTCCAAGCTCTATAAATCGGTATGGATGGAGGAAGGTTCTCCATTAATGGTGTATAGCCTGCGCCAGCAAAAGGCGCTCGCGGCGCGTTTTCCGGATACCCCGGTCGAACTGGCAATGAGCTACGGCAAGCCGAGTCTGGAAGAGGCGATCGGTCGTCTGCTCGAGCGCGGCGTGACCAAGATGGTGGTGCTGCCGCTTTATCCGCAGTATTCCTGCTCAACCAGCGCATCCGTCTTTGACGGTGTAGCCCGCGTGCTGAAACAGCAGCGCCGTTTGCCGTCGATAAGCTTTATCCGCGATTACGCCGATCATCCTGCCTATATCGCGGCGTTGAAAGCCAGTATCTTCGAATCCTTTGAAAAACATGGTATTCCAGACCGTTTGGTGCTCTCCTTCCACGGCATTCCAAACCGTTTTGTCGATGAAGGCGATGATTATCAGCAGCGCTGTCAGGTGACCACACAAGCGCTAACCACCGCGCTGCAACTGCCTGCGGGCAAAATCATGCTGACCTTCCAGTCGCGCTTTGGTCGCGAGCCGTGGCTGACGCCGTTCACGGATGAAACCATGAAAGGCTTGCCTGCGCAGGGCATCAAGCATATCCAGATTGTGTGTCCCGGCTTCTCCGCCGACTGTCTGGAAACCATCGAAGAGATCAACGGTGAAAACCGTGAGCTGTTCCTGCACGCAGGCGGCGAGAAATTTGAATATATTGATGCACTTAACGATCGCCCCGATCACATCGACATGATGCAGCAACTGGTGGCTCAACACTTCCAGTCCTAATCCACGTCGGCGACTCATCATTTGGTTGGCGAATGCTGCCAGCCAAATGATTGAGGGCCAAAAGACAACTCCCCTGAATCACCCGTTCGCGTATGGTATTATCCCCCGATATATCCTCAGCTCGTGCCCAAATTCATGAAATTTCCCGGTAAACGTAAGTCCAAACACTATTTCCCTGTCAGCGCCCGCGATCCTTTGCTGCGTGATTCGATGCTTAACGAGTCATTGCAAAAAGTATGCAGCCGCAGTCGGATGCCAGCACTTCTTATATCGTCGGCATCGATCAGACGCTGGTCGATATCGAAGCCAAAGTGGATGACGACGTTATCGCGCGCTACGGTTTGGTCGCGGGGCAGTCGAACCTGATTGACGACGAACCGTGCCGACAGCCTCTATCTCGAGCTGACCAGCCAGGCGCTTATCACTCATCAGTTTGCAGGCGGCACTATCGGCAATACGCTGCACAACTACTCCGTGCTGGCCGACGACCGTTCAGTGCTGCTGGGCGTAATGTGCAGCAATATCAAAATCGGCAGCTATGCGTATCGCTATCTGTGCAACACCTCGAGCCGCACCGATCTCGACTATTTGCAGGGTGTGGATGGCGCAATGGGTCGCTGTTTTACCTTGATTAACGAGAGCGGCGAGCGCACTTTCGCCATCAGCCCGGGCCACATGAACCAGCTACGCCCCGAAAGTATTCCGGAAGATGTGATTGCAGGGGCTTCGGCGCTGGTCCTCACTTCCTATCTGCTGCGCGGCGAGGCGCAAGACCCGATGCCGGACGCGACGATGCAGGCTATCGCCTACGCCAAGAAATATCAGGTTCCGGTAGTGCTGACGTTGGGTACACAATACGTCATTGACGAAGATCCCAAGGCATGGCGCGATTTTATTCGTGAAAACGTCACCATTTTGGCGATGAACGAAGACGAAGGCTGCGCATTGACCGGTTTTAGTGACCCGTTGATGGCGACTGACGCTGCGCTCGAATGGGCGGATCTTGTACTTTGTACGGCCGGTCCAAGCGGGTTGTATATGGGAAGCTATACCGAAGAGGCGCACAAACGCGCGACCAATCATCCGCTGCTGCCGGGCGCGATTGCCGAATTCAACCAGTATGAGTTCAGTCGCGCGATGCGCCGCGAAAGCTGCACCCAGCCGTTGAAAATCTACTCGCACATTGCGCCATACATGGGCGGCCCCGAGAAGATAATGAACACCAATGGTGCGGGTGACGGCGCACTGTCGGCCTTGCTGCATGATATTGCCGCCAACGGTTTCCACCGCATGTCAGTGCCGAATTCAAGCAAGCATACCCGCGATTATCTGACGTACTCCTCGCTGGCCCAGGTGTGTAAATACGCCAACCGCGTGAGTTATCAGGTGCTTAATCAGCATTCGCCGCGACTGACGCGTGGACTGCCCGAACGGGAAGATAGTCTCGAAGAGAGTTACTGGGAGTACTGATCCTCAAAGCTTCAGGTCATGCCGCTTTGTTGGCGGCATTCGCGCACCCGAATCACTGTCAGTTCATCGGGATTTGCTTAGTTGCCGCCGCGCGCACGCGAATCACGGGCTAACAGGTATTTCCATGCCGAGGTTGATGGAGTCGAGCATATTGTTGGCTATCTCGCGCTCGCCCATCACCACTTTGTTGGCACCGCGCGCCATGATGTAGGTGACCTCATCGTCATAGTGGGCGCGGGCAATGATTTCGAGCGTGGGGCGTTTGGCGCGGGCGGTGGCGATTATCTCGCCCGACTCGTAGCCATTGGGAATGGTCAGCAGCAGCCAGCGGGCGCAATCCAGACCGGCGAGGGCGGTGATTTCGGCATTGGCGGCATTGCCAAGCACGGCAGAAATGCCTTGTTCGCGTAGCGCTTCCACGCGCGGGCGCGAATTCTCGATAACCACCAGCGGGATCCCCTGCTGAAGCAGTTTTCCGCCAAGCAGGCTGCCGACGCGGCCATAACCGACAATGATTGCGTGATCGCAAAACGACACGGGCATCTGGGCTTCGTCTTCAATAATCTCTTCCATACTTTGATCCTCGATTATCTCGGTTTTCGCGAGATACTTCTCAAGCAGGGAAAACAGCAGAGGATTCAGCATAATAGACAGAATAGATCCCGCCAGCACCAGATTGCGCGCGTGTTCGGACAACATGCCGAGCGAGATGCCGAGTCCGGCGAGAATAAAGGCAAATTCGCCGATTTGCGCCAGACTGACGGAAATGGTCAGGGCGGTGCGTGTGGAGTGGCGGAACATTTTGACCAGCACAAAGGCCGCCGCAGATTTGCCAAACAGGATGATAGCAAGCGTTGCCAGAACCGCCAGCGGCTCGTGGACGAGAATCAGGGGGTCGAACAGCATGCCGACCGAGACGAAAAACAGCACGGCAAAAGCGTCGCGCAGGGGCAGGGTATCATGCGCTGCCCGCTGGCTCAGTTCGGAGCCGTTGAGCACCATACCGGCAAAGAAAGCGCCCAGCGCAAAGGAGGCGTCGAAGAACTCGACTGCGCCGAAGGCGATGCCCAGCGCCAGCGCCAGAACTGCCAGTGTAAACAGTTCGCGGGAACCTGTGCTCGCCGAACGGGCAAGGATCCACGGCACCAAACGACGACCCACGACAATCATTAAAATAATAAAGGCCACGACTTTACCGAGCGTGATGCCGAGTTCGATAAACAGGTCACTCATGCTGATGTGCTGACTGCCCATCATTCCGCTTAGCGCGGGCAGCAAAACCAGCGTCAGGACCATCGCCAAATCTTCGACTATCAGCCAGCCAATGGCGATTTGCCCACGCTGGCTGTCGATAAGTTGCCGCTCTTCCAGCGCGCGCAGCAGCACAACGGTGCTGGCGGTGGATAAACACAGACCAAATACCAGCCCGCTAATCAAATCCCAGCCCATGAGTTTCGAGAGGCCGATGCCGAGAATGGTGGCTACCGCAATTTGCGCGATTGCGCCGGGAATGGCGATGGATTTAACAGCCAGCAAATCTTTGAGCGAAAAATGCAGCCCAACGCCGAACATCAATAAAATAATGCCGATTTCGGCCAGTTCGGGGGCAAGCGAAGTATCGGCGACAAAACCGGGCGTAAAGGGGCCAGCCAGCACACCGGCGGCAAGATAGCCGACAAGAGGAGAAATACGCAGGCGATTGGCCAGCATGCCGAAGAGGAAGGCGAGAACAAGACCGCCAACAATAGTGGTAATCAATGGGGTGGAATTATGCATCAAGACTCCCTCTCGTTATGCACGGCACGGCGTGAAACTGGTATTTTCAGTTTATGTTAAAAAATGTGTCTTGGGTGAGAAAATATTTCAGAAAACGAGATAAATGCGACTAATGCCGGGGAATAGCAGTGAAGAGTGTATTTGTGTTGCATTAAGATGAAAACGGCTGATAAAGCACGGTATCTGATGATACCAAAAGTGCAATATCAGCCGGTGAATGCCATCTTTACGTAGATTTACGTTCGAGATTGGGCAGGAAGGCAGTCAAAATCCCCAAAAGCGGCAGGAAAGCACAAATCTGGTAAACCAGCTCGATACTTGTTCTGTCGGCCACGTAGCCTAGAACGGCCGCGCCAAGACCGCCCATGCCAAATGCCAACCCAAAAAACAGGCCGGAAACCATGCCGACTTTTCCTGGAATAAGCTCCTGTGCGTAAACCAGAATCGCGGAAAAGGCCGAGGCCAGAATCACGCCGATGATACCGCTGAGCACGCTGGTCCAGAACAGATTGGCGTAGGGCAGAGCCAGGGTAAAAGGAGCAACGCCGAGTATTGATACCCAGATGACATATTTGCGGCCAATCTTGTCGCCAATCGGCCCGCCGGCAATGGTGCCGGCGGCAACGGCGAGCAGAAAACCAAACAGGTGAAACTGTGCTTGCTGAATAGACACGCCAAACTTGTGGATCAGGTAAAAGGTGTAATAGCTGCTGATGCTGGTCAGATAAAAATATTTCGAGAACACCAGCATCAAGAGAATGCCCAGCGACAGCACAACCTTGCCCCTCGGCAACGGGCTTACCGCGAGAGGGGCCGGGCCCCGCTTTTTCGCCAGCTGTTGCTGGTGGCTGTACCAGCGGCTCACCTGAAGCAGCAGCACAATGCCCAGCAGGGCAGCCAGCGAAAACCAGCCCACGTTGCCTTTGCCGTAGGGAGCAATGATCACTGCCGCGAGCAGCGGCCCGAGAGCGCTGCCAAAGTTGCCGCCCACCTGAAACAGCGACTGCGCCAGCCCATGACGCCCGCCGGAGGCCATGCGCGCCACCCGTGAAGACTCGGGATGAAATATCGAGGAGCCGGTACCTACCAGCGCGGCAGCAATCAGAATCACATCAAAACTCTGGGCTACCGCGAGCAGCAGCAGGCCGGCCAGCGTAAAGCCCATCCCGACAGGTAACGAGTAGGGTTTTGGGTGTTTGTCCGTGTAGTGACCAATCAGCGGCTGGAGCAGTGAAGCCGTGATTTGATACGTCAGGGTTATCATGCCTATCTGAGTAAAACTCAGGCTGAACTCTTTTTGCAGCAGCGGATAAACGGCCAGAATCAGCGATTGCAGCATATCGTTGAGTAGATGCGCTGCACTGATGGCGGACAAAATCTTGAAGGCAGTGCCACGTAGCGCGCCTTGTTGGGCGGGCATCGGCGTTTGAGTCTGTTCTGTCATACGCGTTACCGAATTATTATTTGTTGTAGGTGTACAAAGTCATCAACGGCTTTCAGTCACGTTTTGCGATATCGGCAAAGCGGCCATTGAGCAATCGGCAAAGATCGGCGGCGGCAAGTTCGAGGTCCAGTCCGCGCTTGCCGCCTGACACATAAATGGTCGGAAATTGCTCGGCGGGGCTGTCTATCACGGTAGGCAACAGCTTTTTCTGCCCCAATGGACTGATGCCGCCAACCAGATAGCCCGTGACGCGCTGGGCGAGTTGCGGGTCGGCCATATCGGCTTTTTTGGCACCGAGCGCCTTGGCGACTTTTTTCAGGTCAAGCTGAGTGGCTACGGGCGTGACGGCAACGGCCAGATTTTTGGCTTCGCCGTTGAGGGCAACCAGAAGCGTTTTATAAACCTGAGCGGCATCCAGACCCAGTTTTTTTACGGCTTCGTCGCCAAAATGGGTTTCATCGCTGCTGTGTTCATAAGGATGTAGGGTAAAACTGACGTTATTTTTTTCCAGAAGCTTTACGGCGGGCGTCATTTTTTATTCCATTTAACAGAGCCGCTTTCCTGCAACAGGCGGCGTAATGAGCAAAAAAATTTTATTAGGCACAATGTTTTGATACTAAAGAGTAAAGTACGAAAATCAATCATTCAGTGTGATTATTAATCAGAATGAGAGTTGCCAGACCTCTTTCGCGTTGCTAACCTACGCGCGCCGGCATGGATTCCTCAAGAGTTCCATGCTGCCGCGATAATTAATAAAAATGAAATTCCTCTTTGACTGGCCAATAGAAATATTGGCCATTTTTTTGTCTTGAATCTGATGAGTGATGAAATTTATTTTTTGTTATTCAACAGACTAGGTAAGTTCCCTTCACCATAAAGATGCAAGGCGCCCACTGCAACCACGTAGTTTCCGGCGGGCATATTCTCCAGCTGTTTCTTCCATCTCTGGTTACGCTGATGCATTAAAACGTCATAAAGTGCATTGCCAAAGGTGGCGGGCAGTTGATCGATGCCGACCGAAGGGCGACTGTCGAGCCACCAGCTGATCATCGTTTGCAGTAACCGGGCATTAGTGTGCCAGTGGGTCAGGGTGTCATCAAGCAGGCTGCGGCCATCTTCGGGTAATTGTTTAAGCAAATCGAGCTGCTGCTCTGCGCCCTCAAGTTCAATCACTTTTTTGTCCTGTGTTTTGGCCAGTGAGAGCAGCTGAAAATCGACACCGTATTCGCCGCGCAGCCCCAGCCGTTGAGCCTGCGTGGCTTGCAGCATCAGGGCAATCTGCCAGCAGGGGAGGCTCGACAGGGAGTAGAGCGACATTCCCAGCTCCTCGCAAAGTCGTTCAATCTGTTGATACTGACTGGCCTCTATGCGCTCGTTAAGCGGCGCTATTTCCGGTGCGTCGCCAAAGGGAGAATCGCTGCTGCTGATATCCGCCTCGACAATCAGCGCATCGGCCTGAGTGACTTTACGGGTCAGGATCCTGGGCAGCGGGGACATATTCTGCGTGCCCATGTGAATACTGCCCACGAGATGAAAATGACGCCCGCCCGGCAAAGACACATCCAGCGCGGGGTAGGGATAGTGTGTGGGAGAGAGCAGACCGGTCCAGCGACCCAGCCTTGTCAAAAAATCCCGTATCATAGATTGTCTCCCTGTTCAGTTGGCCTCCATGCTAGCGCCTGAAGGCCCTTATAAACAGAAGAAAAAATCCTAACCTCGCGGTTTGAAATGTAACAATCGGTTGGCGTTGGCTACGACCGTAATCGACGACAGCGCCATTGCCGCACCCGCAACAATCGGGCTAAGCAGGGTTCCCGTCAGCGGGTACAGCACGCCTGCCGCAACGGGGATGCCGATAACGTTGTAGATAAAGGCACCAAGCAGGTTTTGCTTCATGTTTTGCAATGTACCGCGAGCAAGCGAGAGCGCATCGGCGACACCGTGCAGGCTTGGGCGCATCAGTGTGATGGCGGCCGTTTCAATGGCGACATCGCTGCCGCTGCCCATGGCAATGCCGACATCGGCCTGCGCCAGCGCCGGAGCATCATTGATGCCGTCGCCTATCATCGCGACCCGTTCCCCGCGCGCCTGAAGCGTCTTGATAGCTTGCGCTTTACCGTCTGGCCGAACACCGGCAATAACGTTGTCGATTCCTGCCAGTTTGGCGATGGCATTGGCCGTAATTTCGTTGTCACCCGTCAGCATCACCAGTTTGTAGCCGTGTCGATGCAGGCGCTGGAGCGCCGGTAGGCTGTCATCGCGCAATGCATCGCGCAGTGAAAACAGCGCGACAATCTGGCCGTCGGCCGCGAGCAGGACCGGCGTAAAACCTTCGGCTGCCTGTGACGCCATGAATGGGTCTACGGCAGAACAGTCGATTTGATGCTGTTCGAGCAGCGCCCGATTGCCCAGCAGCAATGTGGTGTCAGCGCTAATGCCGCTTACCCCCAAACCGCCGAGCGTGCGAAACGCGCTCACGGGGGCGCGAGGCAGGTCAGCCGCTTTCTCGGAGATCGCCTGCGCCAATGGGTGATGTGACCCCTGTTCAAGTGAGGCCGCCCAGATGAGTGCCTGCTGTTCGGTGACATCGTGGAACAAATGAATGGCGGCGACCCGTGGTCTGCCCTCCGTCAGCGTGCCGGTCTTGTCGAACACCAATGTGGTCAGCGAACTGGCTTGTTGCAGCGCATCGGCGTCTTTAACCAGAACGCCCAGTTCTGCGGCGCGACCCACGCCCGCCGTGATAGACATGGGCGTTGCCAATCCAAGCGCACACGGGCAGGCAATGATAAGCACGGTAGTCACAATGACCAACGTATACATCAGCTGGGGTTGAGGGCCAACTAGATACCACACGGCTCCACTGATTAGCGCAATCAGGACCACTGCCGGAACAAAGACCGCCGAAATTCTGTCGGCGAGTTTACCGATTTCGGGTTTGCTGCTCTGCGCTTCGCGTACCAGGTTGATGATGCGTGAAAGCTGAGTCTGCCCGCCTACCGCACGCGCATAAAATTGAACGCTGCCATCGTTGACTTGCGTACCGGCACTGATTTTTCCCCCGTTGTGCGGTGCTGGGCAATCGGCTCGCCGGTCAGCATCGCTTCATCGAACCAGGCTTCGCCCTGATGGATTTCACCGTCGACCGGCACGCGGTCGCCGGTCGTCAGACGCAGCAGCATGCCTTGCTGCACATCGGCCAGAGGAACCGTGCGCTCACCTTCGGGCGTGATTATGCGCGCGGTCGGCGGCGTGAGGTCAAGCAGCCTTTCCAGCGCCTGAGACGAGCGCTGACGCCCGCGTTGTTCCAGCGCATGACCCAGATTGATAAGGCCGATAATCATGACACTGGCTTCGTAGTAGAGATGCCTTGCCTGCATCGGAAAGGCTTCGGGCCAGAGCGTGACGAGGAAAGAGTAAAGCCAGGCGGCACCTGTACCCAGAGCGACGAGGGTATCCATGTTGGCTCTGCCGTGCAGCAGACTTTTCCAGGCGCTGCGATAAAAATGCCCGCCCGCCACCACCATGACAAGCAGAGTGATGAGACCGACGACAAGCCAGCCGGTCTGATTTTCGCCGGTCACCCCCATTTCACCGCCGAACAGACCCCAGCCCATCAACGGTATACCTGCAGCCAACCCCAACGCCGCCTGCCAGCTAAAACGGATCATGCTGCTGCGGGCGGTTTGCTGCTGCCTTTCTCGACGCAGGGTTTCATCAATAATGATTTCGGCGCCGTAACCCGCTTTTTCGACCGCAGCGACCAGCGCCTGCGCATTTTTTGCGCCTCGAACCAGCGCACTGCGCTCTGCCAGATTGACGCGGGCCAGCGTTACGCCGTCGACGTCTTCCAACGCCTTTTGCACATTGTTGACGCAACTCGCGCAGCTCATACCGCTGAGCAATAGCTGAATGTTTTCTTCTTCGGCAGGTGAAGCTGAGGGATGACGAGAAGCCGGAACAGAAAAAGCGGCCGCTGACTGAAGTTCCGGCGAGGAGGTTTCAGACAGAGTCAGCGGCTCAGACTTTGGGACGTCGCCTTCTGCAAGCGTCGCGTGATAGCCTGCTTCGACCACGGCGGCAATCAGCGTTTCGCTGCTCGCTTCACCCTGAACCACGGCTTTTTCGAGGGTGACATCGACATCCCGAGCGCCGGGAACGGCTTCGAGTGCCTTGCGTGTGGATGCAACACAGTGGCCACAGGACAACCCCTGTAAATCCAGTACGATAGTGTTTGTCATCGACTTCTCCTTTAGACAAATTGTGCCTCGCTGCTCAAGGCTCGCTGTTCAATTCCTACTCGTGTTATAGAATAAACCTTCCAGCAAGGGGAGGGTCAAGGAGCCTGTATGAATATCAGCGATGTGGCAAAAATTACCGGTCTTACCAGCAAGGCAATACGCTTTTACGAAGAAAAAGGCCTGGTCACCGCGCCTTTGCGCAGCGAAAACGGGTATCGCAGTTACGCACCCAGGCAAATCGAAGAACTTACCTTGCTCCGTCAGGCTCGTCAGGTAGGTTTCACGCTGGATGAGTGTCAGGAGCTGGTTGCCCTGTTCAACGACCCGCAGCGCCACAGTGCCGACGTTAAGGCGCGAACGCTAGAGAAAGCGCAGGAAATTGGAAGACACATCGAGGAATTAAAAGAAATGCGCCAGAGATTACTGGCGCTGGCCGAATCCTGTCCGGGCGATGACGGTGCCTATTGCCCGATTATCGATAATCTCAGCGGGTGCTGTGCTTCCAGGGGTGGAAAATGAACGGGGGTTCATCAGTCTCGCTACGCCGTTAATCCCGACTCGGGACTGGCAGGCATCATTTGCACTTGAGCCGGTGAAGGGATGTATTCGGTAATCGACAGTACCGCGCCTTGCAAGGCACTGAAATATCCATAGGGATAGGACATATTACTGTTTAGCTCAATCAATGCTTTTAATGGCTTGATAACCTCCTCCGGCGCAATAATCATCGCGACGTCTGCCTGGGCAACACTGTCTTGCGTGCGGTTTACGGGCAAATAAGCGGTGGGTTTTTTAAGGGCAATGATAACAGGGGTGTGAATATCATCCCTCAGAGGCTGATTGCTGCCGACCAATCCCGCATGGTAGCGGTCCAGCAAGTGCTGCGAGTGGGCAATCATCTCGGTAATATCCACCTCGGGCGCAAGTAACTGATTGTCAATCTGCGGATGCCTTTCATCCTTTATTAACCTCAATGCCTCATGGCGGGCTGTTTCAAGTCTTGGGCTCCAATGGGCGCATTGGTTGGCCTGCTCGACAGCCCCCGAAATAGTGTAAGAGGACGCGCGCGCCTTTTGATCTTCAGTCGTCAGGGTATCGACATCCAAAAAACGGGTAAGAGTAAGGCGGGAGCCATTAATCGCGATGCCGCGAAGGTCGGTACCGATAAACATCAGGCTATGATTACGTGGCAGAGTATTTCCTGCCTCATGAGGGATAATAAGAGCGCTGAGAGGACGCGTTTTATTCTTGGCGACGAGGTTAAACCATTCGCTAAGTACCGGTTTACCCCACAAATTCGAATAGACATTAAAAAGAGAGTTGGGCAGCCAATCTCCAAGGATCTCTTTTTTACTCATGAGCGCCATCCTCGACTCGGCGCTTATTCTGAGTTTCCTTGCCCTGTTAACCAAATGACTCTGATATTTTCGCCGTCTGAAAGCGAGCTCTTCCATGAGTAGGGTGGTTTTTTGTGAAAGGCGGCGGGAAGCGTATTGATCAATGTGGGGCAGGTCTACTACCGAGCCGATATTTAATTTATTCACGCGCTGGGTCTTTATATTAAATGTGCGGGTTATGTGCCGGAGAATATCCTGCTTGAGTTTGCCGGGCAGTTGTTTGTTCGAGAGATATATTTTACCTGCCGTCTTGACCGTTGCACCGACAGCGAGCGCTACGCCTTCTCCGGCAAGCGCAAGCACGGCATCGGTTAGAGATTCACTGGCCTCGAGGGTACGATCGGCAATATGCGCTTTTACCAGTTTGGGAATAACAGAGGTAATTGAGGTCAGAGCCAGACTTGAGGAAATATGGGCTATTTTGAGAATGGAGATTTTAGTCGAGGCACCAAAGGTTAGGGGAATCGAGGCGATAGTCAGCATCGTTCCTATCATATCCAGAGTATTGAATATCGAGTCCCAATATATTTCCCTGTCAGAACGGGCAAGATAATCCATGTCGGATTGCAGATTGGCAATAAACTTATGGTAAAAAATTTCGCCCAGATTCTCGGGCATTACAAAAGTCAGTCTTGGCAAATTGATAACTTCGTCAAGATTGCCAACAACGTATTTTGCATTGGTGGCGAGTTGAGGCGAGAGGTAATTAAATGGCTGGTGGCTATCCTGATTATCAAAAGAGAGATGGCTCGACAAAAACGAGTCAAAATCATGACGAGTCAAGAATGAAACCAGATTATCATTGACCGTCAGGCGGTATGTGCGGGGATCAGACGTAGAGAAAATCATTCCCGAGATTTCCAGCTGCTGGTTCCTGGGTGGCTGAGGTGATTTTTTGTGAAAAGGGAACAAGGAAGAGATGACCTACTGCTTTGTTATCCCAGATAATAACGCCGGGCTTGCCGCCGTTTTCGAGAAATTGCTGAATAAAGGCACACTCTTCACTGCCCGGTTTTTCCTCGTTGTATCGAATGAATCGGTGCAATCGGGCTTTCCAGGAGATATCAAAATATCTCTTTAAATTATCCACAACGCCTGACGACGTGAGATGCTGATTTAATTCATCCAGATAGCGGGTTTGTACGTCAGATCTTTCAAATGTTTCTCTCATCGAGGCCGTTATTGCCTCAGGCCAGTCGAAAACGAGATTCACGTCTTTATAAGGTCCTCGCAGATAATCTTTAGTGATAATCTGGTTAAGCGAGAAATCGGGCACTCGCCTTTTTCTATCAAATGGCGGTAACTCTAATATCGAGGGAGGAAGGTAGGTCTTTATCAGCGTCGAACCGGTAATAACCCTGGCACTCTCGCCTGACGCCTGCAGAATATTTTGAATAAATTGTTCGAGCCACGAAGCAATATGCAATACTGGCGCATTAATGGCGTTCAATATAGTTTCGTATTCTGACATAGCAGTCGTTAATGCTTTTTCTGCAATGGTTGCCGTTTTATTGATATTTTCCGGGGCCTCGAAATAAGTGGTCAGCATCGATTCAACCGGATCAGGCGTCGTTATTTCAATCACTGAAGGGATAGCTGACGTCGACTCCGCAATAACATGTGCAGACGTCATCCCCTTTTTGACAGGTTTATGATCGCGATGAATAAAGTGTGGAAGTTCAAACAGTTTCTGCCTGTATTCTTGTTCATGGATGGACTCTGCATTTGCGCCACTCCACAATACCGACGACCCTCGACTGTGCGCTACCATGCCGCGTAACCTGTCACTTAATGAACTCATCGTTTGCTGAATATGTGCGGCAAGAGGTGAAGGTATCTCTTGTGAACGGGAGGGTAAAGGAAATGAAACAGTCGCTTTGGGCGGTGAAAAACGGCGAGGCCCAAAGGTGTTGGAATGGAGCGTGGTAGCCTTGTTTCTTGCCCATGTCCGGCCATCTGGCATTTTCATTTGGTTTTTAAGATGCGCCTGTGCACGAATATGCTTTTCGACAGTTATTTTCTCGGCGTCCAGGCCAAGCGCTCCTTGAATATATAATAACAATATCGCTTGCGACCAAGGATCAGAACGAAGTTTTAGAGGGGAAGGCGATATAACGGGATTGCGGTATTTTAATTCTCTTTTGCTATTAAATAACTCTGTAATTTTATTATTGTTAATGTACGAGGCGGGCATAATTTCCTTTGCTTTATGTAGTGATGTATTGTCCCTTATGGACAATAATCCCGACGTTTATAAACGAAGCAGGGTAATTAAGTCAACGCAAGCACAGCGTAATAATGGCATAAAACGCTGTAATGTATTTTATTTATATTTTGTTAAGCCGATTTTATTTTTAAGGTGTTTCCCTCAATGCCGATAACAATAACTTCATCGCCGATATCAAGATTATCGAGACAATAGACTCGCCATGTACTGTCGCCAATCCTTATGCGGCTGTAGCCATTTTCCGGTTGCTCCAGCAAATGCCCATGCAACCCTACCAGTTGTAAACCGCGCTGGTTAAGGCTCTCATTCGCGCTGTTCTCGGCTGGCTGGCGTTTTAACCAATTGGCCCAGAGCAGCGCCGCTACGACGGTCAACACCGCAAACGCTACTCCCTGCCACTCCCACGACAGCGGCACCAGCCAGATAAGCAGCCCAACCAGAGCCGCCGCGACACCGCTCCACAACAGATAGCCGCTGGCACCCAGCATTTCGGCCGCCAGCAGCAGGCCGCCCAGCGAGAGCCAGAAAAGATGAGGATTTGCCGCCAACTGTTGAAACATGATTATTTTCCGCCTCGGGTTTCATTCAGTAATTCGGCGATGCCGCCTATCGAACCCATCAGGCTTGTGGCATCAAGTGGCATCATGATCACTTTGCTATTATTGGCAGAACCGATTTTGGTCAAAGCTTCGGTATATTTCTGAGCCACAAAATAGTTGATGGCCTGTACATCACCGGCAGCGATGGCCGCCGAAACCATTTGCGTGGCTTTGGCTTCAGCCTCGGCGCTACGGTTCGCGGGCTTCGGCCTGTAAAAATGCGGACTGACGTTCGCCTTCGGCTTTCAGAATCTGCGACTGTTTTTCCCCTTCGGCGCGCAAAATGGCCGACTGGCGTACCCCTTCGGCCTCAAGAATGTCGGCGCGTTTGGTTCGCTCGGCCTTCATCTGCGCATTCATGGCAGACACCAGCTCGGCCGGCGGGCGAACGTCGCGGATTTCGATACGGGTTATCTTCACGCCCCACGGGTTGGTCGCTTCATCCACAATGTGCAGCAGGCGGGCATTGATGTTGTCGCGCTGCGACAGCATTTCGTCCAGTTCCATTGAACCCAGTACGGTACGGAAGTTGGTCATGGTCAGATTGACAATCGCCTGCTCGAGATTACTGACCTCATAGGCCGCACGGGCAGGGTCGGTAACCTGAATAAAGCATACGGCATCAATGGCGACGTTGGCGTTGTCGCGTGAAATGACTTCCTGGGAGGGGATATCGAGCACTTGTTCCATCATGTTGATCTTGCGACCGATTCTGTCCATAAAGGGCACAACCAGGTTCAGACCCGGCATCAGCGTTTTGGTATAGCGGCCAAAGCGCTCGACGGTCCACTGATAACCCTGAGGCACGATTTTAACGCCGGCAAAGACCACGATCAGTGCCAGCACCACCATAACGGGGATAAACGTCAGCATGATTAAAACTCCTGTAATGAGATGTCCCGAAAAATTCGGTAATACCGTTTCCCTGTGCAGCGGGCAAGCTGCCGCGGCGCATAAATCATCGCATAATTACAGTTGGAGGGGGATGACTAAAGCATAGTTTACTCGGCAATTGCCGTTTCGCGAGACGTCTCGCAGAAACAGCACGCCGTTCTCGAGAGAGTGAAAAACAGCGTGCGGTCAGTGTGGCGAAAGGGTAGAAGTGACTTCCCGAAAGCGTGGAAGCCTCATTGAAATCAGTAAAGCAAAGAGTAAAGCTGGCGACGGTATTTAGCGGCAAGAGCATCGCCCGTGCCCAATGCTGCCAGAATATCCATCAGCGTTTTACGTGCCACACCGTTACCGGCAGAGAGGTCTTTTTTCAGATGCGACAGCAACAGTTCCAGCGCTTCTTCATTGCGGCCCACCTGATGAAGCTGCAAGGCGAGTTGCACGGCAAGCTCGACGTTCTGCGGGTCCTGTTCAATCTGTTGCTGTAACAGCTGAATTTCAGGAGTGTCGGCAGCCTGCTTGAGCAGCTCGATTTGCGCAACGAGGCCGTGATAGCGCGTATCGCGGTCCTGTAGCGGAATGGTAGCCAGCACAGTTTCGGCATCTTCGCTACGGTTAAGCAGAATCTGCGCTTCGGCAAGGGAAAGCCCAATGTCGCTACGCTGATTGCTGAGCTGCCAGGCATCTTTCAGCAGCGGCAGGGCTTCGGTGACTTTGCCCTCCTGCATCAGTTCGGTAGCCTGGGCAACCCTGAGTTCTTCTTCTTTCGGCAGCACTTTGCTTAGCAGTTCGCGGATGACCTCTTCCGGCTGCGGTCCCTGGAAGCCGTCAACAGGCTGGCCTTCCTGGAACAGGTAAACGGCAGGGATGGAGCGCAGACCAAACTGACCGGCGATAGCCTGCTCGGCATCGCAATCAACCTTGGCCAGTACAAACTGACCGGCGTATTCGGCTGCCAGTTTTTCGAGAATAGGGCCGAGGATCAGGCAATGCTGGCTGCGGTTCGGACCAAAAATAGAACATCACCGGGACCGTCATGGACTGGTCGAGGGTTTGATGCAAATTGGATTCGTTAATGTCGATAGTTAAAGGTTGTGCAAGCATGAATTCATTTCTCTCTCGTCCGTTCCGTTTAGAAAGTAGATTGGGGCAACGCCATCATCTTTCAACCGGAAGATTAACTATTACCGCGCAGCACTCGGTCCATCAGACGGTCAGGCAGTAAACGACGCAAAACTGTCAATCCGTGGGCAATGAGCGTGACCGGATAACGGAGTTTTGGCCTTGGGCTTTCTAAAGCATGGCGCAGTTTGGGTAAAACGGCATCTGGTCCCAAAGTGAATTTTTCTGCACGTTCCGGATTAAGAATCGGCTTGTCGGATTGGGTATGATGAAGGTTGCGGGTAAAGTTGCTGTGCAGCGGGCCTGGCTCAATCAGGCTGACGTGAATACCGGTGCCGTTTAGCTCCATGCGTAACGTGTCTGACCAGGCTTCAAGCGCGAATTTGCTGGCCGCGTAGATCCCGCGGTTGGGCGTAGTCACTCGACCCAAAATGGAACTGGTTTGGATGATGCGACCCTCGGCATGGGCAAGCATGGCCGGAAGCAGCAGTTGCGTCAGTTGGTGAGTGCCAAACAGGTTGGTCGAAAACTGTTGCTCAAACTGTTCGCGGCTTACCGTATACAGCGGACCATAAATACCAAAACCTGCATTGTTAAACAGGGCGTACAGACGATTACCTGTTAATTCAATGACTTTTGACGCTGCACGCTGAACACTATGGCGATCGTCGAGGTCCAGCTCGAGAGTCTCGAATCCCTGCGCGCGCAGATTCTCAAGGTCGAGAGGTTTACGGCAGGCCGCCAGCACACGGTAACCGCGATTTCGCAGATAGTGTGCCGCAGCCAGGCCAATGCCACTGGAGCAACCGGTAATCAAAATGGCTTTTTGCATAACTTTACCTGTTAAAGGCCCCAAATGATTGAAGATTATGGTTTACTCAAGGATGGAGCCACGAGCGGAGCCAGCTTGCCGGACATCCAGTCAGCAATGAAGTTTTGCGCCGACTGATTCGGGTGAAGCCCGTCTTCCTGCATCCACTCCGGTTTTATGGCGACTTGCTCCATAAAGAAGGGCACGAGCGGGATGTCGGCCTGTTTGGCAAGTGTGGGGTAGATTGCGTAAAACGCATCGCCATAGCGCCGGCCGTAGTTGGGGGGCAGACGAATCTGCATCAGCAGCGGTTCGGCATCGGCCTGTTTAATCAGCGTGACTATCTTGCCGAGCGTCTGGCTGATGGTCGGCGGAGCAAAGCCGCGCAGCCCGTCATTGGCGCCCAGTTCAATCAATACCCAGCGCGGATGATGCTGTTTCAGCAGCGCAGGCAAACGCGCCAGACCCTGAGCCGAAGTATCACCACTGATGCTGGCGTTAACAATTGTTGGCAGGCCACCCTGTTTTTTCCACTGATTATTCAGCAGGCTAGGCCAGGAATTGTTCGCCGGTAAACGGTAAACAGCACTTAAACTATCGCCTACAATCAGCAGCGTATCAGCAGCAGCGGCGCGGAAACTTAACATTCCCATCAACAGAAGGAAGGGAAGATGCCAGCGGAAAACGTACTTGAAGTTCATCATCTTAGTAAACACGTCGGTCAAGGGGAACATGAACTATCCATCCTGTCCGGTGTTGAGCTGGTTGTCAAACCCGCTCAGACTATAGCGCTGATCGGCGAGTCGGGTTCGGGGAAATCCACCTTGCTGGGCATTTTGGCCGGTTTGGATGACGGCAGCAGCGGGGAGGTCACGCTGCTCGGAAAGCCGCTGTCTTCATTGAATGAAGAGGGGCGGGCGGCGCTGCGAGCCAAAAATGTCGGCTTTGTCTTTCAGTCTTTCATGCTGGTTCCGACTCTCAATGCGCTGGAAAACGTGCAGCTTCCTGCCTTGCTGCGCGGTGAAACCGATGCCAGCAGTCGCGAGCAGGCCGTGCAACTGCTAAACCAGCTTGGACTTGGGGAACGTTTGCATCATCTTCCGGCGCAGCTTTCCGGTGGCGAACAACAGCGCGTTGCTCTGGCTCGTGCCTTTATCGGCAAACCCAGGTTGCTGTTTGCCGATGAACCCACCGGGAATCTCGACCGCCAAACCGGTGAGCGTATTGCCGAACTGCTGTTCTCGTTTAACCGCGATAACAAAACGACACTGATTCTGGTGACCCACGACGAACAACTGGCCGCGCGTTGCCAGCGGCGTCTGCGGTTACGCGATGGAAAATTGTGGGAGGATGCATGATCTGGCGATGGTTCTGGCGTGAGTGGCGTTCGCCGTCACTGCTGATTGTCTGGCTTTCCCTGACGCTTGCCGTCGCCTGCGTGCTGGCGCTGGGCAGCATCAGCGATCGTATGGACAAAGGGCTGAGCGAGCAAAGTCGCGATTTTATTGCCGGTGACAGAGTGCTGCGTTCTGCCCATCCCATTACCGAGGCCTGGATTGAAGATGCCCGTCAGCAGGGGTTGAAAGTCAGCCGTCAGCTGTCGTTCATGACCATGACGTTTGCCGCCGACTCGCCCCAGCTTGCTTCCGTAAAAGCGACGGATTTGGCCTATCCGCTGTACGGGAATCTGGATACACAACCGCCCGGTGTCAAACCGCAGCCCGGTACCGTGCTGGTCGCTCCGCGCCTGCTGGCACTGCTCAACCTCAAGGTCGGCGATAATCTCGACGTCGGCGATACCACGCTGCGCATTGCGGCCGTCATTAATCAGGAACCTGATTCCGGTTTCAACCCTTTCCAGACCGCTCCGCGAATTATCATGAATTTGCAGGATGTGGAAAAGACAGGTGCGATTCAGCCGGGCAGTCGTCTGACCTACCGCTATATGTTCGCCGGTTCGGCCGAGAATATTGCGCGCTATGGCGAAGCGATAAAGGGGCTGTTGAAACCCGATCAGCGCTGGTACGGCATGGAAGAGTCAGACGGCGCACTCAGCCGGTTCGCTGCAACGTTCGCAGCAATTTCTGACGTTGTCGGCCCTATTGACCCTGATGCTGTCGATTGCTGCCGTTGCGGTGTCGATGAATCACTACTGCCGAAGCCGCTATGACCTCGTTGCGGTGCTGAAAACGCTCGGAGCAGGGCGCAAGGCGTTGCAAAAACTGATTATTGGTCAATGGGTTGCCGTTTTATTGCTGGCGGCAATCGTGGGTAGCGTAGTCGGACTCGGTTTCGAAGCTATCCTGATGAAAATGCTGGCGCCGGTGCTGCCGAATAAATTACCGCCGGCCGGATTATGGCCGTGGGTGTGGTCAATGGGCGCGCTGGTGGTGATTTCGCTGCTGGTCGGTTTGCGGCCTTACCGACAATTGGCTGCCACGCTGCCTTTAAGAGTGTTACGTCAGGATGTGGTCGCCAATGTCTGGCCGCTGCGCTATTTTTTGCCCATCATCACTCTGGTTGTGGTTGGTCTGCTGGTGGCGCTGGTCGGCAATAGTCCGCTGCTATGGGCGCTCCTTGCCGGTATTGTCGTGCTTTCGCTGCTGCTGGGCGGCATTGGCTGGTTGAGTCTGCTGTTGCTGCGCCGCCTCACCGTCAGTCATTTGGGGCTGCGGCTGGCGATTAATCGTCTCCTGCGCCAGCCCTGGGTCACGTTGAGTCAGCTGGCAGCCTTTTCGATGTCCTTTATGCTGCTGGCATTACTGCTGGTGCTGCGAGGTGATCTTCTCAACCAGTGGCAGCAACAGTTGCCTCCCGACAGCCCGAACTATTTCCTGCTGAACCTGACCAAAGAGCAAGTGCCTCAGGTCACGGACTTCCTGCGTCAGCGCAAGGTCGAGCCCGATACCTTCTATCCCATCGTTCGCGTCAGACTGACCAAAATCAATCAGCAGGAGGCGACCGACCTGATTCGTCCGGGCGACTCTGGGCGCGAGGCGTTGGAGCGCGAACTCAATCTGACGTGGATGCAGGGCCTTCCTGCGCACAACACGATTCTTGAAGGCAGCGGGGCTCCCAGGGCGGGCGAGGTGTCGATTGATTCAGGCATTGCCGACCGTTTGGGCATCGCGCTTGGCGATACCGTGACCTTTAGCGGTGATACCCAAGATTTCAGCGCCAAGGTGACCAGCCTGCGCAAGGTGGACTGGGACAGTTTGCGGCCCAATTTCTACTTTATCTTCCCGCCGGGCGCACTGGATGCCCAGCCGCAAAGTTGGCTGACCAGCTTCCACTATGAAGGCGACGGTAAACTGCTGGTTGAACTTAACCGCCAATTCCCGACCCTGAGCCTGCTGGATATTGGCTCAATCCTGCGCCAGATAGGCGATGTGTTGCAGCAGGTCAGTCGTGCGCTGGAAGTCATGGTGATTCTGGTTATCCTGTGTGGCGGATTGCTGCTTCTGGCGCAGATTCAGGTCGGCATGCGCCAGCGTCGTCAGGAGTTGGTGGTATACCGCACTCTGGGTGCCAGCAAGAAATTACTGCGTAGCACACTGTGGTGCGAGTTTGCGGTACTCGGGCTTGTCGCCGGGATTGCGGCAGCCGTGGGCGCGGAGGCTGCGCTTTGGCTGCTTCAACGCAAGGTGTTTGATTTCCCGTGGCAGCCAAACATGGTGCTGTGGTGGTCGGTGCCGGTAACCAGCGCAATATTGTTGTCACTGTGCGGCGGTTGGCTGGGGATTCGACTGCTTAAGGGCAAAGCCCTGTTCCGCAGTTATCAGAGCTGATTTTAAGACATGAAAAAGGGCACCTGAGTGCCCTTTTTTTCCGATTACAGCTTGTCGAGCGCCCACTCGATGCCGCTGGCGTATTCGGCAGGCAGCATCGGGATCAGCGCCTGCAAATTGTCTTTCAGCAGCAGCGGGTCGGCGTCATTGAGGTTAAGGTGTCCGACTTTACGGCCTGCACGGACTTCTTTTTCATACCAGTGCAGATTCACCAGCGGCTGGCTCAGCCAGTCGAGGTTGACGTCGGTACCAATCAGGTTGACCATCACCGACGGCGTACTGGCGACCGGCGTTGGCAGCGGCAAGCTTAGAATGGCCCGCAGGTGCAGCTCAAACTGGCTGATGGACGCCCCATTCTGTGTCCAGTGGCCGCTGTTGTGAACGCGTGGTGCCAGTTCGTTAATCAGCAGGCCTTCTTCGACGATAAAGCACTCCATCGCCATCACGCCGACATAGCCCAGTTCGTTCATGATGGCAGACAACATGGATTCTGCCTGTTGCTGCTGCGCGGCATTCGGCGTAGGCAATGCCACGCTGGTGCGCAGAATGCCGTCCTGATGCAGGTTATGCGTCAGCGGATAAAACACCGTCTTGCCATCGTGGCCACGTGCGCCGACCAGAGACACTTCACCGGAGAAGTTAATGCCCTGTTCAACGATACAGTCGCCGTAGCATTCTTGCGGCAGGGTAGTTTCTTCACCCTGACGGAAACGCCATTGGCCGCGGCCGTCGTAACCGCCTACGCGGCGTTTGACGATAGCCAGTTCACCCAGGGTGGAATAAATATTGCTCCACTCGGTGGCATCGGCCAGTAACTGCCAGGGCGCGGTCGCCAGACCCAGTTGGTCGAGCAGCTGTTTTTGGGTCAGACGGTCGGCCAGACGCGGGAAGATATCGCGATTCACAAAGCCGGTGTGGCTTGCCAGTTCGCGGGTCAGTGCGGTTTCAGGCCAACGCTCGATTTCGGCGGTGATAACGCTGTTTTGGAACGGCACGGCTTCAGGTTCGGCATCAATGCCGACCGGATACACGGCAATTCCCAGAGGTTCACCCGCCTGACGCAGCATGCGACCTAACTGGCCGTTTCCGAGTACGCAGACCGGCTTCATGCTTCCTCCCGCGGATCGGGGTTGTTCAGCACTTCATCGGTTTGCTCTTTACGCCAGGTCGCGAGCGCCTGGGCAATGCGCGTGTCGTGAAGCGCCAGAATCTGTGCCGCCAGCAGAGCCGCATTGGCAGCGCCCGCCTTGCCGATAGCCAGCGTGCCGACAGGAATGCCGCGTGGCATCTGGACGATGGAATACAGGCTATCTACGCCGCTCAGGGCTGCGCTCTGCACTGGCACGCCGAGAACGGGCACCAGCGTTTTTGCAGCGATCATGCCCGGCAGGTGTGCTGCACCGCCGGCACCGGCGATGATGACATCCAGACCTTTTTCAGACGCCTGCTCCGCAAAGCTGAACAGTTTGTCCGGCGTGCGGTGAGCGGAGACAATCTCGACATGAAAGGGAATATTCAGCGTTGTGAGGACGTCAGCAGCGAACTGCATGGTAGCCCAGTCACTTTTAGACCCCATGACGATAGCGATTTTTGCCGGGGTAACGTTGGATGTCATGCCTGTAAAGCTCCTGTGATTATGCAAGCGTTGTCAGGTGGCGATATAAACAAAATGATTACCTGACCGAGAGGGCGCAAATAATAGCACGGCAAAACCGCTAGGAAAACGGTTGCGTCGCCGTAATCAGGTGAGAATCCTGTAATGACTTTGTATAATCGGCGAATCCCCTTTCGTTGCACTTTATCTGGAATTTACGCCATGAATAAGGACCTGCTGGCCCCTATCAATGACTTTCTGCACTGCGAAACACCTGGTCGCTGGGTCGATGTCGCACTTGAAAATCAAGAAATTATGCTGATTGACCATGCCAACTGCGAAAAGAAGGCCGCCGCGTCGGCAATGAGTCTGATGACCCGTTATCTTGACCGCACAGAACTGCTTTTCTGCGCGGCCCGACTGGCGCGTGAAGAGTTGCATCATTTCGAGCAAGTGGTCGAGATCATGCAAAAACGCAATATCCGCTATGAAGTCCTGACGCCATCACGTTATGCCAACGGCATGCTCAAACATTCGCGGCATCAGGACGAGATGCATTTGCTGGTGGATCGCCTGATTATCGGCGCCTACATCGAAGCCCGTTCCTGCGAGCGTTTCGCCAAAATTGCCCCGTATCTCGACAGGACGCTATCGCGATTTTATACCTCGCTGCTTCGCTCCGAGGCGCGGCATTTTCAGGATTATCTGTCTTTGGCGCAGCAGTATGCCGGGACCGACATCAGCGAACCGGGTCGAAGAGTTGGGCAGGGTAGAGGCGGAACTGATACTGACGCCCGACGAGCAGTTCCGTTTTCACAGCGGGGTGCCGGTTTAATTTTACCTTGTTGCCAAAGGCGGTTGAAACTAAAAGGGGAAGGTCACAAGTTCGACGCCGTCGGCCGTGACTTTCACCATCGAGCCTTCTTCATGCCAGGCCCCAAGCACCGCGCGATGTCCGAGCTTGTCGCCAAGCGGAACGTCGTGAATGGCGGGACGATGTGTATGGCCGTGGATCATCCATTCGACGCCGTGCATCTGCATCTCCTGCGTCACGGCATGCTGATTGACGTCCATGATGCGCAGATCTTTATGGCTGTTCGAGGCCTTGCTGTCGGCGCGCATTTTCGCGGCAATCTTCAGACGCCATTTGAGCGGTAGGGCCAGAAAAATGCGTTGAATCAGTGGATTATGTACTTTTTTACGAAATTTCTGGTAGCTCATGTCATCAGTGCAAAGCGTATCGCCGTGCAGGATAAGCACTCTGCGTCCGTAAAGTTCGAGTACTTTTTTCTCGGGCAGCAATGTCATCAGGCTGTCACGGGCAAAACGTCTGCCGAGCAGGAAGTCGCGATTACCGTGAATGAAGAAACACGGCACGCCTTGCTGATGTAATGCATTGAGCGCACTTGAGATTTCGGTGTGAAGCGGTTGCGGGTCGTCATCGCCAATCCAGGCTTCAAACAGGTCGCCGAGTATATAGAGCGCATCGGCTTTAGGCGCATCTTCGCGTAAAAAACGCAGAAAACCGGCAGTGATTGCCGGTTCCTGGTCGCAAAGATGGATATCTGCGATAAAAAACGTTGTCATTCCTGCGTCGCGTTATTCGCTAACGGTAACGCTTGTCACGAGCACGTCTTCTTTTGGTACATCCTGGTGCATGCCGCTACGACCGGTTGCAACCGCTTTGATTTTGTCGACAACGTCCATGCCTTCGCTGACTTCTGCAAACACGCAGTAACCCCAACCCTGCGCGTTCTGGCCGCTGTGGTTCAGGAAGTCGTTATCCACCAGGTTGATGAAGAACTGCCCGGTTGCGGAGTGTGGATCGTTGGTACGCGCCATCGCCAGCGTACCACGGGTGTTTTTCAAACCGTTGTTCGCTTCGTTTTTGATAGGTGCGTCAGTGTTTTTCTGGTTCATACCCGGCTCGAAACCGCCGCCCTGAATCATGAAACCGTTAATGACACGGTGGAAAATAGTGTTGTCGTAGAAACCTTTACGGCAGTAGTTCAGGAAGTTTTCAACGGTGACTGGCGCTTTGTCAGCAAAGGTGTTGATAACGATGTCGCCGTGATTGGTGTGAAAAGTGACCATAATAATCATCCTGCTTTTGTTGGTGTTACTCATTAATGAGGCCGTACTATAGCCTTTTCTTATACCATAACTCAAAAGTAGCCGTCAGCCTCTGCTTTTGTCGCCGCTTTTTAAGACAGAATGAAAGCACATTGAACGCTTAGCTGTTATGTTATAACAAATATAACGGGCCAATCTCCCCTGCGAGGGCCTTATCCCGTTTCGGTAGCGGGTTTTTCGTTATATTATAAACCCAATGTTCTAAGCGGTATTATTTGCGCCTTTTTGCCGTTTAAGTAATTTCACACAACACAATTGGAATAGCTCGATGCTGAAGATTTTTAATACCCTGAGTCGCCAAAAAGAGGAATTTAAACCAATTCATGCCGGAAAAATCGGTATGTACGTGTGTGGGATTACTGTTTACGACCTGTGTCACATCGGACATGGTCGCACGTTCGTTTCCTTTGATGTCGTTGCCCGCTATCTGCGTTATTTGGGTTACTCACTGAAATATGTGCGTAACATCACCGATATCGATGACAAAATCATAAAACGTGCTGCCGAAAACGGCGAAAGCTTTGTTGAGCTGACCGATCGCATGATCGCCGAAATGCACGCCGATTTCGACGCGCTGGGTATTTTACCTCCTGACCTGGAGCCGCGTGCGACGCACCACATTCAGGAAATCATCGAGATAGTGCAGCAGTTGATCGACCGCGATCATGCCTACATCGCCATCAACGGTGACGTTATGTTCTCTGTTGAAAGCGATCCGGATTACGGTATTTTGTCGCGTCAGGATCTCGACCAGCTTCAGGCTGGCGCACGCGTTGAAGTGGCCGATGTAAAAAGAAATCCAATGGACTTCGTGCTGTGGAAAATGTCCAAAGAGGGCGAGCCAAGCTGGAACTCACCCTGGGGTAACGGCCGTCCGGGCTGGCATATCGAATGTTCCGCAATGAACTGCAAGCAGCTGGGTTCGCATTTCGATATTCACGGCGGCGGTTCAGATCTGATGTTCCCGCATCACGAAAACGAAATTGCCCAGTCGAGCTGCGCCCATGACGGTCCTTACGTCAATACCTGGATGCACTCCGGCATGGTGATGATCGACCGCGAGAAAATGTCCAAATCACTGGATAACTTCTTTACCGTGCGTGATGTGCTGAAATATTACGACGCCGAAAGCGTGCGTTACTTCCTGATGTCGGGCCATTATCGTAGCCAGCTGAACTACAGCGAAGAGAACCTGAAACTCGCCAGAACCTCGATGGAGCGCCTGTACACTGCACTCCGTGGTACTGATGCGACCGCTGCGCCCGCGGGCGGAGAAGCGTTTGAAGCGCGTTTCCGTGCGGCAATGGATGACGATTTCAACACCCCGGAAGCCTATTCCGTGCTGTTTGATATGGCGCGCGACATCAATCGCCTGAAAAGTGAAAATCTGGAGGCAGCCAACGGTCTGGCAGCGGAACTTCGTCGTCTGGCGGGTGTGTTGGGCCTGCTGACTCAGGAGCCGGAGCAGTTCCTGCAATCAGGCGCACAGTCAGATGATGGCGAAGTCGCGGAAATCGAAGCGCTCATCAAGCAGCGTAACGATGCGCGCGCAAGCAAAGACTGGGCAATGGCCGACAAAGCCCGTGACCGTCTCAACGAAATGGGCATTGTGCTGGAAGATGGGGCGGCTGGTACTACCTGGCGTCGCAAATAAACCGTATCTTTTGCGCTACAGCGGCGTTGACTTCCTTCGCTCACCCCAGTCGCTTGGTAGTCTAAGCTCCCGGGAATTTGCTTAGTCGTCGCCTAGCCTTAGCTTGAGGCTACAGGTTTATTTTTAATCTCTTCGAGCCATAAAAAAACGGCGGTTAATTGCTTAACCGCCGTTTTTTATTGAGCCTGTCAGGTGCGTCTGATTACTCGGAAGCTTTGACGACCATCTTGCTGCTGGCAAATTCGATTTGCTGGTCAGCGACAATCTTGCAGCGCTTGCGGGTTTCAACCTGACCGTTAACTTTGACCAGACCTTCGGCAATCACCGCTTTTGCTGCAGCGCCACTCTCGCACCAGCCCATAAATTTGAGCAGGTCGCAGAGTTCTACGTGCGGGTGAGATTCGAGATAAAAAGTTTCCATGCCATCCTGTCTTAGTGAGAATTCACGTCGTGATATTCCTCGCATGCCTGCAAGGTATTTTGAATAAGTGTAGCAACGGTCATCGGACCTACGCCACCTGGAACCGGGGTGATAAATGAAGCGCGCTCTGAAGCGGTTTCAAATTCAACATCGCCGACTACTTTACCACTTTCCAGACGGTTAATACCGACATCAATCACGATAGCGCCCGGTTTGATCCATTCTCCCGGAATAAAGCCGGGTTTACCCACGGCAACGACCACTAAATCGGCATTTTCGACGTGGTGACGCAGATTTTTGGTAAAACGGTGCGTGACGGTAGTCGTGCAACCCGCCAGCAACAACTCCATGCTCATCGGACGACCCACGATATTGGACGCACCAATAACGACGGCATTCAGTCCGAAGGTGTCGATATTGTAACGTTCGAGCAGAGTAATGATGCCGCGTGGCGTGCAGGGGCGCAGTTTCGGCGCGCGCTGACACAGACGGCCAACGTTGTACGGATGGAAGCCGTCCACGTCTTTGTCGGGATGGATATTTTCCAGCACTTTAACGTTGTCGATACCGGCCGGGAGCGGCAGCTGCACCAGAATGCCATCGATTGCGTCGTCGTTATTAAGTTGATCAATCAGCGCCAGCAGTTCGGCTTCCGTCGTGGTAGCAGGCAAATCGTATGAACGGGAAAGGAAACCGACCTCATCACAGGCTTTGCGTTTGCTGGCGACATAAATCTCCGAGGCCGGATTGTCACCGACCAGTACAACGGCCAGTCCGGGTGCGCGTTTACCCTGCGCAAGGCGTTGCTTAACTTTTTCAGCGACTTCGCTTCTGACCTGCTGCGCAATCGTTTTACCGTCAATAATCTTTGCTACCATCTGGGGAAAAATCCATCAATTAATAAGTACGGGGGATGCGCCTATTTTGTCAGAAGCCGCGCCTGCTGTCAGGCTCAGAATCATAATAAGCTGAATAGAAAATCGTCAGATAGCCGCTATTTTAATAACTAAACTCCAAAATACCTCGATAAACTAGTCAGTTGACAGGGGTTAACGGTAAAAAATTGCCGGTATGAGATTTTTGGTTATTCCGTTTCAACCAGCAAAAGTCATAAGGCTCACTTAGCTCGCTTTCATATTGAAATTTCTCTAAATACCTTGCCGTACATCGGTTTTTTCACAGAAAGATCGGCAAATCTGCTCAGGCATTAAGCAGTAAGCGCGAAAGCCATTGACTCGGGGTAGATGGCCCGTATAATCCGAATCCGCTGTACTGCCAA
The DNA here is from genome assembly GCF_026967475.1 of Rouxiella chamberiensis. Lineage (NCBI taxonomy): Bacteria > Pseudomonadati > Pseudomonadota > Gammaproteobacteria > Enterobacterales > Yersiniaceae > Rouxiella > Rouxiella chamberiensis. The sequence goes on along the minus strand of NZ_CP114058.1, from coordinate 2,713,208 downwards.
TTCGCAGTTCAATGCGCCCTTAGCTCAGTTGGATAGAGCAACGGCCTTCTAAGCCGTAGGTCACAGGTTCGAGCCCTGTAGGGCGTACCATTTAGATTCAATAATTTACCTCTTCGCCTCACCTTCCTGACCTCTCTTTCTGCATCTCACTTGTGCCCTTGATGCTTTAACACCCGATTTCGTCTCCGAATATTCCATGCTCAAACCGACAAACTTCTGCTGCAACCGCACCCAGTGATGTGGTGATCTGTAAGCAGTTCGGTTATCTTTGTTAACAGTAATAAATTTTTGAACCTTTTAACGGAGTTTTTATGAGCACCCCTCTGAACATTGCCTTTATCAAGGCCAACTGGCATTCCGATATCGTGAATCAGACCCTGGTAGGCTTCAAGCAGCACATGGCAGACACCAATCAGGAATACACGCTGGAAGTTTTCGACGTGCCGGGCGCGTTCGAAATGCCCTTGCTGGCTCAGCGCCTGGCAAAACGTGGCGATGTCGATGCCGTAGTCTGTGCCGCATTGGTGGTTGATGGCGGTATCTATCGTCACGACTTCGTCGCGCAGGCCGTGGTAAGCGGATTAATGCAGGTTCAGTTGACCACTGAAGTGCCGGTATTCTCCGTTTCTCTAACGCCGCACAACTTCCAGCCGGAAAAAGAGTTCAACGATTTCTACCTGCAGCACTTTATCAAGAAGGGCGCAGAAGCGGCTAAAGCCGTGTGCATGGTTCACGCCCTCAAGTAATCGTGATGTTGATGAGACCGGCGCTAGAGTTGAGTGCTGGTCTCGTGCAAATGCCGCCACAAAATTTCGCCATTCCCCGTTCGCTCAAGAAGCACCGTTGAAAAACGCAGTGTGACATTGCCGTCCAATTTTTGTCTCTCCTTATAAAGTACGATGGCGCCGTTTGGCCACTCCTGTATCAGTTGCATGTCGAATACCTCAATCTGCAACCCACGCTTTGCGCCGCCATTGGCCCGAAAAAATCGGCATAACCCGGCATGATCCAGTGCATGACCAGCGACACCTATCATGCTGTAGTGTGGATGAAAGCGCGCAATGAGCTGATCGCAGACTTCGGGAGGGGCCGAGTCGTCCCCCAGCCAGCGTTCAATTAGTTGGTGAGCGATATCGATTTCATTAAAATAGGCGTGGGTCATTTCAGGTCCTCTGTTGATGTATTTTTGCCACAATGGCGCGATTGGGAAGACGCAGGCAAAGCGCAACGGGCACACCTGCGCTGAAGGCCGCGACGAGAAAACTGGCATGAAATGCCTGAATCGGCACGTTGGCGGTGAAGGTGATGAACATGCTGAAGATCACGCTCATCATTGTGACGCCCAGACAAAAACTCAGCTGGCGGTTGATGTTCCACAGCGCGCTGGCATCGGCAAGCTGGGTTGGCGTAAAGTCGAGAAATGCCGCACTTTGCGCGGTGCTGCTACATAAACTGCTGCCAAAACCCATAATCGCAAAGCCTGCTATCAGCAACGCCCCCTCATCGCCACTCGACACCAGCGCCAGACTGGCCATTCCGATGCCATTTATCAGGCAACCTGCGATAAACAGCGGGCGCGGACCCAGCCGATTAAACATTTTTCCCGAGAAGCTGATGGCAATAAATGCGCCCATCGCCCACGGCAGCATCAACTCGCCTACCTGCGTGGCCGTCATGCCGAGCTGATTTTGTAAAAAGAGCATCGCCAACAGACTGACGCCGGTGAAAACACCGGGCACCCACTGATAAATCAGCATGGCGGTTCGAAACAGCGGTTGAGAGAGTAAATTCAGGTTAAGCAGCGGGTGGGGAGTGCGCAGAGAAAATCTGACGTAACAGACAATAAGCCCAAGCCCGAAAAACAGGAGCAGGGCGCCCGAAAGCCGTTGGTCATTATTTGCCAATCGGGTTAGCCCAAGCAGCAGCGCAAGCAATCCCGCGCTGGAGAGCAGCAATCCAGGGTAATCGAAAGTCTTGCGAATCGCCGGTGATGTTTCGCCGCGCAGCCAGACTGCCGCCAGTATCAAGGTGACGACTGCCAAAGGTAGCGAGGCGAAAAACACCCAGCGCCAGCCAAGGCTATCCGCAATGATGCCGCCTAGCGTCGGAGACAACGCCGGGGCCAGCAGTCCCACGAGCATGACAATGGCCGACAGCCGCGCGCGCTGATGCGGCGGATATAAAGAATAGGCCAGCGTCTGGCCCACAGGAATCAACAATCCGCCGCCCAATCCCTGCAATACGCGCCAGACAATCAACGCAGGCAGGCTATTCGCCAAACCGGCACCCGCCGTCGCAGAAATAAACAGCAGTAACGAGAGCAGAAAAAGTCTTTTGGCTCCAAGTCGTTGCGCCAGCACGCTGCTCGCCGGAATCACAAGCGTCAGCCCGATAATGTAACCATTGCTTATCCACGCCAGCTGGTCGACGGGGGCATCGAAGCGCCGCGCAATCGCCGGATAGGCTACGTTACAGATAAACATCGTGATCAAATCGATAAAAAACCCAGCAGATAAACAGTGGCAACGCGAACTCGATAACTCATGGCTTTCTCCCTGAATGGCCGTCGAGTTTACTGAACCTGAAGAGGAGGATAAACGTGCGGCCTGCGGTTACACTGTCAAATAGATTTTGACAATGGAGAGCGGCGATGCTGAATTTTCAGCGACTGGAGATCTTTGTAAATGTGGCCGCGGCGGGCAGTTTCACGGCGGCCGCGGCGACGATGGGTCTGACCAAGGCAGTGGTCAGTTTCAATATTAAACAGCTTGAGGCCGAACTGGGCGTCGCGCTGTTGCATCGCACCACTCGCCGCGTCTCGCTGACCGGAGCGGGCGAGGGGTTTTATCAACGTTGCCTGCTGTTATTGCAGGATGCCGAGCGCATGCTGGACGAGGTCAGAGGCGATCATCAGGGCGTCAATGGCGTGCTGCGACTGACCACAACGCCCGAATATGGCGCGCGCGTCGTCGTGCCTGCGTTGGCGAGCTTTGCCGCTCTGCATCCGCAATTGCGTATTCAGCACGTTTCGTCGTCGCATCATAATGATTTAATCGCCGATCGCGTTGACGTGGCTATCCGTCTTGGCCAATTGGCGGACTCCAGCCATCACGCCACGTTAATCGAAAGCTTCTCCATCTTACCGGTCGCCTCGCCGGGGTATCTTGCGCGACATTGGCCAGACGGGATCCAGACTCTTGAACATCTGGCGCAGGCCAAATGGCTGGCGCATAGCCGGCTGTCAACGCCGCTGAGTTGGGTGGTCAATACGCCGCAGCAGCAGAGTTGTCTGTTTAATGTCGAGTCTTCGGCATCGATCATGGCCGACAATGCGGCAGCGCTGCTCTCTTTCGCATTATGCGGCGCAGGCGTGGCTTTGCTGCCGGAATGGTTGGTGAAGGAGGAAATCACGCGGCACAATCTGGTGGTGCTGCTGGCAGATCATCAGTTTCCCAGGCAGGGCGTTTACGCGCTTTATCCGAATACGCGCTATGTGCCCGAGAAGGTCAGGTTGTTTATTGACCATCTTAAAAAGAGGTAATGTCGTATCCAGAAGTGTGATCTACGTCACAATTAATCGGTTTGGCTTATCTAAATTAAATAATGAATAGTTATTTCCTATCAACCTGATTTTATATCTTCCGGCGAATTGAAAATTGACAAAAATATTCGCCAAAAATCGCGAGACAATATTCTTTCAAAATCCCCTCGCCGAAGGATAAAAATGGCGGCATTGTCGGCTTTTGTAAAGACCCACTAAGTGAAATTACGTCTAATAATCCGGCATCGCAGAGAGTGAGCGGTTACATCATTAGGCGGTTTTTCACGGGTAATAACCCGTGCGTGAGTAATGACAAAACCTCGGTTAAAAATCATAAAATGCCGCAAAACTATTAATGAACCCTATGGTTCATTATTTTTCAAGGGCGGCGGCAACCGGTTGCCTTATTTTAACGTTATGTTTTTAATAGGTTTATGAAATTCATTTCAGGTGAATAATAAATGTGGGTTTCGTTTCAGTGCTATTTAGTTTGGATATTATCTTTCACGCATGATAAGTGTAATCGGTTACACTCTTTCGGATATACATATTTTCTACTTCTGGATAACCTTTAAAATCAGCACCGTTAACCCTGCGTGCTATATTTTTTAAAATCCAGCGATTCTGTAAAGTTGCGTATATACTCTGCGACAGATTAAATTTATATTATGCCGCTGCGAAACACGGTACCTGGGGATTATGTTTTCTCTCTCGTCAAGGCGATTGCAGAGAAGCATAAGCAGGCTTAACTTTACAAATCGAAAATCTTCCGTGAATAACAAAACTTCAATTTCAACATTGGTGCTGCTGTCGCTGTTTCAGCCGGTTTCAGCCAGTTTTGCGCAAACCTCTGCGCCTGCCGATCCCGCGTCGGCAACGGATAAAAAGACCAGGACCGATGCCTCCCAGGACAATACCCTGCTGATTATCAAACAGCAGGACAACGGTCTTTCCGAACTGGATACCCCCGCCGCCGTCAGCGTTGTCAACGGTGACGACATGCGCGACAGCAAGCCGCAGGTGAACCTTTCGGAAAGTCTGACCGCCGTTCCGGGCCTGCAGGTGCAGAATCGTCAGAACTATTCCCAGGATCTCCAACTCTCCGTGCGCGGTTTCGGCAGCAGTTCGACCTACGGCGTGAGCGGTGTGCGAATTTATGTCGATGGCATTCCGGCCACCATGCCAGACGGGCAGGGCCAGACCTCGAACATCGATCTCAGCTCTGTAGATAAAGTTGAAGTCTTGCGTGGACCGTTCTCGGCGCTTTACGGCAATGCGTCTGGCGGCGTCGTCAATGTTGAAACGCAGAGCGGTTCCCAGCCCGCCACCTTGACGGCCGGCACCTATTTCGGCAGTTACGGCTCGTTTCGCAACAGTGTAAAAGCCACGGGCGCGACCGGTGACGGCACGCATGCGGGCGACGTGAATTATGAAATCTCCGGCTCCCGCTTCACCACCCAGGGTTTCCGCGACCACAGTTCGGCGCGTAAAAATCTGGGCAACGGCAAGCTGGGCGTACGCCTTGACGATCGCAGCACCCTGACGCTGATGTTCAACAGCGTGTCGGTCGATGCAGGGGATCCGGGCGGATTGACCGAGTCCGAATGGAAGGCCAACCCGACGCAGTCTCCGCGTGCCGATCAGTACAACACCAATAAATCCATCGATCAGACTCAGGTCGGACTGCGCTATCAGCGCGAGATGACGGATAACGATCAGCTCTCCATCATGACCTACAAGGGTGAGCGCCACACGACTCAGTATCAGTCCATCCCGATGGCGCCGCAGCTTAATCCGGCCCATTCCGGCGGCGTGATTGTGCTCGAACGCCGTTATCAGGGCATCGATACCCGCTGGACTCACCACGATCAGGTCGGCAGCGTGCCGTTCACCGTGATTGGCGGTCTGGACTATGAAACCATGACCGAACGTCGTCAGGGCTTCGAAAATTACAATGTCATGGCGGATTACACCGAATACGGCGTGAAAGGCGAACAGCGTCGCAATGAAAAGAACAAGATGTGGAATCTTGACCCGTATCTGCAAACCAGCTGGAAACTGACGCCGCGCTGGACGCTGGATGCAGGCGTGCGCTACAGCACCGTCAGCTTTGATTCGACAGATTATTACATCGCGCCCGGCAATGGCGATGACAGCGGCAGCACCCGTTATCACAAGGCGCTGCCGATGGGCTCGCTGAGCTATGCGCTGACTCCGGCATGGAACCTCTATGTGTCTGCCGGACGCGGGTTCGAGACGCCGACCATCAATCAGCTGTCTTACCGTCCTGACGGTTCGTCGGGTCTGAACATCAATCTCAAGCCTTCGACCAGCAATACCGTCGAATTCGGCAGCAAGACCCGTATCGGTTACGGCTTGCTGACGGCGGCCGTTTTCCAGACCGATACCGACAACGATCTGGCGGTAGCGACCAGCAGCGGCGGACGCACCAGCTATGTCAACGCCGGGAAAACCCGTCGTCGCGGTCTTGAGCTGTCGCTGGATCAGCAGTTCGCCTCCGACTGGCGTCTGCGCATGGCCTGGACGCTGCTCGATGCAACCTACCGCAACGACGTGTGCGGCACCAGCAGCTGCAGTGCAGCCGACATAACACCGGCGGGCAACAAGCTGCCGGGCATCGCCCGCAATTCGGCCTATGCGTCGCTGGGGTGGGCGCCGCCCGAAGGCTTCCATGCAGGCACCGATATCCGCTACATGAGCGATATTCAGGCCAATGATGACAACACGGCGCAGGCCCCGGCCTACACGATTGTCAGCGCCAATGCCGGTTATCGTCTGAACTGGCGCAGCAACTGGTCACTCGACCTGTTTACCCGCGTCGATAACCTGTTTGATCGCCACTATGTCGGCTCCGTTATCGTAAATGAAAGCAACGGTCGCTACTTCGAACCGGCACCGGGAAGAAATTGGGGCGGCGGCGCTACGCTTACCTATACTTTCGAATAATTGCCGAAAAAAGACACAGGCTTCCGCCAGGGAACAGGAAGAGGCCTTCAAGAACCGAGAGTACGTCGACCCGCGATACCGGTGGTTACCATTCAGGTAATGCCGTTACCGAGGGGGTTGGCTTGCCCGAGGAAGGACATTCCGAGTTACGCCGAATGTTTTTAAGATCTCCTTTAGAAGGCGAGATCGAAGACAATGAAAATCTTGTAAGGTTAATAATATGACAACTAAAGCTTCGTTATCGCGCATCGTCGTAATAATTACCGCTTTGTTCGCCGCGTTGAGCGGAATATATTTATTGGTCGGCGGAATATGGCTGGCGGCAATAGGGGGCTCCCTCTATTACATCATCGCCGGTGTTGTTCTGCTGGTGACCGCATTTTTACTTTATCGTCGTCGCGCATCGGCTTTGCTGTTGTACGCCGTCTACCTGCTGGCAACCACTATCTGGGGCCTCTGGGAAGTAGGATCCGACTTCTGGGCGCTGACACCGCGTCTTGATGTGACCTTCTTCCTGGGTCTGTGGATTGTCCTGCCTATCGTTTACAACCACATGAGCGTCAAGAACGCCTTCGCACGCGGTGCGCTGGCTGTGTCTCTGCTGTTCACCGTGGCGGTGCTGGCCTACTCGGTATTCAACGATCCCCAGGAAATCAACGGGACTATCCCTGCTGCGGATAACGCGCCGGTACAGTCTACGCCGGGCGTTGCCGACGGCGACTGGCCTGCATATGGCCGTACTCAGGGCGGTACCCGTTACTCGCCTCTGAAGCAGATCAATGACAAAAACGTCGGCGAGCTGAAAGAAGCCTGGTCCTTCCAGACTGGCGACGTGAAAACGGCCAACGATCCGGGTGAAATCACCGATGAAGTGACGCCGATTAAAATCCGCGACACGCTTTATCTGTGTACTCCACACCAGAAACTGTTCGCGCTGGATGCCGCAACCGGTAAGCAGAAGTGGGTCTTCGATCCGCAGCTGAAACAGAACCCGACCTTCCAGCACGTGACCTGCCGTGGCGTTTCCTACTATGAAACACCAGCTGCTGCCGAAAACACCGCTGCCAACGGCGCGGCACCGGCTATCTGTTCACGTCGCGTTATTCTGCCGGTGAACGACGGTCGCATGTTTGCGCTGGATGCCGAAACAGGCGCACGTTGCCCTGAATTTGGCAACAACGGCGAGCTGAACCTGCAAAGCAACATGCCTTACCCGGTTGCCGGTCACTATGAGCCAACCTCGCCACCGATTATCACCAAGAGTGTGATCATCATGGCAGGCGCGATTACCGATAACTACTCAACCACCGAGCCTTCCGGCGTTATCCGTGGTTTCGACGTCAACACTGGTAAACTGCTGTGGGCATTCGATTCCGGCGCGAAAGATCCGAACAAGATCCCGGGTCCGGGCGAAAACTATACGCCTAACTCGCCAAACTCATGGGCACCTGCGGCCTACGATGCGAATCTGGACATCGTTTATCTGCCAATGGGCGTGCAGACGCCGGATATCTGGGGCGGCAACCGCACACCAGAATCAGAGCGTTATGCAAGCAGCCTGCTGGCGCTGAATGCAAGCACCGGTAAGCTGGTGTGGAACTATCAGACCGTACACCATGACCTGTGGGACATGGACGTACCGGCTCAGCCTACGCTTGCGGACATCAATGACAAGAACGGCAACAAGGTTCCTGTTATCTATGTTCCGACCAAAACCGGTAACATCTTTGTTCTGGATCGTCGTGACGGCAAACTGGTTGTTCCGGCTCCTGAAAAACCTGTACCACAGGGCGCGGCCAAAGGCGACCACACGTCTCCGACTCAGCCATTCTCTGAACTGACTTTCCGTCCTTCAGCCAAGCTGACCGGTGCGGATATGTGGGGCGCCACCATCTACGACCAGCTGATGTGTCGTGTGATGTTCCACCGTCTGCGTTATGAAGGCACGTTCACCCCGCCTTCAGAGCAGGGTACTCTGGTGTTCCCGGGTAACCTGGGGATGTTCGAGTGGGGCGGTATTTCGGTAGATACCGATCGTCAGGTGGCTATCGCCAACCCGATCGCGCTGCCATTTACCTCTAAACTGGTTCCACGTGGTCCGGGCAACCCAATGCAGCCACCGGCCGGTGATGCAGGCGGCAGCGGTACCGAATCCGGTATCCAGCCTCAGTATGGCGTGCCATACGGCGTTGAACTGAACGCGTTCCTGTCTCCACTGGGCTTCCCGTGCAAGCAACCTTCATGGGGTTACATCTCGGGTGTTGATCTGAAAACCAATGATATCGTATGGAAAAAACGTATCGGTACCGTTCGTGACAGCTCACCTGTGCCATTACCGTTCAAAATGGGTATGCCGATGCTGGGCGCACCGACCTCAACCGCAGGTAACGTCTTCTTTATCGCGGCCACGGCGGACAACTACATCCGTGCATTCAACATGAGCAACGGTGATCAACTGTGGCAGGCACGTCTGCCAGCGGGCGGTCAGGCAACGCCAATGACCTATGAAGTGAACGGCAAGCAGTACGTGGTTATTGCTGCGGGCGGTCATGGTTCATTCGGCACCAAGCTTGGCGACCACATCATCGCCTACGCGCTGCCGGACGATGCAAAAAAATAAACCACTGAAAGACGGCGCAGGCTGTCGACAGTGAACGAAAGGGCTACTGAGCAATCAGTGGCCCTTTTTTATAACTTTGATGAATTTAAATTGGTTGAAAAGTAAGAGTTTTATATTAATCACCTCGGTACTGTGGCTGCTCTTTAGCAACATCTGACGATGTCGATAATCCGCGCATCGAATAAGAGTGATGAATGAATAATCAATCCATTTCCACCAATAACCTCGCGGCTTTCGCCGTGCCCGCCTCTGTCAACGGCGAAAGCTATCTGAATCGGCGATTAACGGGAGCATTGTCTACCGTTGCCAACAATCTGGCGGTGCTTAACTCATCCAGTCAGGCCCTCATCGCCAGAACCGACGTCGAACGCGCAATCTCTTTACCGCAGGCTGAAAGCTGGGAGCAGCAAATCAGCGCCGTCAAAACGCAGATTCCGCGAATCCCGTTGGAGTCGGGCACGGCCTATGCCCGCAGAATTCATGCGGCGGCGGGGCATTGGCTTTGCAGGGAACAAATTGCCGAGGCCGCGGGTATTACCACTCGTTCGCTGGCACATATTGTCGAATTCAGAGGGGAAACGCCGGGCACGACGCTGATGCGTCAGGTGCCGGCCGAGCAGGGCGAAACGGCGCTGATGTATGGCCGCCGATTAAAAACACTTTTCCCCGATTTTCCGAATGATGACCATGTCTGCGTGTCACAGGCAGCCCGAGCGACACTGCTCAGCTATCCCGAATTTCAGCGGGAAACCGAAAATGTCATTCAATTGCGTCAAGATCCGCGGGCGAAACGGCGTCAGACGGAGTCGGTCAAAGAGTGGGGCAAAAGGTTGAGAAGGGATTACGACCTAAGTTTTAGCGAGTGTTCCCGACTGTGCAACGCCCGAGTCGGTATTTTTCGCAGCACGGAATATACGCGGCCTGTGCGCCATCCCGACGTGCCAGCCGAGCCTGATGCTGGTCCGGGCCGCACATCTTCCCCTGTCCCGCCATCCCGTGAAGACAAGTCGGCCGAAGATCTGACGTCGCTTTCCAGTTCCGTCAGTTCGCTTTCGCTGGATGATGCGGCACTGCGCACTCAGCCACGGGAGAAAATCTGGTCGGCTCAACCGGAAAAACTGCCTGCATTGCTGAGTGAATTACAGCGCGTAAGACGAGTCAGCCCCCACGACCTGATTGACTGGATCAACAGGGAACAGGCGATGGCGTTTGCCGTCATTGCCGTGCTGGGCGGTCAGGCTGAAAGAATGGGAACCCTGATGATGCACGAAACGGCCGAGGCGCTGCTCCAGGCGCTGGCGCAGGACAGCAGCCTGACGCATGACGTTTATGGGGCATTATTTCCGTCAGACCGTGAGGTAGGATTACGCTTCGTCAATACGCTTCCGCTGTTGATGCATCGGCCTGCGGGCGTGAAAATCACGCGGCTACTCAATATCCTAAGTCGGGATCTGGCCTTGAGGGGCAAAATTAAAGCGGCGCTCGGCAAGAAATACGTCGCCGACAGTCCGCGCAGTGAAGAATATGCGGTGAATAATGATTTTTATGCGCGGGTCAAAATCGCGTCGCAGCGTATTACGACCGTGACCTCGCATCAGGCGCGGAAAATTTTAAAAAACCTCCAGATCAACAACGAGTTAATCGGTGCGAAAAAGTTTTTTGCCGCCTCGTTGATCAATCTGGACGACGGAGGATTAAGCAAGCCGCCGTCGTTACTGGGCAAGATGCTGTCGAAAAAACGTCAGGCTCCTTCGCTGCCGCCTGAAGAGAGAAAACGTCTGGCAACGCTGTGCCCAACTCGCGCGGTGTCGCAGGAAAGCCCGACGGCGCTAACTCGAACCTTGCTGCAAAAAATCCAGCAGCAGGATAAGGAAAGCTTTTCCAGATGGCAGGCAAACACGGAAAGCTTTCGCGCTCGAGGCCGCCAGCTTCTCGAAAAAGAGGCCGTAAAATCGGCACAGCAACGCCAGCAGGCGATGGCCATGTCGACGGCGGTGGCGGCCACGTTGGCGGCGCAGAATGCGCATCGTGCGATGGCGCGCAGTGTTGAAAAGGGGCGTGAGCGGGACGCCGAAAAAGAGCAGCAATGGCAGCTTTCCCGCGCCGGACGCGACGATTTCAACGAAAGAATGCGCCACGCCTCGCCGAACATTATGGCGGTCGCTGCAGGGGCCATGATTGATGCCGCTGTGCAGGATATGCAGGACATGACTCAGGCCTCAACCTCTCTGCCGCAGAGGATCGTCGCCACTCGACAGCAACCTTTTGATGCCCCACAACATGAGACGATGGCTGCCGCCCCGGTCGGCGAAAATAGCCATGAATCCTCCGCGCCGTCATTTACGGTATTTAATCAGGTCATTGATAAGCTGAATGTCTATTTCGACCGCCTCGAACAGACTGCCGACGTGGCGCTGCCGAGTGAACCGGTGAACGATGAAGATGTGGAAAGGCTGCTGGCGCAAATGGCCGAGGAGGTCAGTCTGGATTTAGCTTTCTCATTGCCCGATGTTCCCCTGTTCGAGCCGGGAGAACACGAGAGGGAAGACATTGCGGATTACACGCAATGGCTGGAAAACCAGTGGGATCAGCAGGATGAAATCATGAGTATTCTGCAATATGGTGAAGAGGAAATGGCCGGTATCGCGCAGAGTGGACCGCCGGTCGCGCAGCGTTCCAGGCCTGAAAAAAGTGCGCTTTTGGCCGACTAAAGAATATTGACCCGGAGGTCTTAAAACAGGCCGTGCGCAGTTCACGTTTTATGACAACTTTTTCTTTATTCAACAAGGCGTTTGCCGTCTACAGTTAATGACTCTGGTCTAGCAAAAGTGGGCGACTAATGAACCTGTTACACCCGTTTAAACATTATTATCAGACACGCCCCCGACTGCTGGCGGCATTTTTGCTGGGGGTGGTCAGTTTCTTTCTGCTGCCCGCGAATCAATCCCTGCTGCAAAGACTGTTGATAAGCTGGAACGTGCTGGCGTGGATCTATCTGCTGTTTTTATGGTGGATGATGGTGCGCACACCGGCCAAAGACATTGCCCGAATCGCGCGGGCGCAGGATGAAAGCGCCGCGACGGTGCTGGCGCTGGTTTGCATCACCTGTCTGGTCAGCATGATGACCATTCTGTTCGAATTGGGTACGGTCAAGCATCTGAACGGTTCTGCCAAGGCGGTGCATATCGCCATTACCGCCTCGACGCTGGTGGTATCCTGGTTTCTGCTGCCTACCGCCTTCACCCTGCATTATGCCCACACGCACTATCTCAACGCCGACGGCGAGAAAAAGGTGCTGCTGTTTCCGGATAAAATTCCGCTGCCGGAATACTGGGACTTTGCCTATTTCTCTTTCACGATTGCCGTGGCGGCACAAACCGCCGATGTCGGCACGGGCAATACCGCCGTGCGACGTTTGACGCTGCTCCAGGCCGTCCTGTCATTTGTGTTCAATCTGGCGGTTTTGGGGTTATCCATTAACGTCGGGGCCGGTATGCTGAGTTAATTCATCACCTCTTCAAGGGCTTATGCATTTTTCATCTTGTAGTGAAACGCATTTGCCAGTATTTCTAACGCTTCGGGGTAATGCATTCTTTCTTTCGGGGCAGGGTATAAATGAATAAAACGCTGAAATTTGCCGTTGCGATGCTGTGTTTATTGTCTGCGTCGCAGGTATGGGCCAAAAATTGTCAGGAAGTGCGTGCCGGTATCGACATGGGGTCGGGGACTACCAAGTTACTCGTCAGCGAGGTGGATGTTTGCCATAAAACGTTGGGCAAAGTGCTGTTCTCGCAGGAAAAACCCATAGGTTTCAACGAAGATTTAGCCGAATCTGCCGATAATCGGCTGAGTCCGGCCATTCAAAGGCAGGGCATCGACACGCTCAAGGCGCTGGTTGCCGAGGCGCGCCGCTATCATCCGACCCGCATCACCGGGGTGGCGACCGCCGTATTTAGAACGGCGGCCAACGGTCAGGACGTGATTCGCCAATTCAACCGGCAGGCCGGAATCTCGCTGCGTATTATTTCGCAGGCGCAGGAAGCGGAACTGGGTTTTATTTCGGCCCGCGCGGCGTTGAAGGATCCGGCAATAAAAGATACGGATTTGCTGGTGTGGGATATTGGCGGCGGATCGATGCAGATGACCACCTATAGTCTCGAGAAGGGCGTAAAGACCGCTGAAATTTATCAAGGTAAGCTCGCGTCCGTCAGCCTGAAAGATTTAGTGATCGAAGTGCTGATGAATAACGATCTCAAGCAGGTCAATTCGCCCAATCCCATCGGCACGAGGGCAGACGAAATTCTCCGGTTGGTAAGATTCTACGCCCGGACTCATGTTAATCCGGCCATCTTGCAGGCGGCAAAAAATAAGCGGGTAATCGGCATTGGCGGCGTGCATGGCTATTCCATTAAAGATCAGCTGCAACCCCGGAATAACCGGTACAGCGTTGCCGATTTACAGCGCGTAGCCGCAACGAAAGTGAATCTGGGCGACGCGCAGCTCAAGGGCGATTACCGCGCCACCGACGTCACGAATCTACTTTTGGTCGAAGGTTTTATGCAGGCATTGGGTATTCCCGAGGTTACCCTCGTAAAAGCAAACCTGATTCAGGGAATTCTGTTGCAATAACCGACCGTTTCTTGCGGCATTTCGGATGCCGCCCAAACACGCAGGAGCACGTTTATGTCTAGTGAAAGCACCCCTCAGGCCACAGAAGATAACTTTATCTGGCTGGAAGAGATAAAGGGCGAAGTTGCCGTCGATTGGGCCAATCAGCAAAGCCTGCAAACGCGCCGTGAATTTGCCGATAGCGAACGTTTCGAGGCGATACGTGACGACGTGCTCGAGTGTCTGAATTCCCCAACGCAGATTCCGATGGTGGTGAAGTGCCGCGAATATTTCTACAACTTCTGGCAGGATGAGAAAAACCCGCGTGGGCTGCTGCGCCGCACGCGTTTTGAATCTTATCGTAGCGACTCGCCCGAATGGGAAACCGTACTCGACATCGATGCGCTCGGCGAAAAAGAGGGCGTGGACTGGGTTTATCACGGCATTCAGTCCCTGGCTCCGGATTATGCGCGCGGCCTGCTGCATCTCTCGCCAGACGGCGGCGATGCTTCGGCCATTCGCGAATTCGATCTCACTACGCTCCGTTTTATCGAAGACGGTTTTAACCTGCCGTCGGCGAAAAGCCGCATGACCTGGATAGACCGCGATCGCGTGCTGGTCGCCCCCGATCTGGGGCCGGAGTCGATGACGACCTCGGGGTATCCGCGAATTGCCAAAATCTGGCAGCGCGGCACGCCGCTCGAAAGCGCCGAAACGCAGTTTACCGCCGAAAAAACCGACATGTCGGTGATTATGGTGCATGACGATTCGCCGGGCTTTGAACGCAGCTTTGTGGGCCGCACGATTGATTTCTATCGCCGCGAAGTTTATCTCCTGGATGCGCAGCAGGGACGGATACCGGTCGAAATCCCGCAGGATGCCCGTTTCGGGACCTGGAAACAGTGGCTGCTGATTTTCCTCTCGAGCGAGTGGAACGTGGCGGGCGAAAGTTATCCTTCGGGTACGCTGCTGGCGGCTGATTTCAACGCGTTTATGGCCGGTGAACGCCAGTTTACGACGCTGTTCGAGCCGCAGGCGACGACCACGCTTTCGAACTACTCGATGACCCGCGACTACCTGATCCTCAGCATTATGGATGACGTGGTCAACCGTCTGGAAGTGTTGAAACCGCAGGCCGGAAACTGGCGCCGTCGCGGGCTGGGCGACGCGCCCGAGCTAAGTAAAATCAGCGCGTCGGGCATCGACGAAGAGACCAACGAATTCTTTATGACCGTGACCGGTTTCCTGCAACCGACCTCGCTGTATTACGGCGTGCTGGACGATGACGTCACGCACTCGGAAATCATCAAGCAGGCACCCAGCCATTTCGATGCCTCGCACTATCAGGTTGCCCAGCATTTTGTCACCTCGGATGACGGAACGCGTGTGCCTTATTTTGTGATTTCGGGTAAGGATATCGAGCTGGACGGCAGCAATCCGACCCTGCTTTACGGCTACGGCGGGTTCCAGATTTCGCTGGATCCCTATTATCTCGGCGTGGCCGGGCCGTCGTGGCTGGAGCGCGGCGGCGTGATGGTGATTGCCAACATTCGCGGGGGCGGGGAATACGGTCCGCGCTGGCATCAGGCGGCATTGAAAGAGCACCGCCTGCGCGCCTATGAAGATTTCTCGTCGGTCGCCAAGGATCTGATTGCCCGCAATATTACTTCACCGGCGCATCTTGCGGCGCAGGGCGGCAGCAACGGCGGTCTGCTGGTCGGCAATATGCTGACCCTCTATCCCGAACTGTTTGGGGCCATAGTGTGCGAAGTGCCGCTGCTGGACATGCAGCGCTACACGCAAATCTCGGCCGGTGCGTCGTGGATTGCCGAATACGGGGACCCGCAGAAGCCGCAAGAGTGGGAATATATTCAAAAATTCTCGCCTTATCATAATCTTGATGCATTGAAAATCTATCCGCCGGTGCTGTTCACCACCGCGACCAGCGACGACAGGGTCGGGCCGGGACACGCGCGTAAAATGGCGGCAAAAATGCAGCAGTTGGGCATCGAAAACGTCTATTTCTACGAGAACACCGAAGGGGGCCACAGTGCGGCGGCGGACAAGGCGCAGGGTGCCTTCAAACGCGCGCTGGTTTCAGAATTCCTGTGGAATTACCTTGTCGAAAAATAGGCAATACTCCGCCTTGAGTCAGGTCGCATGGCTTGGCTCAAGGCCTTTACAGGCGCCCGGCCCTACGGTTTCATGACAATAAATTCATATTTAGACATACTTAAATAACCCGACTTGCGGTAAAACCGTTGCCCGCCTTTTGCTTACCTGTTTATTATTTGGCTCTCATTGATAATGGTTATCAGAATCATTTCCATTTTTACATCAGGGTCTGGATAAAATTTTGAACAATAAACTGCGCGTGCTGGCCGTTGCTGGCCTGATGGCGAGCTCATTTACTGCTTTCGCCACCACCTATCCGCTGTCCGTGACCGATATTTCCGGTCAGAAAATCACGCTCGACCATGAACCCGAGCGCGTTATCGTTCAGGATGGCCGCGATATTCTTGCGCTTGCAATGCTGGACAAAAGCGATCCTTTCAAGCGCGTCGTTGCCTGGAATAACCTGCTGAAAACCACCGATTCCGGCACCTGGGATATGCTGAAGGGCAAATGGCCTGCCTCGGCCAGCATCCTCGATATGGGCTTTAGCGACAAGGGACAGGTAGATTTGGAAACAGTGATTTCCAAAAACCAGACCTGATGATTGCCCAGCTGCGTGCCAAACCCTCTCTCCAGCAGAGCGGCGTCATCGACAAACTCAACGCACTACATATTCCCATCCTGTTTATCGATTACAATCTTGATCCTGCCAAAGACACGGCAGCGAGCATTGATTTACTCGGCAAGGTCCTGAATCAGGAGAAAAATGCGCAGGCTTTCAGCAGCTTCTATACCGCGCATTATGAGCAAATTCAGGACGCAGTTTCCGCTATCAAAAATCGTCCCAACGTCTTTATTGAACCGCTGGCAGGCCGTTCCGACTCTTGCTGCTTCACGCACGGCGATATGGGCTGGGGCAAACTGGTGCAGGCGGTCGGCGCTAAAAATATCGGTTCCGAACTGCTGCCGGGCGCTTCGGGCGAGGTTTCGCTTGAAAAAGTGATCAGCATGAAGCCTGACGTCTACATCTTTACCGGTTCGATTCATACCGGGAAAGGTCAGACGGCGATGATGCCGTTCGGCTATGGTGCGTCGCAGGCCGCCGTAGACAAGCAGGCGGAAATCCTCAGCACGCGTACCGGCGTTGCACAGGTTCCGGCGGTAAAAGAAGGGCGCGTTTACGGCGTTTATCACCAGTTCTATAACCACCCCTACAACATTGTCGGCATGGAATATCTGGCGAAATTTATTTATCCGCAGCAGTTTGCCTCGCTGGATCCTGCGCAAACCTATCACCAGATAATCAAGCAATTCACAGACTTGCCGGATACCTCCTTCGTGTTTGGCTGGCAGCCGAAGAAGTAAGCGTACAGTTCTTTACGCCGATCACATTTGTTGACACTCAGTTAATTCATAGATGAAACTATTTGTATTAGTGTGAGTGTCAACATGGTCATGCTTTCGCATGCCAGAACAAACAGTGAGAAGGTGATTTCATGCATTCCGAAGAACAGCGTTTGATTGAAGGGCTTTTCAGCCGTCTGCAACAGGCCGAATCCAATACTGCACCGCGCGACGCCGAAGCCGAGCGCCTCATCCAGTCATACGTGAGCAAGCAGCCTTCCGCGCCTTACTATATGTCGCAGGCGATGATTATTCAGGAAGCGGCACTCAAGCGTCTGAATGTGCAGGTTCAGGAACTGCAACAGCAGAACCGCCCAGTTGCAGAGCCAGGCGCAAAACAGCAAACCGCAGAGCACGGGCTTTTTGGCCGGTCTTTTCGGCGGTGGCAGCAGCAGTCAGCCACAGAATACCCCGTCTTCTTCCGGCAGCGGCCCTATTCCGGGTACCCAGAACAACGGCTGGAACAACAATGCGCCCCAGCAGCCCAACTATCAGCAGCAGCCCAACTATCAGCAGCAGCCCAACTACCAGCAGGCGCCGGCCTCTGCGCCGATTGGCTCCGGTTTTATCGGCGGTGCGCTGAAAACGGCCGCGGGCGTGGCGGGCGGTGTGATGCTGGCCGATATGCTGACCGGCATGTTCCACCACAGCCAGCCACAGGAAATCGTCAACATCGTTGAAGACAACAATGTGACCGAGAACTTTAATCCGTCGACCGATCCGTTACTGAGCGGCGACAACGCCTGGGATAATCCGGTGTACAACAATGCCAGCGACAGCAATGCAGGCAACGACAACAGTCAGGACAACACCTATTCCGGCTTCCTGAACGATCCGGATGACAGCTTCTTTGGCGGCGACAATAACGACGACGACGATTCCTTCTTCTAAGGATCAGGTTCCCCGTTTTAAGAAGTTTCGGCTGCTGAAAAAGGCACATTAAACGCTATTTATGTTTTAAGACGGGCGCAGAGTGAGAGCTTTATCGCTTTCTGTAACCTGATATCTGGACAAATACTGAATCTATTGCTGTACTGTCAGTGACACACATTTTGTGTCTTACAATCATGTTAAGGTAAGTAGATGTCTAAGATTAAAGGTAGCGTTAAGTGGTTCAATGAATCGAAAGGTTTTGGTTTCATTACCCCTGAAGATGGCAGCAAAGATGTTTTCGTTCACTTCTCTGCGATCGCGAGCCAAGGTTTTAAAACCCTCGCTGAAGGTCAGCGTGTAGAGTTCGAAATCACCAGTGGTGCCAAAGGCCCGTCGGCTGCTAACGTTGTCGCTATCTAACTTTAGCCGATTTATGAAAAACCCGCCGATGCGGGTTTTTTTGCCTGAATGTCGTGCGTGTAAGGCTTAGCGCTTGCTGGCGAAGGTGGGGCGGGCGAGGAAGACAAACATCATGATGGCAATGAAGAAGCAGCCACAGATGGTCAAGCCCATCGACAGCGCAGAGGTGCCGCCGATACCGGTCAATGGCACGGCCGTCGCGCCCAGCGCAAACATGAACACGCCAAGCAGGGCCGATGCGCTACCCGCGTTACGTCCCTGACTCTGCATCGCAAGCGATCCGGCGTTCGGCCCGATAATCCCGATATTGATAATCGAGAAGAACAGCGGCACCAGCAACGCCACTAGCGGCGCGTGCATGGCGCCCGCAATCACCAGAATCACCGACGCAACGGCGGCAATGCTCAGGCCGATTTTCACCATCATCAATTCTCCCCACAAGACGGCGAGGCGCGTCGACACCTGCGCGGCGAACACCAGACCCATGCCATTGATGGCGAAGCACAGGCTGAAGGTCACCGGACTCAGGTTATAAATCTGCTGCAAGACAAACGGCGAGGCACCGATATAGGCGAACATGCCGGCCATGATAAAGCCCTGCGTCAGACAAAGGCCCATGAACTGGCGCTCGCGCAGCAGCATCCCCAGGGATTTGAGCATCGCGACGGCACCGCCCGTTGAACGTCGCTCGGCGGGAAGCGTTTCGTGCAGCTTGGCCGAAGCAAAGATAAACAGCATGACGGAAATGGTCGCCAACGCGCCAAAGATGCCCCGCCAGCTCAGGAAGGTCAGCAGACCTCCGCCAAGTACAGGGGCGACTATCGGCGCCAGCCCGTTGACCAGCATAAGCAGCGCAAAGAACTTGGTCAGGTCATGGCCGCTGTAAAGGTCACGCGCGACGGCACGAGACAGAACGGCACCGCCCGCACCGGCGATACCCTGCAACAGACGCGCGACGATAAGCTGATCGATGGAGGTTGCCAGCGCACACCAGACAGAGGCGGCCAGCAGGAGAATCAGGGAAAGCAGCAGAGGACGCATTCTGCCGAAGCGGTCACTGAGCGGGCCGAACAGCAGCTGACCTGCGCCCAGCCCGAGCAGCCCTGCGGTCAGACTCAGCTGGCTGGTGGCGGTATTGGTATCTAGTTCATGTGCCAGAGTCGGCAGGGCTGGAAGATAAAGATCCGTACAGAGAGGTCCAAGTGCTGCCAGTGAACCTAAAACCAGGGCATAGCCCAGGCGCTTCTTTACTAAATGGTCGCTCATTAATTTTCCGCTGTGTTGGGAGGAAGGTAATCGTTGAAAACGCGGTTAAACACTTCGTTATAAACCGCTTTAAGTATTTCCGGA
Source organism: Rouxiella chamberiensis (assembly GCF_026967475.1). Classification (NCBI taxonomy): domain Bacteria; kingdom Pseudomonadati; phylum Pseudomonadota; class Gammaproteobacteria; order Enterobacterales; family Yersiniaceae; genus Rouxiella; species Rouxiella chamberiensis. The sequence continues at coordinate 2,693,310 of NZ_CP114058.1, read as the reverse complement.
TCGGCGTGGTTATGCGTCAGACGGCGAAAAGCCGTGCCTTCACACAGTACAGCCATAAGTTCCAGACGCGCCGTCAGCTCGGATTCGGGCATGTCGGGATAATAGGGGATCATCATCGCCTTGGCTTCGTTGAACAGTTTTGATTCGGCATCACGCAGAATTTTCTCGACTACCGGATTTCGCGTCGCCTCGGCGGTCACTTCCAGCATTAGGGCATGGTCGATTTCATTCTGTTCGGGGCTGAGTTCGGGACAGTCAAACTGGCTGTGATCGACGTTTTGCGCACCGATAACGCGAAACGCCAGATTACTGGCCATCTGTTTGAGGTTGTGCGCGCCGCCGGTCATGATCTGAATCTTCTTGAACACGATACGTCGCACGATCTCTTCAATGATGGCGTCTTTGTTTACGAAATAACGGTAGATTTGGCCCACGCTAAGCTGCGACATCTTGGCAATTTCTGCCATGCCTGCGCCGTGGAATCCGTGCTTGCGAAAACAAAGTCGTGAAGCGGCGACGATCTGGTCCCGGCGGGCACAAACGCGTTGGTCTTTTGTTTGGTTAGCGGGATGCATAGAGGCACCTGACAAGTTGTGTAATCTTCTTGTCTCAAATTAACCGCGTAGTAGAAAGAGGAATGGCTTGAGATAAGAAATGTGAACGCTCATTCTCAATTATAGGGAATAGTGACGGTAAGGTAAATATTTGTATTATAAATGGTGCAAAAAGAGCGGCCGTCGATTGACAGCCACTTTCTTTTGCTCGCCGCGCAGGGAAGTTATCACGCCGGGGAGGAGACTACCTTGCTGTTTTATGAAAAATACTGGTGAAAAAACTCACGACAATAGCCAGGCATAAAACAGAAGTCGCGATTTCGCTGGTGGTAGTAGGTAATGAAAACATGTCTCGCCTCAAAGATTATTCAATGTGCCCAATGACACTGAGACAAGTATTCTTGCGAAAGGTTAAGAGAACATTAAATCACCAGCAAATAATCGCGACGACGGCGTAAAAAGACTTAATTGTTCATCGCGCTAGTGGCCGCTGTACCAGCTGACCAGCATGAAACCCAGCAGGGTCAGGGTGATCGAGCCAAGCAGATTCAGCGCAATATTCAGCAAGGCCGCGCCGAAACGCCCCTCTTGCAGCATATACACCACTTCGAGCGAAAAGGTCGAGAAAGTGGTCATGCCGCCACAAAAACCGGTGGTTAACAGCATCTTCCATACCGGGTCCCACTGCGTCATGCGGTTAAACATCGCAATCACCACGCCGATAATAAACGCCCCGGCCAGATTGACGGCCAGGGTGCCGAGCGGCACCAGCGAGGTGGTCGGATTGAGTTTGAGGCTGATATACCAACGTGCAACACTGCCCACACCGCCGCCAATCAATACGGCTAAAAAAGTAGCAAACATAAGTGCCTTTCATAAAATGAGGTGAATGTTCAGAAAGGTTCCGGCGTCATGCTACGAACCTCTCGATGAGATTGCGTAGACATCATTAGCCGGTAAAGGCGGTTATGGAGGAATGTCATCTCCTGCTGCTTGTCAATTCGTGGGTCATATTACCGAAATAATTTTCCGCTGGGTAGAGGCATTGACGTTCATCCCATTGCCAGAACAATGGCATCGGCAATGGTATCTACCTGCTCAAGGCGCATCAGGCTGGTACTGGCGCGGATAAACTGTCCAGGACCAATGCGGCTGCGCTCGCCCGGCAAGACGGCGATACCGCGCGCGGCAAGAGTCACCAGCGCAAACTGCTCGGAAGGCACGGGGATCAATACGGAAAGCCCGTCGCGGGGCGGCAGGGCAATGCCGCGAACCGGCCAGCGCATCGACCAGCGCCTGACGTCGTGCGGCGTAGACTTTGCGCGCCTCGTGAATGCCTTCCTGGGTGACCGGATCCTTGATGAGCCACGCCAGCGCGTGTTGCAGGATTCGGCTGGACCACCCTGCGCCAAAGTTGCGAAACGACTTGATCTGCTTGATTAAATCGTGAGAGCCGGAGATAACCGCCATGCGCAGATCGGGGCCGTAAGCCTTGGAATAGGAGCGCACGTGCACCGTTCTTTTGGGTAAGAATTGCCCGAGACTGAGCGGCGCGGTGCTCGCCAGCTCGCCAATTCCGTCGTCTTCGATGATCAACGCCTGGCTGGTATGCAGTATCTCGGCCATTTCCGCCATTCTTTGCACACTGACGATATGGCCACAGTGCGAATGGGTGCGCGGCTGATAGATAAACGCGGCCGGGTTTTTATTGAGCGCCGCCTGCAGCGACTCGGGGGTCGGCCCGAATTCATCGCATTTCACGGCAATAACCTGCGCGCCAATGTTATCGAGCATGTCCAGCAGGCGCGTGGCGGTCGGATCCTCAATCGCCACCACTGACCCCTGCATAATCAGGGTTTGCAACGACAGATTCATGGCATCGAAACCGCCATCGGCCGCCATGAATGCGTCGGCTTCATAGGGCCAGCTCGGTTTTACGGCATCGAGCAATACCTGCGATATCGCTTCGCGCTGATAGCTGTTGAGATTATCCGCTTCAACGCTGCTGAGCAGCGCCTGATTAAGACGGGGCAACAGTTCGGGATCGGGCGAAGCCAGCGTCATATCGGCGATGATATGGTCGCCAAAATTGCCTATCTTCTCGAAACGTGCAGGGCGAGGCGACAGGGTATCGCCGCAGACCCACACGCCGTTGCGGCCGCGTCCGGCGATGACTTTCTGGCGGCGCAACTGGCCCCAGGCGGCAGAAACGGTGGCCGGACTGACGCCGAGGGACTGCGCCAGGTCGCGCACGGAAGGGAGAGGGGTGCCAATCTCGATAACGCCCGAGCGAATCAGCGCAGCCGTTTCAATGGCAATGCCGCGCATGGAGCGGTCCTGCAAATGCTGCGCAAACCATTCTGCATCGAGCGTTTTTTCCTTAAGACTTTCACCCATCAAATCACCTTTTGTTCAGTAACAAAGATTCTATTGTACATATTAATTTATGCTATTAGTATCAAACTTAGTCAACGGAGGCGATAAAATAATCACATTACACCCATGTGCTCAGACTCCGCTCAGACAGGCATATTGATATTCTCTCATTTAAATTCAGCAAATTTGCAGACATAAGGGGAAAAACGTGGCGATTACTATCAGGCTGGCCGTGCGTGACTGGGATTATTTTACGCCGCTGGCGTTGGGCGATATCAAACCTGAAGGTTTCAATCTCGAGATTGACCGCGTGGGCACACTGGTCGGCGATTTAGGCACCAGCGACAAGTACGACGCCGCCGAAATCTCGTTCAGCCGCTACGCACAGGGCCGCGCCAAGGGTGAAGATGACGTCTTTGCGGTGCCGCACTTTCTGATGCGCGGTTTTCGTCAACGCTGCATCATTACCCGCGAAGACAGCCCGTTGACCAAAATTTCCGAACTGGCGGGCAAGCGCATCGGCGTTACCGGCTGGCAGGATTCCGGCAATACCTGGACCCGCACAGTGCTGAGCGTCGACGGCGTGGGTATCGACGATGCTTACTGGTACGCCGGTCGCCTGACCGAGGCGCATCCGATTGTCGACCGCCTTAACGGGTTTGGCCGCGAAGGGCGCATCGAAGCCTGTCCGGGCGAACGCCCAATGATGGAACTGCTGAAAGAGGGCTGGCTGGACGCGATTTTCACTCCGTTCATGCCGGAAGGTTTCTTCAAGCCGGGCTCCGGTTTCCGCCAGTTGCAGCCTGATTTCCGTCAGTCCGAACTGGAGTATTTCAACCGCGTTGGCTACGTGCCGGGCATGCATATTCTGGCCATCAAGGCCGACGTGGCCGCCGAGCATCCGTGGCTGGCCGCCGCGCTCAGCGAGATTATCGACAAGTCCTATCAGGTATGGATGGACAAGCGCGTCAAGTACGCCGACACCACGCCGTGGCTGCTGGACGATATTCGCCGTACCGTGGTGGATCTGCCGGTTGACTGGAATGACAACGGGTTCGAAAAGAACGAGAAGATGATTGCCGACTTCGCCAATGAGCTGTACGCGCAGAAAATCACGAGCGAGCGCCTGACGCCCGCCGATCTTTTCCCGGCCTACGCCAAATAACATCGGATGACGCGCGGGGCCGATTCGTCCTCGCGGCATCTCCCTTACAGGCCGTACAAGGCTTCTGGAGTGAACATGAAAGTTGCAATGGGTCAGTTTGCCGTATCCCGTCAGTGGGAAGAGAATGTCGAAACCTGTCTTTCGCTGATGAGCAAATCGCTCGAAGCCGGTGCCGATCTGCTGGTGTTGCCGGAAGGCATTCTGGCGCGTGATATCACCGATCCGGATCTGGTTCTGAAAGCGGCGCAACCGCTTGATGGTCCGTTTGTCAGCAAACTGATAGCTGCCAGCAAGGGCAATCAACTGACCACCATGATGAGCATCCACACGCCAGCGCCCGACGGTCGTGCATGGAACGTGTTGATTTCTATCCGTAATGGCGAAATTATTTCGGAATATCGCAAGCTTCACCTGTACGATGCCTTTGCCAACAAAGAGTCCAAAAACGTGACGCCGGGCACCGAAGTGCCTCCACTCGTTGAGGTCGCCGGTTATAAGGTCGGGTTGATGACCTGCTATGACGTGCGTTTCCCCGAGCTGGCGCGTCGTCTGGTTCTCGATGGGGCCGAAGTGCTGGTGCTGCCGGCCGCCTGGGTGAAAGGTCCACTGAAAGAGATGCACTGGGAAGTGCTGGTCACCGCGCGTGCGCTGGAAAACACCAGCTATATCGTGGCGGTTGGCGAATGTGGCGAGCGCAATATTGGCAACAGCATGGTCGTCGATCCGCTGGGTGTGGCTATTGCCCGCGCCGCAGAAGCGCCGGCGCTGGTGTTTGCCGACATCGATAGAGAACGTCTGGCCTACGCCCGCAAGGCGCTGCCCGTTCTGGAAAATCGCTGCTTCGGCGTGCCGCAGTTGCGTTAATAGCGTCAACCGGCACTCGGAGGTCGCCTGATTTTCCGTCAACCTAACGTGAAATCAGGCGGCACGAGCGTCGGCGCAGTAAAAGCGCGAACCCGCACCAGGGAGCGCTGCGAAGCAACCGCTATTTCAGCGCCGGAAATAGTGGCTTAAAAATCAAAGGCGTTCGGGACATCTGCACCACGGAAGGTGCCAATAAAAAGACATTCACAACATTCACAACACCGATATCCCTGTTCTCATGGTGCAAACGGCGACAGATAGCGTCTGCACGATGAAAGATAGCGGGTAGCGTCCAATTACACAGGAATTATGATGATGCTTAAACAATTTCGTCGTGCTGCTCTCTTGTCCACTGCATTACTTTCCCTCAATGCCTTTGCGGCCGAAAGTGTTTCTATTCCGGTTCTGAAAGCCGATCCGGCACTGCATGCCAAATTACCCGCCGATATCCAGAAGTCCGGTGTCATTACCTCTGTCAACAACGGCTCTTTTCCTCCGTATGAAATCGTGACCGGCACCCACGGCATTGATGGTGCGAGCGCCGATTTAACCAAGGCGCTGGGTCAACTGCTGGATGTCAAGGTAGAACACGCCTCCGTCAGCGGCTTGTCCGGCATTCTCACCGGCATCTCTTCGGGCCGCTATCAGATGGGCTTCGGGCCTATCGGCGACTACCCTGAACGTCAGGCGAAAAATGACTTCATCGATTACGTCAAAGAGTACGTCGCCTTTGCCGTACCGAACGGTAATCCTAAAAATATTCAGTCACTGACGGACACCTGCGGGCTGCGTATCGCCGTAATGGCCGCCGGCTCCGCCGAAAAAGTTATCAAGCAGCAGTCCGAAGAGTGTGTGAAGGCCGGAAAACCGGCGATCACCGTGCAATCCTTTACCGATCAGCCGACCTCGATTCTGGCCGTGCGCTCCAAACGTTCCGACGCGTTCTTCTCTTCCCAGGCGCCGCTGTCTTACTTTATCGAACAGTCCAACGGTCAGCTGACGCTGGCGGGCGCAGGTAAATCCAACGGTTTCAATGACATCTTCCAGGGAGCCGTCGTGCCGAAAGATTCGCAAATCGGCAAGGTACTGCTGGAGGCGCTGCAGGAGTTGTTTGATAACGGCACCTACGCGCTCATCATGAAAAAATGGAACCTCGAAGGCAACATGCTGCCGGCACCGGGCGTCAATCTGGGAAAACCAACTAAATGACCGATAATACGTATAGTTCAAAACCAGTCAGCAGGGACGACTATACGCAGGACCCACGTCGCAACGTCGAGTTTGCACATGCGCCGCGTAACTATGGCCGCTGGGTTGCCTGGATAGTCGCTCTGGTCATTGCCATTGATGTCATCATCAGCGTGGCCCGCAACCCGAACTTCGAGTGGCACGTCGTGAGCCAGTGGTTTACCGAAACCTCGGTGATTCACGGGCTGGGTGTCACGCTCGGGCTTACCGTCGTGTCAATGGTCCTCGGCACGTTACTGGGTCTGCTGCTGGCGGTGGGGCGTTTGTCGCAAAGTATGCTGCTGCGCCGTCTGTCGGGCATGTATGTCTGGTTTTTCCGGGGCACACCGCTGCTGGTTCAGCTGTTGTTCTGGTACAACATGTCGACGCTGGTTCCCGACGGTCGCGCTGGGTCTGCCTTTCGTCGGCCCGACGTTTGCAACCTGGAATACCAATGACCTTATTACGCCGTTGACGGCGGCGATTGCCGGTCTTGCGTTAAACGAAGCCGCTTATATGGCCGAGATTATCCGCGCTGGTCTGCTGTCGGTGGATAACGGTCAGGCCGAAACCGCGCAGGCGTTTGGCATGAGCCGAGGTCGAGCGCTGCGTCGCATCATTATTCCCCAGGCGATGCGTTCGATTATTCCACCAACGGGTAACCAGTTGATCAGCATGATTAAAGCAACATCGCTGGTCAGCGTGATTGCAATGGGTGACCTGCTGTATTCGGTGCAGACCATCTATAACCGCACCTTTGAAGTGGTGCCGATGCTGATGGTCGCGGTTATCTGGTATCTGCTTATCACTTCCGTACTGAATGTGGGGCAGTCCTTTATCGAGCGCTTCTACTCGAAAGGTACACGCCGCACCGTGGCGGCAAAACGTCGCCAGCCGAGCGCCGAAGCCAAGGCCGTTATGGCACAACCCAATCTTGCCCGGAAGGAGGACTTATGATTCAGAGCGCATCCCCTGTGCAGGATTTGCTGGTCACCGCGCGCGATGTCCATAAAAGTTACGGCGACAACGAAGTTTTGAAAGGCATCAATCTGGATGTGAAGCCAAGCGAAGTGGTGGTGATCCTCGGCCCTTCGGGCTCTGGAAAATCGACTTTTCTGCGCTGTATCAATCATCTGGAAGATATCGATCGCGGCACAATCATGGTCGGCGGCGAGCAGATTGGCTATGAACTGCACGGCAATCAGCTGCGTAAACTCTCGGAGCGCGGCATTGCCCGCCAGCGTCGTGACATTGGCATGGTGTTTCAGCAGTTCAACCTCTATCCGCATATGACCGTGTTGCAAAACATCGTCGAAGCGCCGATTGGGGTGCACAAGCAGAGCCGTCACGAGGCGGAAAGCTATGCGCGTCAACTGCTGGAAAAGGTCGGGTTGAGCGACAAGGCCGATGCCTATCCGCGTCATCTTTCCGGCGGTCAGCAGCAGCGTGTGGCGATCGCGCGCGCGCTGGCCATCAAACCCAAGCTGATGCTGTTTGACGAGCCGACCTCCGCGCTTGATCCCGAGCTTGTGGGTGAAGTGCTCGCGACCATGCGCAGTCTGGCCGATCAGGGGCTGACGATGATCGTGGTGACCCACGAAATCGGCTTTGCCCGTGAAGCGGCCGATCGGGTGGTGTTTATGGACGGCGGTCATGTGATTGAAGAGGGGCCGCCGGAGGAAGTGCTGGTTAATCCCCGGCATCCGCGTTTCCAGGCGTTTCTGAGTCGTTTTATCTAGAAGGCAAAATGCAGCAGGGCGAGGGGATATTTTATCTGACTCGCCCTTTTTTGTTGTCGATCTGTTGATTTCTCGTTAAAGAGAGCACGCAAGGTTTGTTTCAAGGGCGATCACGAGCGTATAATCTCCGCACTTTTTGTACGCCTCGCTTCTTTGTAAGAAATCTTGAATATGCAAAGAAAAGCTTTAATGCTGGGTGTTGCAGGCCCATAATGACGGCAATGGTTACATTCCGTACAGGGACGAAATTCAGGTCGCCATGCGCGACGCCGTTATCCCCAAGCTGTTTCATGCAGCAATCAGTGTAAAGAAGGTATTTATGGAAGGTTTGAGTATTACTAAACTGTTAGTTGTCGGCGTGCTGATTGTGCTGCTTTTCGGTACCAGCAAACTGCGTTCACTGGGTGGCGATCTCGGTGCTGCGCTGAAAGGCTTCAAAAAGGCCATGAATGACGATCCGGCCCCCGTTGCCAAAGCGGATGCACAGACTGAACAGCGTGTAGAACCATAAAGACTGAGTCGTCTTTATTGAATCCAACGCAAAAAAAAGCTGCTTTTTAAGCAGCTTTTTTTATGTCTGAAAGCCGGGTTATTTGACTTCGATACCCTTGGCCTGCAAATCGGCATGATAGGACGAGCGAACGAAAGGACCGCAGGCCGCGTGGGTAAAGCCCATCGCCAGCGCTTCTTCTTTCATGTATTCGAACTCTTCCGGAGACACGTAGCGCTGCACCGGCAGGTGGTGACGGCTTGGCTGCAAATATTGGCCCAGTGTCAGCATGGTCACGCCGTGGCGACGCAGATCGCGCATTACCTCGAGGATCTCTTCGTTGGTTTCGCCCAGACCGACCATCAAACCGGATTTGGTCGGCACTTCAGGATGCGCTTCCTTGAAACGCTCAAGCAGCTTGAGTGACCATTCATAGTTTGCGCCCGGACGCACCTGACGATACACGCGCGGCACGTTTTCAAGGTTGTGGTTGAACACGTCGGGTGGCGTAACATTCAGAATGTCGAGCGCGCGGTCCATACGACCCCGGAAATCGGGCACCAGTGTCTCGATTTTGATGGTCGGGTTTTTCTCGCGAATCGCGCTGATACAGTCGGCAAAGTGCTGGGCACCGCCGTCGCGCAGGTCATCACGGTCAACGGACGTAATAACGACATATCGCAAACCCATGTCGGCGATGGTTTGCGCCAGCTTCTGCGGCTCATTGATGTCTGGCGCAACCGGACGCCCGTGGGCCACGTCGCAGAATGGGCAACGACGGGTACAGATAGCGCCCAAAATCATGAAGGTCGCCGTTCCGTGGTTAAAGCATTCGGAAAGGTTGGGGCAGGCCGCTTCTTCGCAAACGGAGTGCAACCCATTCTTGCGCAGCGCAGCTTTGATGCCTTGAATACGAGAAGAGTCGGCAGGAAGCTTGATTTTCATCCAGGCCGGCTTGCGGAGCATTTCCTGTCGGTCTGATACCACGGTTTTCACCGGAATTAACGCCATCTTATCAGCATCACGGTACTTGACGCCGCGTTCCATCTGAATCGGTTTACTCATAATCTTGCAGGTTCCAGTATCGTCTCTCGCGGGCGAGATTTTTTATGACATTCAATGAACTAGCTGCTTCATTAAAAAAATATTAGAAATTATGCTCAAATTATATCATCGAAGCGGGACAGCATTCAGCCCCTGAACGGCGATATAGGACGAAAAGTTGTTATTTTTTTGTTTATAAGATATTAATTTTAAAATTTAACCTATGAATCATGAGGTTATTATTAGCTCTGCTCATGGGCCGTTGTAAAGCTGAACCAATCCGTTTCTGGTTACTCGGCCACGGCGGCGGTCGGGAGCCCGAACGAATAATCTACCTGATGATATCCCAGTTGTTTATTAAAGGCTTTGACCAGCACCGGCAAAACCTGCTCGACGGTGACGCCGGGCTTTTCGGCACTGGCCTGCGTCATCTGCAAACCGGCGTAACCGCAGGGATTGATGCGCTGGAACGGCTCGAGATCCATATCGATATTCAATGCCAAACCGTGTAGCGAACAGCCTTTGCGAATGCGTAGTCCCAGCGAGCAGATTTTCTTGCCGTCAACATACACGCCCGGTGCATCGGCTTTGGGATAGGCGTCGATGCCGAAGGCGGCCAGTGTTTCTACCACGGTCTGTTCAATGGCGGTGACAAGCTGACGTACGCCGATTTTTCTGCGTTTGATGTCGATCATCACATACATCACCTGCTGGCCCGGCCCGTGATAGGTCACCTGTCCGCCGCGATCGCTCTGAATCACCGGAATATCGCCCGGAAACAGCACGTGTTCGGCTTTACCGGCCTGACCCTGGGTAAACACTTTTGGATGTTCGACCAGCCAGATTTCGTCTTGCGTATCGGCAGTACGGGTGTCGGTAAACAGATGCATGGCATGCGAGACGGGTTCGTAGGGTTGCAGGCCAAGGTGGCGCAGTGTGATGCGGTCTTGCAGTTTTTCTCGTTGCACGGCGGTCATCGTCATTGGCAAAAGAGGGGGATACAAAGAAAATCAGCGTAGCTCATAAGGGCTACGCTGACCTGTTTTCTCTGTCTTTAGAGAACCATACGCACGATTTCAATATTACCCAGCTCATCGTACAGGGTTTCGACCTGATCGATATGCGTTGCCGTGATGGTAATTGAAACGGAATGGTAGTTACCTTTGCTGCTTGGTTTCACCTGCGGGTTGTAATCGCCAGGCGCGTGACGTTGCACGACTTCCACAACCTGGTCAACCAACTCGGGCTGCGCCAGACCCATTACCTTGTAGGTGAATGAGCAGGGGAATTCGAGTAGTTCGTTAAGTTTGGTTTTCATGTGCACTCCCGCGTAGATACTGCTAATAGATGTATAAATTATAACTCCCGCCGGAGCGGGAGCTAATTATATATTTTATGTGGGGTTAACGCGCACATTTTCAACCCCTGCATACGGTCTTTTAGCCAAACCAATGATGGAACATCAGTTTAATATAATCGACGATGCGGCTGACGAATCCACCTTCTTTAACTTCGTTCAATACTACGAGCGGTCGCTGGTCGATGGTTTTGCCGTCAAGCTGGAAGTTGATGCTGCCAACGACCTGATTTTTCTGCAATGGGGCATGCAGTTCCGTGTTATTGAGCACATAGCTGGCTTTCAAGTCTTTCATACGGCCACGTGGGATGGTCAGATAGGCGTCTTTATCAACACCCAGCTCAACGCGATCGCTGTCGCCAAACCAGACCGGTTCAGAGGCGAATTCTTTGCCCGCTTTCAGCGGTGCCACAGTTTCAAAGAAGCGGAAGCCCCAGGTCAGCAGCTTTTTACTTTCAACTTCACGCCCTTTATAGGTGTGGCCGCCCAGTACCGCCGAAATCAGACGCATCTGGCCTTCGGTGGCAGAAGCCACCAGATTGTAACCGGCAGATTCGGTATGACCCGTCTTGATGCCGTCAACCTGCAGGCTGGAATCCCACAGCAAACCGTTACGGTTGGTCTGGCGGATATTGTTGAAGGTGAACTCTTTCTCTTTATAGGTCGCGTACTCTTCCGGCACATCGCGGATCAGTGCCTGACCTATCAGCGCCATATCGCGCGCCGAACTGAACTGACCTTCGGCGTCGAGTCCGTGAACGGTACCGAAATGGGTGTTTTTCAGACCCAGCGCGCTCACGTAGTTGTTCATCAGGCCGACGAAGGCATCCTGGCTACCGGCAACGTAATCGGCCATGGCAACACAGGCATCGTTACCGGATTGCAAAATGATGCCGCGATTAAGCTCGGAAACCGGCACGCGATCGCCAGGCTTCAGGAACATCAGGGATGACCCCTTGAACACCGGATTGCCGGTCGCCCAGGCATCTTTACCGACGGTCACGACATCCGAAGGCGTTATCTTGCCGGACTTGATTGCCTGACCGATGACGTAACTGGTCATCATTTTGGTCAGACTGGCAGGATCACGACGCGCGTCGGCGTTCATTTCTGCAAGCACTTTGCCGGAATTGTAGTCAATCAGAACATAGGCTTCGGCATCGATCTGCGGAACGCCAGGAATCATGGTCTTGAGATTGATATCGTCTGCGAAGGCAGCGGACGCGGAACCCAACGTAATGACAGTGCCAAGAGCAATGCCTTTGGCTAAACGAGTAGAAGAGGCGAGTTTCATGATTGAGACAACAACATCCGTAAAGGTGAATTAAAAACGTGCCACATTATAGCAGAACAGACACATTCAGACATCTGCCAATACTCGAGGTTGCGGGTATTTACCGAATTTTACAGGCTGTTACCCCGCTTTGCCCTTGATTTTGCGCGGCGTTGACGGTTTTAAGTGCCCGATGCACTGACGTGCGCCAGTGCTCGGGCAACCGGAATTACATCGCTGCGGCTGAAACCACAAACGACTGTTGCTGGGCTTCGCTTGCCAGACGCTGTTGCAGCTGGGTCGCCTGCTGGCGGCTGCTGAACGGCCCCAGCTGCACGCGATAGGTGCTGCCGTTGGCCTGTACTTTACCCGGAACGGAAAAACGCTTGCTCAGGCTTTTCTGCCAGAGATCGGCATTTTGCGGATTACTCAGCGCGCCCACCTGTACCATGTAACCGCCACCAGATACCGGGGCGGACTGGCGCGGAGCCGGTGCTGCGCGTGGGGCAGCCGCAACGGAAGCGGCCGCAACCGGTGCGGCTGCAACGGCCGCAGTGCTGTAGGAAGACGAGCTCTCCTCGGCCGCCGGTTCGCTGCTTTCCAGCACGCCGGAAGGCAAAGGTTTCGGTGCCTGCAGGAAACCTCCGCCGGTTGAAGCCGCCGCACCGGAGGTCGCGCCGTCGCCGTTGTCGTCATCGGTTTGCGTATTCAGCGAACTGTTGTCGATAGGACGTACTGCCGCACCGATAGCCGGGGGGCGGACTGAATCGGAGTGCCCATATCGCTCGCACCCAGACTCGGGCGGGAAGGCAGGGCGTAGGTCTGCTTGGCGACGGTCGTGCCGACGGTGCCCGGACCGGACAGAGTGCCGTCTTGCGCCACATTGATGATATCGAGCTTAACGCGTGTACTGTTGGTCAGATTCAGGCGATCGAAGGCCGCTTTCGACAGATCGATTATCTTGTCGGAAGTGAACGGGCCGCGGTCATTGATTCGTACCACCAGCATACGGCCGTTGGCGAGGTTGGTAACACGCACATAGCTCGGAATCGGCAAGGTTGGATGCGCGGCGGTCATGGCCGAGGCATCGAACTCTTCGCCGCTTGCGGTGACGTTGCTGCCGGTTTCCGTGCCGTACCAGGTCGCGGTGCCCGTCTGGGTAAAGCGCGAGGCGTCTCGGATAATCTTGTAGCTGTTACCGTTGGCGCTGTAGTCGTTATTGGCATTGGCATTCAGCGGTTCATAGACCGGATCGGCACCGCCAATCTCGACCACGGGACCGTTGTAGGCCGGTTCCGGCGCAGCCTGCTGCGGTTGATTGTCTGGCGTCGTACTACAGGCACTCAATAACAGCCCGGCGATAATCGCCCCTAACCACTCCTTGCGCATCACTCACCCCTATAAATTTTTCGATAACATTTTTCGATGAGTATGTATCGACATGACGATACCAAACCCAGCCATCAGCACGATTAGCGCCGAACCACCATAACTGACCAGAGGCAACGGCACCCCGACCACAGGGACTATACCACTCACCATGCCAATGTTAACAAAGACATAAACAAAGAATATCAACATCAACCCTCCCGACATCACGCGGCCGAAGGTGGTTTGCGCTTTGGCGGCAATCACCAGCCCGCGGGTAATCAGGCATAAGTAAAGACCGAGCAGCACCAGGACGCCACCCAGACCCAGTTCTTCGGCCAGCACCGCGAAGATAAAGTCGGTGTGACGTTCGGGCAGAAACTCGAGCTGCGACTGTGTGCCGTGCAGCCAGCCTTTCCCCGAGAATCCGCCGGAGCCGATGGCAATCTTCGACTGAATGATGTGATAACCCGCGCCGAGCGGATCGCTCTCGGGATTAAGCAGCATCATCACGCGGTCGCGCTGATAATCATGCATCAGGAAGAACCACAGAATAGGAATAAACGCCGCGACCAGAACGGCGGCGCATGCGATCAGTTTCCAGCTCATACCGGAGAGGAACAGCACGAAAATCCCGGATGCGGCGATGAGAATCGACGTTCCGAGGTCGGGCTGCGCAGCCACAAGCAGGGTAGGGACGAAGATAAGCACCAGCGCGATGGCGGTATTTTTCAGCGAGGGCGGGCAGATATCGCGGTTGATAAAGCGCGCGACCATCAACGGAACGGCGATTTTTGCCAGCTCCGAGGGCTGGAAACGCACCACGCCGAGGTCGAGCCAGCGCTGTGCGCCTTTACTGACCTGTCCGAAGGCATCCACCAGCACCAGCAGAAACACGCAGAAAATATACAGATAGGGCGCCCAGCTTTCATAGACGCGCGGCGGTATTTGCGCCATGACCAGCATAATCACCAGTCCGCCCGCAATCTGGCCGAGTTTGCGCTCCATCATGCCGATGTCCTGCCCGCTGGCGCTCCAGATAACGAAGGCGCTGTAAACCAGCAGCGCCATGACGATGAGCAGGAGCGTGATGTCGATGTGCATCTTGTGCCACAGCGACCCTTGTTTTTGGCTTTCAGTCATTCTTGGTTAATCACCTTCGATGCCGGGCGGAGCAGGAGCTTCGGCCGGTAATGTCGTCGTATTGTCGCCCAGTAAGATATGGTCGAGAATCTGTCTTGTAATCGTGCCTACCGCAGGACCGATACCGCCGTTCTCGAGCACCACGTTGACCGCAACGGTCGGGTGATCGAACGGCGCAAAGGCGTTCATCAGCTTGTGGTCACGCAAATGTTCGGCAATCTTGTGGGCGTTGTAGGTTTCATTGGCTTTCAGACCATAAACCTGCGCCGTACCGGATTTTGCCGCCGCCTTGTAGGGCGCATCCATAAAGTATTTGCGCGCCGTTCCGTTTGACCGGTTCGCCACGCCAAACATGCCGTCTTTGGCCAGTTCCCAGTAACCCGAATGAATATCGCCAATCTGGGTCACTTCCTGCTGGCGGTAAGGAATCTTGGTCGCGCCGTCCTGCGTGCTGAGCAGAAGGTGCGGCGTTTTGACATTGCCGTCGTTAATCAGCGTCGTCAGCGCCTTCATGTTCTGAATCGGCGTGGCAGTCCAGTAACCCTGGCCGATGCCGACCGGAATGGTGTCACCCTGATACCACGGCTTTTTAAAGCGTTTCATCTTCCAGTCGCGGGTAGGCATATTGCCGTTGCGCTCCTCGGAGAGATCGATGCCGGTATACTGGCCGAATCCGAACTTGGTCATCCATTCGGCCATGCGGTCGATACCCATGTCGTAAGCCACCTGATAGAAGAAGGTATCGGCGGACTCTTCCAGCGCCTTGGTGACGTTGAGTCGCCCGTGGCCCCAGTGTTTCCAGTCGCGATAACGCTTCTCCGACCCCGGTAGCTGCCACCAGCCCGGGTCGAACAGCGACGTATTTCTATTGATAACGCCCGCCGTCAGGGACGACACGGCCACGTAAGGCTTGACCGTCGAGGCCGGTGGATACACCCCTGGGTCGCGCGGTTGATGAGCGGCCGGTCAGGGTCATTCAGCAACGTGTTGTACTCTTTGCTGGAGATCCCGTCGACGAACAGGTTAGGGTCGTAGCTCGGATTCGACACCAGCGCGCGAATGCTGCCGTCGCGGGGATCGGTCACTACCACGGCCGCACGGCTGCCCTTCAGCAACTCTTCGATATAAGTCTGCAACGGCAGGTCCAGGGTCAGCGTAATGTCTTTACCCGCCTGCGGAGGTTCTTCGTGCAACTGGCGAATCACGCGGCCGCGGTTGTTGACTTCCACCTCGGCGTAGCCGGTTTTACCGTGCAGCGTGCTCTCGTAATAGCGCTCGATGCCCAGCTTGCCGATGTCGTGCGTGGCGGCGTAGTTGGCAAGAATACCGTCTTTGTCCAGCCTTTCAACGTCGCGATCGTTAATTTTTGAAACATAGCCGATCACGTGGGTCAGGGCAGAACCATAGGGATAATAGCGGCGCTGATAGCCTTTGACTTCAACGCCCGGGAAATTGAATTGATTGACCGCAAAGCGCGCCACCTGTACCTCGTTGAGCCCAATTTTAATGGGGATCGAGGTAAAGCGTCGCGCGCGCTTGCGTTCTTTGGCGAAATTGTCGAGATCTTCCGGCGTGAGTTGGGCAATAGGCGTCAGCGCAGCCAGCGTAGCCTGCACGTCGTCGACCTTTTCCGGCATCATCTCCAGTTGGTAGATGGTGCGGTTAAGCGCCAGCGGCGTGCCGTTCCGGTCATAGATTATCCCACGGCTGGGCGCAATGGGGACCAGCTTGATGCGGTTGTCGTTGGATCGGGTCTGATAATCCTGAAAACGCACCACCTGGATGGTGTAGAGATTGTAAACCAGTATGCTGCTAAGCAGCAGAATGCCAAAAAACGCCACCAGTGCACGGCGCACAAACAGGGCTGATTCAGCCGTATAGTCGCGAAAAGGGTTACGATCTATTTTCATCCCACTACTTAGTTCACTGTGCTGCTGATATTGACCGACCGCCTACTCGCGGTGATACGGATGATTAGTGGTGATACTCCATGCACGATACAGGCTTTCGGCCACCAGCACCCGGACCAGCGGGTGGGGCAGCGTCAGCGGAGAGAGCGACCAGCTCTGAACCGCAGCCTCTTTACATGCTGGTGCCAGCCCTTCAGGACCGCCAATCAGCAAGCTGACATCTCTGCCGTCCTGCTTCCAGCGTTCAAGCTGTTGGGCCAACTGTGGCGTTTCCCAGGGCGTGCCCGGAATATCCAGCGTAACAATGCGATTGCCTTTTCCAACCACCGACAGCATCTGCTCGCCTTCTTTTTCAAGAATGCGCTTGATATCCGCGTTTTTCCCGCGTTTTCCCGCGGGCACTTCAATCAGTTCGAACGGCATGTCTTTCGGGAAACGGCGAAGATAATCCATAAAGCCGGTCTGCACCCAGTCGGGCATTTTTGTGCCCACGGCAACAAGTTGCAGCTTCACAGATTAACCCCAAAGCTTCTCGAGTTCGTAGAGCAGACGGCTCTCTTCCTGCATGACGTGAACGATCACTTCACCCAGGTCGACAACGACCCAGTCAGCTTCGTTGATGCCCTTGATGCCGTGCGCGTCGAGGCCTGCCGCTTTGGCTTCTTCCACCAGGTGACCCGCAATGGACACCACGTGGCGGCTTGACGTACCGGTACAGATTACCATGCAGTCAGTGATACTGGATTTACCCGCAACATCGATAGCAATGATGTCCTGGGCCTTGAGGTCATCGACTTTGTCGATAACGAATTCTTGGAGCGCTTTACCTTGCAAAGATTCCCCCTGGGGATTGTATTGTCTGAACCGAAAATTAAGCGGCGGAGTATAACACGCGTTGTCTGCGCGCGTGATCTATTCGCGAGATAAAGGATTCGCGACGTAGAGCCCCTGAGAGTCGATATAGCGCTCAACGGCGGAGGGAAGTAAGTCAGAGCAATCGCGGCCCTCGTGACGACGCGTGCGGATCTCGGTGGCGGAGATGTCCAGCAGCGGCGTATTGGCCTGATAAATAAAGCCGTGAGGGTGTTCCCTGAGCTGACGGGCATCTTCCCGCTTGTGCGCCTCATACCAACGCTGCAATTCGGGGGTCGTCAACTCGCGGGCATAGCCCGGTCGCCCCAGAACCACCAGATGACACACGTCGAGCAATGCCTCCCAGCGGTGCCATTTGTAAAGCGTCAGTAATGAATCCTGACCAATGATAAACGCCAATGGCTGCCTATTGCCACGTTCTTTACGTAACGTTTCAAGAGTCTCGATGGTATAGGAGGGCGTATCCCGTTGCAGCTCGCGGGAATCCACTGAAAACAACGGGTTACCTTCGATTGCCAGCTGCGCCATTTTCAGCCGCTGGGCCGCTGTCGCCTCGGGTTGGGGGCGGTGCGGCGGCACGTTGTTTGGCAGCAGAATGACTTTCTCGAGGTCTATCTCATGCGCAAGCTGTTCGACGGGGCGCAGATGACCAAAATGGACAGGATCAAAGGTGCCGCCAAACAGCGCCATCAACGTGTTTTCATCTTTTGTGGACGAGGTCATTACAGCGTTCCTGCATCGATAAAGCTCGGCGGCAGCGGCTTTCCACACAGCAGCATGGAGAGGCTTTCCAGTTCCGGCCAGACCGATTGACCATAGTCCTGTTTCAGGCGAATTTCCATCTGCGTCAGCATCTGGACCGCTTGATTAAGCTGTTGCAGAGACAGACGCTGCAACGCCTGAGTTACCAGCGCACGGCGGTTCTGCCATACCTTGTACTGGTCGAACAGGTTGCGCAGCGGCTGGGTGTCCATCTTGCGGCGCAGATTGAGCAGCATCAGCAGTTCGCGCTGCAAGGTCCGCAGTAAAATCACCGGTTCGCTGTCTTCCTGCTGCAACTGGCGCAGGATGTGCCACGCACGTTTGCCTTTGCCGGCCAGCAACGCGTCGAGCCAGTGATACGGCGTAAAGTGCGCGGCATCGTTTACGGCTTCTTCCACGCGGGGCAGGGTGAGTTTGCCGTCGGGATAAAGCAGCGCAAGCCGTTCGAGCGATTGCCCCAGCGCCAGCAGATTGCCTTCATAGCAATAGCAGAGCAACTGATTGGCGGGGTCATCGAGCTCCAGCGAAAGGCTTTTTGCGCGCTTGGCGACCCAGCGCGGCAGCTGCGCCTGTTCCGGCGTCTGGCAGGAGACAAACACGGTGCGATCGCTGATGGCCTTGAACCAGGCGCCATTTTCCTGCGCCTTGGTCAGTTTGCCGGCACGCAGGATCAGTAAAATATCGTCATGCAGCAGGCTGACCAGCGTTTTAAGCTGTTCGGCCATCGGCGCAGAGGGGCCGTTTTCTGGAAAATGCAGGGTCAGCGTCTGGCGTGTGGCAAACAGGCTGAGCGCCTGACAGCTGCTGAATATGGCGTCCCATTCGGTATGGGCATCAAGAATAAAGCTGAAGTGTTCGTTGAAATCGTGGGCATTCGCGGCCTGACGCACGGCGTCCTGGCTCTCCTGCAACAGCAGGGGATCGTTGCCACATAGCAGATAACAGGCGCGCAGCCCCTCTCGGAGCTGCGCGGCAAGTTGTTCAGGATAAAGACGGATCATTTATCAGTAAGGCTGGCCGCAGGAGCGGTTCCGGAGCTGATAATTTCAGGCGTGCCGGTCACTTGCTCTTTCTTCGTCAGCTCCGAGGCGTGAACCGCCAGAAGTTTACGAATCAATTGCTGAGCGGCCTGTTCGCGCATCTCTTTCTGGATTATCTCCTGCTCGGCGTCTTTGGCCAACGCCGCGAGCGGGTTATCGAAGAAGGAGCGGAACACGGTAACGGATATCGGATAAATATCTTTACCCGGCATCATCACCTGCGCCTGAACGGTCATCGCCAACTGATACTCGGCGGTTTTACCATCCTGGAAGATGGAGGCCGTCGCTTCACCCTGCGTCGAGTTGACTATGCGCAGCTCAGGCAGGCTTTTCTTGTTGGTTGCGGTAGCTGGTACTACCTTCACGTCACTCAGTTTCAACTGGTTACGGATCTCGCGCGTGAGCGGACCGTAAGGGTCATAACTGTTGAGCGTAATGGTCTTCAGCTCTTCCGGCACGTTGGTCGTGCCGCGAAGGTGGAAACCACAGCCCGACGTAATAAGCACCAGAGCGCCTAACAACAGCATCAAAATACGCTGTGGCACCGAGTTTTTTCGTTCCAAAAGTTTTTCTCGCAAAAAAAGCCTCCTTGATTTAACCCACAACCAGGTTAAGCAGCTTGCCTGGCACGTAGATTACCTTGCGAACCGGTGACCCCATCCAGATATTTTGCGACCAGATATTCCTGTGCCGCCAATTCGCGAACCTGTTCTTCCGTTGCGTCAGCCGCGACGGTGATTTTGGCACGGACCTTGCCATTCACCTGCACCACGACCAGCTTGGAGTCTTCAACCATCGCTTTTTCGTCGGCAACCGGCCAAGGTGCGGTATCCACATCGCCTTCGCCGCCCAGCTGCTGCCACAGAGTGAAGCAGACGTGCGGAGTGAATGGATAAAGCATGCGTACCACGGCCAGCAGGGCTTCCTGGATAAGCGCGCGATCCTGGGTGGTTTCCTGTGGAGCACGGCCCAGTTTGTTCATCAGTTCCATAATCGCGGCAATGGCCGTGTTGAAGGTCTGACGACGACCCACATCATCGGTCACTTTGGCGATGGTCTTGTGCAGATCACGGCGCAGGTCTTTCTGCTCGGCGGTCAGCGCAGCCACGTCCAGCGCAGAGGTCGCGCCTTTGGCGGTGTGCTCGAAGGCCAGTTTCCAGACACGCTTCAGGAAGCGGTTCGCCCCTTCAACGCCCGATTCCTGCCATTCCAGCGTCATTTCGGCCGGTGAAGCAAACATCATGAACAGACGCACGGTGTCGGCACCGTATTTCTGAACCATGACCTGCGGGTCGATACCGTTGTTCTTGGACTTGGACATCTTGCTCATGCCCGCGTACACCAGCTCGCGCCCTTCAGGGTCGGTCGCTTTCACGATACGGCCTTTTTCGTCGCGCTCCAGGGTAGCATCGATAGGCGAAACCCAGACACGTGCGCCACCTTCGTTGAGGTAGTAGAAGGCATCGGCCAGCACCATGCCCTGACACAGCAGGCGTTTGGCCGGCTCGTCGGAGGTCACCAGACCCGCATCGCGCATCAGCTTGTGGAAGAAGCGGAAGTACATCAGGTGCATGATGGCGTGTTCGATACCACCGACATACTGGTCAACCGGCAGCCAGTAGTTGGCCGCAGCCGGATCCAGCATGCCTTTGTCGTAGTCCGGGCAGGTGTAGCGCGCGTAGTACCACGATGATTCCATGAAGGTGTCGAAGGTGTCGGTTTCACGCAGACCCGGCACGCCGTTAACGGTGGTTTTGGCCCACTCGGGATCGGCCTTGATAGGGCTTGTGATGCCGTCCATGACCACGTCTTCCGGCAGAATCACCGGCAGTTGATCTTCAGGCGTCGGGATGACGGTACCGTCTTCCAGCGTAATCATCGGAATTGGCGCACCCCAGTAACGCTGGCGTGATACACCCCAGTCGCGCAGACGGTAGTTCACCTTGCGCTCGCCTACGCCCATGCTGACCAGCTTGTCGGCGATGGCGTTGAAGCCCTGCTCGTGATCCAGACCGTCGAACTCGCCGGAATTGCACAGCACGCCTTTTTCGGTCATGACTTCCGCCTTGACGTCAGGCACGCTGCCGGCGGCATTCAGGATAACGGCTTCGATAGGCAGGTCGTATTTGGTGGCGAATTCCCAGTCGCGCGCGTCGTGCCCCGGAACGGCCATCACGGCGCCCGTGCCGTATTCCATCAAGACGAAGTTGGCGACCCAAATCGGGATCTGCTTGCCGGTCAGTGGATGCACGGCGAACAGGCCGGTCGGCATGCCTTTTTTCTCCATGGTCGCCATTTCTGCTTCGGCGACCTTGGTGTTGCGGCATTCGTCGATGAAATCGGCCAGCGCAGGCTGTGAAGCGGCTGCCTGCAGTGACAGAGGGTGGCCCGCCGCCACCGCCGCGTAGGTTGCACCCATAAAGGTGTCAGGACGCGTGGTGTAAACGGTCAGCTTCTCTTCGCTCTTTTCGACATCGAAGGTTATCTCGACGCCTTCGGAACGGCCAATCCAGTTACGCTGCATGGTCTTGACCTGCTCAGGCCAGCTTTCCAGCGTATCCAGGTCATTCAGCAGTTGATCGGCATAGGCGGTGATTTTGATGAACCACTGCGGGATCTCTTTGCGCTCAACCTTGGTATCGCAGCGCCAGCAGCAGCCGTCGATAACCTGTTCGTTAGCCAGAACGGTCAGGTCGTGCGGACACCAGTTGACCGCAGAGGTCTTCTTGTAGACCAGACCCTTTTCGTACAGCTTGGTGAAGAACCACTGCTCCCAGCGGTAATATTCCGGCTGACAGGTCGCCAGTTCGCGGCTCCAGTCATAGCCAAAGCCCAGCAGTTTAAGCTGGTTCTTCATGTATTCGATGTTTTCGTAGGTCCACGGCGCCGGTGCGGTGTTGTTTTTAACGGCGGCTCCTTCGGCAGGCAGACCAAAGGCGTCCCAGCCAATCGGCTGAAGCACGTTTTTACCGAGCATGCGCTGGTAGCGGGAAATCACGTCACCGATGGTGTAGTTACGCACGTGGCCCATATGCAGGCGGCCCGACGGATAAGGCAACATGGAGAGGCAGTAGTACTTCTCTTTTCCAGGTTGTTCGGTGACTTTAAAGGTTTCCTTCTCTTGCCAGTGAAGTTGAACCTGTGACTCTATTTCTTCTGGACGGTATTGCTCTTGCATGGCGGCCGACGATCCCTAATACCTTCAGTGCCTGAAACCGCGGCTTCAGAGACTTCGGGTTGATGTTAGTTAAAAACAGCTACATCCGTAGCCCTATTTCGTTAATCAAATATGTTAATAACAAAAGTTTCAAACAGATCCGCATAGCATAGCTGATAAGCGCCCAGCGCAACAACACCAAGCTTGGCACCGGCGGCTTTTTCTACTGATCTGCCGAGGTTTATTTTTAGGACAAAGCGGAAACTGCGCGCTGCGGCCAGCTCATTCAGAGAATCGTGACTAAAATAACAGGAGTAGATGACACATAAACGCGCTGTTTGATGCGTTAAGCCGCACATTAAGGAGAAGCTATGAGTGATGTAGAACAGGACTATCGCCAGTTGATGGTGTCATTGACGGAGCGTCTGCGCGGCGGTGAACGCGATATCGACCTGCTGGTCAGTGATGCGCGGGTGACATTGCAAAACGAAGGCAAGCTCTCGCCGGTGGAGGTTGACCGCCTGACCTGGTCTGCGCGTCGCGATTTACAGGAATTCGCCCGCATCTATGGCGAGTACGCGCCCGCGCGCCGAACCTTTTCGCAACCTGCGGCTGCACAGCCTGCCGTGCAGCCGGTTACCGAAGAAAACGACGAAGAGGACAGCGTCTTTATGCGCGTCATCAAGGAAAGCCTGTGGCGCGAACTGGCGGATATCACCGATAAAACGCAGCTGGAGTGGAAAGAGGTGTTCAAGGATGTCAATCACCACGGCATTTACCACAGCGGGGAGGTGGTCGGGTTGGGGGATTTAGTCTGCGAAAAGTGCCACTTCCATCTGGCCGTTTACACACCCGAGGTGCTGACCAAATGCCCTGAATGCGGGCATGACGAATTCTCCCGCAGGCCTTTCAAGCCTTGATGCACCAGCGTTGACGAGGCGACGGCTGCGCGATTCGCTCTCGTACTTTTCCTGTTGCGGGGCCGCCGAAAAAGCGGCCCCGTGTCGTTGGATAGCCGGGAGTGTTTTGAGTCAGACGTTAATGGAGGATTTTCGCCAGGAAGTCGCGGGCGCGATCCGACTCGGGATTATTGAAGAAATCGTCTTTATTGCGGTCTTCGACAATTTTCCCCTCATCCATAAAGATAACGCGGTTCGCCACTTTGCGCGCAAAGCCCATCTCGTGCGTGACCACCATCATGGTCATGCCCTCGTTAGCCAGTTCCACCATGACGTCCAGCACTTCGTTTATCATCTCTGGGTCCAGCGCCGAGGTTGGTTCGTCAAACAGCATGGCGATAGGATCCATACACAGCGCGCGGGCAATCGCTACACGCTGCTGCTGTCCGCCCGAAAGCTGCCCCGGGAATTTGTGGGCATGCGCCGACAGCCCGACACGTTCCAGCAGTTTCAGCCCTTTCTCTTTTGCCGCCGCCTTGTCGCGCTTCAATACCTTGACCTGCGCCAGCGTCAGGTTCTCGACAATCGACAGGTGCGGAAACAGTTCAAAATGCTGGAAGACCATGCCGACTTTGGCCCGCAACTGCGCCAGATTGGTCTTTTTATCGTTGACCGGCGTGCCGTTTACCAGAATTTCGCCTTTCTGAATCGGCTCCAATCCGTTGACCGTTTTAATCAACGTCGACTTTCCGGAACCCGAAGGTCCACACACCACGACAACTTCACCTTTCTTGACCTCGGTGCTGCATTCCGTCAATACCTGGAAGTGACCATACCATTTTGAGACATTTTTCAGTGAAATCATGAATGAGACCTTTTCTTCAAATAGCTCACCAGCAGCGAGGCAGAGAGACTGATAACAAAATAAACGACACCGGCAAACAGGATCATCTCGACCTGGGTTCCGTCACGCTCGCCAATGTTGGTCGCGGTACGGAAGAAGTCCGCCAGACTCAGCACATAAACCAGCGAGGTATCCTGGAACAGGACGATGGCCTGTGTCAGCAGCAGCGGCACCATGGCGCGGAAGGCCTGCGGCAGGATGATAAGCTGCATCGACTGCCAGTGCGTCATGCCGAGCGCCAGCGCGGCGGAAGCCTGTCCACGTGCAATACTCTGAATACCGGCACGAATGATTTCTGAATAATAGGCGGCTTCGAACAGGGCAAAGGCCACCATGGCCGAAATCAGGCGAATATCGGTTTTCGGTGACAGACCCAGCACTTTTTGCAGGAAAGTCGGCACCACCAGATAGAACCACAGCAAGACCATGACGAGCGGTACGGCGCGAAACAGGTTGACGTAGGCGCGGGCAAACCAGCTAACAGGCTTGAACGACGACAGGCGCATGACCGCCAGCAGCGTGCCCCACAGAATACCGAAGACAATCGCAATTCCGGTTATTTGCAGGGTAATCACCATGCCGTTGAGCAGATAGGGCAGGCTGGGAGCGATTGAGCTCCAGTCAAATTCGTACATAGATTATTTACTCCCCATATTGCCCGGCAGGCGGATCTTGCGTTCGACCTGCTGCATGATCAGCATAATGACCGCGTTGATGAGGACATAGGCCAGCGTAATGGCGGCAAAAGACTCGTAGGCATGCGCCGAGTAATCCAGCAACTTGCCGGCCTGCGCGGCCATATCCACCAGACCGATGGTCGACGCGATGGCCGAGTTCTTGACCAGGTTAAGCATTTCCGACGTCAGCGGCGGCACAATCACGCGATAGGCGTTTGGCAGCAGCACGTAGCGATAGGTCTGGGGCAGCGTCAGTCCCATCGCCAAACCTGCCGCCTGCTGGCCGCGTGGCAGCGACTGGATCGCGGCGCGAACCTGCTCGCACACACGGGCGGCGGTAAACAGGCCAAGACAGACCATGGATGAAACAAAGAACTGCACGTTGGGATCCAGTTCCTGCTTGAACCACATGCCGATATTTTCGGGCAGCAGTTCAGGCACCACCAGATACCAGATAAAGAATTGCACGATCAGCGGAACGTTACGGAACAACTCCACGTAACAGGTGCCGAGCGCGGAAAGGAAACGATTGGGAACGGTGCGCAAAATACCGAAAATCGAGCCGATGAAAAACGCGATAACCCAGGCACAAAGCGACAGCGCGACGGTAACCTGGAAACCCGACCAGATCCAGCCCAGGTAAGTCGTGTTACCAAAGGGAGCCTGCTCGAGAAAAATGCCCCAATTCCAGCCTGAAGACATAGAAAAACCTCTTGGATGACTTTATGAGTGATGACGAACACGGCGGAGCCTGTGGCGCTATAAAGAATGGCGGGGTGGGGAACGACCACCCCGCATTCAATCTGCTTTCGCAGTTCCTGCAGCCCTGTCAGGACTTCATCACAAAATACCCTGCACATTTGACGCCGTAGCGGCGTTGGCGGCGTTTGCTCACCCGAATCACTGACCGGTGTCAGCTCATCGGAATTCGCTCGCTTGCCGCCTTGCTACACCGCCAACTGCCTGGGTATTCACCGTTGCATTTGACGCCGTAGCGGCTTGAGCGCTGTGCTTCAGGATATTGTTGTTACCTTACAGCGCCTTATCGTTAGGCGCTTTGAACAGTGCTTTCATGTCGTCGGACAGTTCAAAGTTCATGTTCAGATTTTTTGGCGGGATAGGCTTTTTGAACCAGGTTTCAAACCACTTGGTGGCCTGACCCGAAGTCTCGGCCTGCGCGACGGTGTCATCGACCAGTTTCTTGAAGTCGGCGTCGTCTTTACGCAGCATGCAGCCATAAGCTTCCTTGGACTGCGGAGTACCCAGAATCACCCAGTCGTCAGGCTTTTTGGCTTTGGCGCGTTCACCGGCCAGCAGGGCATCATCCATCATAAAGGCCGCAGCACGACCGGTTTCCAGCGTACGGAAGGAGTCGCCGTGATCTTTGGTGCTGATGATTTTCATCTCCAGCTTCTTCTCGTCGTTCAGCTTGTGCAGCAGGACTTCGGACGTGGTGCCCGAGGTCACCACCACGGTCTTGCCTTTGAGATCGGCAAAATCTTTAATCGGCGAGCCTTTCTTGACCAGCAAACGGGTGCCAATCACGAAGATTGTGTCGGAGAAGGCCGCCTGCTGCTGACGTTCGACGTTATTGGTGGTGGAGCCGCACTCAAAATCATAGGTGCCGTTTTGCAGCAGCGGAATACGGTTCTGAGAGGTGATTGGCAGCATTTTTACCTGCAAATCAGGGGCGTTCAGCTTTTTCTTGATGGCATCGACAATGGCGTTGGAGAAGTCCTGTGAGTAACCCACGGGCTTCTGTTCATTGTTGTAATAAGAGAATGGTACGGAGGATTCACGGTGGCCGACCACGATCACGCCATTGTCTTTGATTTTTTCAGCGTACCCGTCAGTTCTTCGGCATGAGCAAGGCTACTTGCGGCAACACTTGCCAACAGTACCGACAACACCAGTTTGCGCAATTGCATGGTCCAACTCCTTTGCTTGTGAGGATCCTTCGTAAAGGATCAAAGATGAATCCGGCGGTTAATAATCTTGTATCAGCTCGCGGCACTGCGTATGAACACACTTCAATGAACATTGTATGTTGCGACCTTCGTTGGAGAAGATAGCGTAATGTGAACAATGTGAAATCATTATGTTTCTTTTTTGAGACTGAGCGCGCACCAAATTAAAGCAAATGGCGTGGCTTGCACCTAAAGGGTGACCACTTAGTACTCAAAATGTGTCAAAACGATGCAACTATCGAAAATACATTTATAAACAAGATATCTTTCAACAAGATGTAGCAAGATGCATGCCATCTGAACCGATAAGCGCTATTTATGTTCGGCGCGTGAGGGTAAGGCAGAGGAATCAAAGCGGGAAACGAGCGGGCATGTGGCGCACGGGCAGCGTCGAAAAGGCGGGGGAATAGGCGGGTTGCACTGAAAGCAGGCAGTGACACAGGGTGCTACTGCCTGCCGGAGAATTACCGTTTGCGGCGACTCAATATCATCGCAGCGGCGGCACAGAGCACGGTGAGGATCCACACCGGCCATGCGCCCATTCTTGCATAAGGCGTGATGCCCTGAGTCGGCGTAACCTTCACCGCCAGCACCTGACGGGTGAACTGCGGGATCTCGGCAATCACATTGCCCTCGGCATCGACCGCCGCTGTGACGCCGTTATTGGTACTGCGCAGAAGCGGACGACCCAGTTCGACGGCGCGCATACGGGCCATCTGGAAATGCTGCCACGGACCAATCGAATGTCCGAACCAGGCATCGTTGGATACGGTCAGCAGCAGATTGGTATCAGGATGGAAATTCTCGCGGACCTGTTCGCCTTCGACAATTTCGTAGCAGATGGCGGTAGTCAGATTAAGTCCGGCCACATGCAGCGGTGCCTGAATATAGTCACCGCGGCTAAACGACGACATCGGCAGGTCAAAGAACGGCGCAAGCGGACGCAGCAGGGTTTCCATCGGCACAAACTCACCGAAAGGGACCAGGTGATACTTGTTGTACCGGTTCGGATCAGGATAGCGATACGGCTCCGGCTCACCCAGCGCAATGACGCTGTTATAGGTTTTGGTGCCGTTCTCCGTGCGCTTGTAGTCAACAATGCCGGTGATGAGGTTACTGTGATGCGAGCGCGTCAGGTCGTCCATCATGGTCAGAACTGTTGCTGCTCGACTTCGATATCGGGAATGGCAGACTCCGGCCAGATAATCAGTTTGGCCTTGCCGAGATAGGGGCGTGTTTCGTCCAGATAGGTTTGCAGGGTGGAAATCAGCGCCTTGGGATCCCACTTCATTGACTGCGGAATATTGCCCTGCACCATCGCCACATCGATCGCCTTGTCGGGCTGCGGGGTAAACCAGTGCACCTGACGCAGCGGCCACGGCAACAGCAGCATGGCCAGCGCAATCACGACCGGCACGGCTTTGTGTTTTATCAGGCCGTACACCAGCAGGCCGCTTAGCGACATCATGACAAACGTAATGCTCTCGACGCCGCCAATCGGCGCAAGGCCTTTCAGCGGGCCGTTGATCTGGCTGTAGCCGAATTGCAGCCATGGGAAACCGGTCAGTACCCAGCCGCGCAGAAATTCTGTTATCTGCCACAGAGCCGGGGCCGCCAACGCAAGTCGCCACCAGCTGGTCTTTGGCCAGAGTCTGGCCAGCAGACCGCCAAACAGCATGGTGTATAGCGAAAGATAAACGGCGAGCAGGGCGACCAGGAAGATATTGACGAAGCCCGGCATGCCGCCGAAAGTAGCGATACTGACGTAAACCCAGTTTACGCCGCTGCCGAACAGCCCTAATCCCCACAAGAAACCAAGCAGGGCAGACTGGGCGGGACGACGTTCAAGGGTCAGCGCCAGCAGGCCGGCCAACGACACGATGGCCGCCGGCCAGAAATCATAAGGTGAGAAGGACAGGGTACCGCAGGCACCAAAAAGCACGGCCAGCAGGCTTCTCACCCGCTGGCTTGCAAACAGTTTCGTCATTTTTCACACCGTAGCGTCGTTAACTGCGCTCTTTTACCCCGTTGACTGCTTGATATCAGTGGCCGGGAATGCGTTCCATTGCTGTCTTGCTGTACTGCCCAATCTACGGCGTAGAAAAATGTTGATGCCATGAAAAATTAATCTTCCAGTTTCGGTTGCGGCGCGTCGTCCGGGATTTTTACGTGAACCTGAATGATACGGCGACTATCGGCCATGGCAACTTTGAATGAGTAACCGTCGATTTCGATAGTTTCACCGCGGGCAGGGAGATGCCCAAAGGACTGCATGACCAGACCGCCGATGGTGTCGACCTCTTCATCGCTGAAGCTGGTTTCAAACACTTCGTTGAAGTCTTCGATAGGGGCCAGCGCACGAACGGTATAGGTATGGCGGCTTAGCTGGCGGATGTCGAGATCTTCTTCGTCATCGTACTCGTCTTCAATTTCGCCAACGATAAGCTCGAGAATATCTTCGATGGTGACCAGACCGGAAACACCGCCGAATTCGTCAACCACAATCGCCATGTGGTAACGCTGCGAGCGAAATTCTTTCAGCATGCGGTCAACGCGCTTGCTTTCGGGAACAACCACAACGGGTCTCAGCACTTTGTCGATGCTGAAGGGCTCTGACTCCGAACGCATGAAAGGCAGCAGATCTTTTGCCATCAGAATGCCTTCGATATGGTCCTTATCCTCGCTGATTATCGGAAAGCGCGAGTGGGCCGACTCGATAATGACGTCGAGGCACTCTTCGATAGGCTGATTGCGCTTGAGGGTAATCATTTGTGAACGAGGGATCATGATATCGCGCACGCGCTGCTCGGCGATATCCATCACGCCTTCCAGCATGTCACGGGTATCGGGATCGATCAGATCGTTTTGTTCGGAATCACGAATGAGCTCCAGCAGATCGCCACGGTTTTTAGGTTCACCGTGAAAAAGCTGGCTGAGCATAAGGGAGAAGAAGCCCTTCTTGGGACTGGGGCTGTCGCTGTTTTGTGGATGGTCATCGCTCATGGCGTTGGGTTGTAGATTCTCATATTAGGGAAAAACATCATAACGTTACGGCGTGGCGGTAACGTTATGACAGGGAACGGCTTCACACTGTCTGGATAAAACAGGGTGTACATTAAATAGTGTTTACTACCTTTCGTCGAGCCATGCTACTCGTCCTGCAGCAAATACGGGTCTGGATGGCCGAGAGATTGCATGATTTCAATCTCGATGGCTTCCATTTCTTCGGCTTCTTCCTCGACGATATGATCATACCCTAGCAGATGCAGACTGCCGTGAACAACCATATGTGCCCAATGCGCATTTAGCGCCTTGTTTTGCTCCAGCGCTTCCTTTTCGACAACCTGGCGGCAAATCACCAAATCGCCAAGCAGCGGCAGCTCCATACCCGGCGGTGCTTCGAACGGGAATGATAGCACATTGGTGGATTTGTCCTTGCCACGGTAAGTCAGGTTCAACTCCTGGCTTTCCGCTTCGTCGACGATGCGGATGGTGACTTCCGACTCTTCCTGAAACTGGGGAAGAACGGCTTCCAGCCACTGCTGGAAGTCGCTTTCTGCCGGCAAGCCTTCGCTGCTTTCGCTGGCAATCTGTAAATCTAGAATAACCTGATGACTCATGTATTGCTCTGTTCAGGGGTGGGTTGGACAGCATACTGCTGTGAATCTTGCTTACGCTGTCTGGCGGTTTCGTCGCGGCGCTTCTGGTCTTCTTCTTCCCAGGCTTCATAGGCGACGACAATGCGGGCAACCACGGGGTGGCGCACGACGTCTTCGCTGTGGAAGAAGTTGAAACTCAGCTCTTCAACGCCCGACAGCACTTCAATTGCGTGACGCAGTCCGGACTTCTGGTGACGCGGCAAGTCGATTTGCGTCACGTCGCCGGTAATCACGGCCTTGGAGTTGAAGCCGATACGCGTCAGGAACATTTTCATCTGCTCGATGGAGGTATTCTGGCTCTCGTCGAGAATGATAAAGGCGTCGTTGAGTGTGCGGCCGCGCATGTAGGCCAGCGGAGCGACTTCAATCACGTTGCGCTCAATCAGTTTCTCGACTTTTTCGAAGCCGAGCATTTCAAACAGCGCGTCATACAGCGGACGTAAATACGGGTCTACCTTCTGACTTAGATCGCCCGGCAGGAAGCCAAGCTTCTCGCCTGCCTCGACTGCAGGGCGCGTCAGCAGAATACGACGCACTTCCTGACGCTCGAGGGCGTCAACGGCCGCTGCCACGGCCAGATAGGTCTTGCCGGTACCGGCAGGGCCGATGCCGAACGTGATATCGTGGTCGAGCACGTTGGCGATGTACTGCGCCTGATTGGGCGTGCGGGGTTTGATCATCCCGCGCTTGGTCTTGATGATGACCGCTTTGCCGTAATCGGGCACGCTTTCGGCCGATTGCTCGAGCACCCGGCTCTCTTTGACCGCCAGATGGATTTTTTCAGGGTCGATTTCCTGCGTTTCGCCACGCAGCGGGGCGGTATCGACATACAGGTCGCGCAGGATGTTTGCGGCAGCCTCGACATTCAGGGCCTTGCCCACCAGTTTAAAGGCGTTATCACGACGATTGATCTCGATGCCCAACCGGCGCTCCAGTTGTTTGATGTTGTCATCAAACGGCCCGCAAAGACTCAGCAAACGCTGATTGTCTTCGGGCTCCAGCAAAATCTCTTGTGTTACAACGTTCAAACTATTCCTCTGGGCCACTCTGGACCTGTTGAAGTGTGTTTCGATGACGTCCTGATATAGAGGTAATCATACATGCCCTTGGCAGAATATTCCTTGCAGGTATGTGCCCCTGTAATAAATATGCGGCCTGTCTCGTAAATTTAAACCCTACTTGCCCTCTTTCACCGGAGAAGGGGAGGATTACGTGACCGCCTTGCCCTGGCGCAGGTCATTTTTTAAATCAAAAAGGCGCCGCAGCGCCTTTGAGAGAGGGGACGAAAGCGGTCGTTATGGCTGATAAAGCCCAACGCCGAGATCGTTTTCCTTGCGGGTGCGGGCAATGATTTGCTGCGGAGATTCCTGCAGGCGGAGATCCATCTGGGCTTCGGTGCGCACCACAATGCCGCGCAGCGAGTTGGTCAGGACATCGACAATCTCGACATCAACGAACTTGCCAATCATGTCGGGGGTGCCTTCAAAGTTCACCACGCGGTTGTTTTCGGTGCGGCCGGTCAACTCCATGATGTCCTTGCGCGAGGTGCCTTCAACCAGAATGCGCTGTACGGTGCCAATCATGCCGCGGCTGATGCGCATTGCCTGCTGTGTAATGCGGTCCTGCAAGCGGTACAGGCGCTGTTTTTTCTCGTCTTCGCCGACGTCGTCGACCATGTCTGCCGCCGGTGTGCCCGGACGCGCCGAATAAATAAAGCTGAAGCTGACATCCATGTTGACGTCGGCAATCAGTTTCATCGTCTGCTCGAAATCTTCTTCGGTTTCACCGGGGAAGCCAACGATAAAGTCGGAGCTAAAGGTAATGCCCGGACGCGCTTTGGCGATTTTACGCAGGGTCGATTTGTATTCCAGCGCCGTATGCGCCCGTTTCATCATGGTCAGTACGCGGTCGGATCCGCTCTGAATCGGCAAATGCAGGAAGCTCACCAGCTCCGGCGTATCTTTATAGACCTCGATGATGTCATCGGTGAATTCGATAGGGTGGCTGGTGGTGAAGCGAATACGGTCGATGCCGTCAATGCTGGCGACCAGACGCAGCAGCTCGGCAAAGGTGCAGATTTCGCCGTCGAAACCGGGCCCGCGGTAGGCATTTACGTTTTGACCCAGCAGATTCACCTCGCGAACGCCCTGTGCGGCAAGCTGCGCCACTTCAAACAGGACGTCATCGCTCGGGCGGCTCACCTCTTCGCCGCGCGTGTAGGGCACCACACAGAAGCTGCAATACTTGTTGCAGCCTTCCATGATGGACACAAAAGCGGTCGGGCCGTCGGCGCGCGGTTCAGGCAGGCGGTCGAATTTTTCGATTTCGGGGAAACTGACGTCAACGATAGGGCTCTTGCTGCCGCGCACGTGATTGATCATTTCCGGCAGGCGGTGCAGTGTCTGGGGACCAAACACGATATCGACATAGTGCGCGCGCTGGCGGATAAGCTTGCCTTCCTGCGACGCCACACAACCGCCGACGCCGATGATGATATCGGGGTTAGCGCGTTTGAGTAACTTCCAGCGACCAAGCTGGTGGAACACTTTCTCTTGCGCCTTTTCCCGAATGGAACAGGTATTGAGCAGCAGCACGTCGGCCTCTTCGGCATTTTCCGTCAGTTCGAAACCGTGTGTGCTGTTAAGCAAATCGGCCATTTTCGATGAATCGTACTCATTCATCTGACAGCCCCAGGTTTTAATATGCAGTTTTTTTTCATCGACATGCCATGACTCAAATAGCGTTAAACAAAATGCCCCTATAGTTAACATCAGGCGTTAACCTCGGGACAGAGCCCGCGAGGAGACGTATTGTAATCCCACATTAACTGAGTGGCTAGTGCGCAAGCGCCTGTTGCGCCTGATACCGATACAAAAATCCGGTACACTTCGCAAAATAGACTGAGTGTGTGCACCTCATTGAATAACGAACAACAACGAAAGTGATGGATACCGTCGTGGAAAATAGACAAAGCAGACCTTTTGAAGTGGTCGTAGTCGGCGGAGGCATGGTCGGTGCCGCGACTGCGCTCGGATTTGCCCGCCAGGGATTTGACGTGGCAGTGGTCGAAAACTCGGCCCCTGCGCCGTATTCCGCCGACGAGGCTATCGACCTGCGGATTTCCGCCATCGGCTGTGCCACAGTTCGCCTGCTCGAAAAACTCGACGTCTGGAAAAATGTCGCGCAGATGCGGCATACGCCTTATCGTCGCCTGGAAACCTGGGAACAGCCCGGTTCGGAAGTGCTGTTCGATGCGCAGTCGCTGGGGTTGCCGGAGCTGGGTTTCATGCTGGAAAACCGCGTATTGCAGCTGGCGCTGTGGCAGGAGATGCAGGGGGTCGACAACCTGACGCTGTTTTGCCCGGACAAACTGTCGCAGCTCAAAAAGCACGGCGATGACGGCTGGTCGCTGGAGCTTGCAGGCGGCGAACGCCTCGAGGCAAAACTGGTGGTGGCCGCCGACGGCGCAAATTCGCAGGTTCGCCAGCAGGCGGGAATTGGCATCGACGGCTGGCAGTATCGTCAACACTGCATGCTGGTCAATGTCGAGACAGAATTCAGAGACAGCGATGTGACCTGGCAGCAGTTTTTCCCGTCGGGTCCTCGCGCGTTTCTTCCGCTTTGGGACAATCATGCTTCGCTTGTGTGGTATGACAGCCCGCAGCGCATTCGCCAGTTGCAGACGCTGAACATGACGCAGTTGACGCAGGAGATCACGCAGGCGTTTCCTGCGCGGCTCGGCAAGGTTACGGCGCTGTCTTCGGGGTCCTTCCCGCTGGTACGCCGCCATGCGCAGCGCTATGTCTCGCCGGGACTGGTGCTGGTCGGGGATGCGGCTCATACCATTAATCCGCTGGCGGGACAGGGCGTGAATCTGGGGTATCGCGATGTCGAGGCGCTGCTTGACGTGGTAGCGCAGGCGCGCGAGAAAGGCGAAGACTGGAGCAGCGAACAGGTGCTGTTGCGTTATCAGCGCCGTCGTCGGGTGGACAATCTGATGATGCAAAGTGGCATGGACCTGTTCTACACCGCTTTCAGCAATAGCCTGCCGCCTGTCAGAATCATTCGCAATCTGGCGCTGATGGCCGCTCAACGTGCAGGCAAGCTGAAATCGAAAGCGCTGGAGTATGCATTGGGTCTGTAGTCTGACAATCTGGATAATCCGCAATGCACAGCGAGAGGCAGTAGGGCGCAGGCTTTACTGCCTTTTTTCAGGTTGTTTTCCGGGATGTGTCGGGAGGGAATCATTTCGCCGGAGGCAGAAAAGCAAAAAGCCCGCCGAAGCGAGCTTTTCTAAATGTGGCTGGGGTGCCAGGATTCGAACCTGGGTATGCTGGTATCAGAAACCAGAGCCTTACCGCTTGGCGACACCCCAAAAGTGTTTACTACGGGTAAATCTTAACGCACTGACATCTTAATTCAATAACCATGCAATTAAAATGGTGGCTACGACGGGATTCGAACCTGTGACCCCATCATTATGAGTGATGTGCTCTAACCAACTGAGCTACGTAGCCAATACTTAACTATATACATCGTTATTGCAAGCTGTTTTCGTTCTCATTATACAAAGAATTCAAACGCTTAATCATGTGAAGTGGCTGGGGTACCTGGATTCGAACCAGGGAATGCCGGTATCAAAAACCGGTGCCTTACCGCTTGGCGATACCCCACCTGCGTACTCAGCTGACCTAAAGGTCGGAGTAGACTCTTCTTACATGACTGACATTTTCACTGACACATCCTTCGACGCCATCAATGAAAAAAATGGCTGGGGTACCTGGATTCGAACCAGGGAATGCCGGTATCAAAAACCGGTGCCTTACCGCTTGGCGATACCCCATCCGTGCAAGCTGCGATGAAATGGTGCGGGAGGCGAGACTTGAACTCGCACACCTTGCGGCGCTAGAACCTAAATCTAGTGCGTCTACCAATTTCGCCACTCCCGCAAACAGAAAAAGAATGGTGGCTACGACGGGATTCGAACCTGTGACCCCATCATTATGAGTGATGTGCTCTAACCAACTGAGCTACGTAGCCGTCTTCTTTCTGCTCAACCTTCATCGGCGTTGCGGGGCGCATTATGCGTATATGACCGTTTTGCGTCAACAAGTTTTTTGCCAAAAAATTGCAGAAGGCGTGCGTTTGTCTGGGTTATAACCACTATGGCGATAAATTCTACAAAAGATAATATTTTCAAGTGATTTATGCATAAAAAAACGGGCCGAAAGCGGCCCGTGATTTGTGTAACGCGTCATTTATCAGGCAACTGGCGTATAGGCTGAAGCGTGGACGCCCACCGCACGACCGGACGGATCGTTCATGTTTTTGAAGGACTCGTCCCACTCGACGGCTTTCGCCGAGGAACAGGCGACAGTCGGGCCGCCAGGCACACATTCGGCCGCGCTCGGCACCGGGAACAGCTCTTCGAAAATCGTGCGGTACAAATACCCTTCCTTGGACGTCGGGGTGTTGTACGGGAAACGGAAATGCGCGGTTTCGAGCTGTTGGTCGGTCACCTGCTCCGCTGCCACTTCTTTCAGTGTGTCAATCCAGCTGTAGCCCACGCCGTCGGAGAACTGCTCTTTCTGACGCCACGCCACGCTGTGCGGCAGATAGGACTCGAAGCACTCGCGCAGAATGTGTTTTTCCATTTTGCCGTTACCGCACATTTTGTCTTTCGGGTTGATGCGCATTGCCACGTCGAGGAATTTTTTGTCCAGAACCGGAACACGCGCTTCAACGCCCCACGCCGACATCGCCTTGTTGGCGCGCGCGCAGTCATACATATGCAGTGCCAGCAGTTTACGCACGGTTTCTTCGTGGAATTCCTGCTCGTTAGGCGCTTTATGGAAGTACAGGTAACCGCCGAACACTTCATCGGCACCTTCGCCCGACAGCACCATCTTGATGCCCATCGCCTTGATCTTGCGAGACATCAGGTACATCGGCGTTGACGCGCGAATGGTGGTCACGTCGTAGGTTTCGATGTGATAGATAACGTCACGGATGGCGTCGAGGCCTTCCTGCACGGTGAAATGGATTTCATGGTGCACGGTGCCAAGATGGTCGGCAACCTGCTGCGCCGCCTTCAAGTCGGGAGACCCTTCCAGACCGACCGCAAAGGAGTGCAGCTGCGGCCACCAGGCTTCGCTCTGATCTTTGTCTTCAATACGACGACCGGCAAACTTCTTGGTAATTGCGGAGATAATGGAAGAATCCAGACCGCCGGACAGCAGCACGCCATAAGGCACGTCAGACATCAGGTGCGTTTTCACCGACTCTTCCAGCGCGTCTTTCAGCTCGGCCTTGTCAGTAACGTTGTCTTTGACGTTGTTGAAATCGAACCAGTCGCGCTGATAATACTCGACAATCTGACCGTCTTTGCTCCACAGATAGCTGCCCGCCGGGAACTCTTTGATGGAACGGCAGACCGGCACCAGAGATTTCATTTCGGACGCCACATACAGGTTGCCGTTTTCGTCATGGCCCATGTACAGCGGGATAATGCCCATATGGTCGCGGCCAATCAGGTAGGCGTCTTTTTCGGTGTCATAAAGGATAAAGGCAAACATGCCGTACAGTTCGTCGAGGAACGCCGGGCCTTTTTCCTGGTACAGCGCGAGGATCACTTCACAGTCGGATTCAGTCTGGAAAGTGTAGCGATCGCCCAGGGAAGCGCGCAGGGCCTGATGGTTGTAGATTTCGCCGTTAACCGCCAGAAACGTGAGTATGTGCTTCGTTGTACAGAGGCTGTGCGCCGTTGTTGACGTCGACAATCGACAGACGCTCATGACAAAGAATGGCTTTGTCGCTGGCAAAGACGCCAGACCAGTCCGGACCACGGTGACGCATCAAGCGTGACAGTTCCAGCGCCTTCTTGCGCAGCTCGACGGAGTCGGTCTTGATATCGAGCACACCAAATATAGAACACATATAACTCTCCCTAACGGCTTTTCTCAGGCGGTAATGTTGTTATTCATAACCAGGTTTGGTTGAGCAGCGCGGTCGAATTCCTGCTTTCAGGCCAACGGCGCCGCGTCTCTGATATTGAAAATGCGTAAAAGCGCGAACCTTTGCAAGCAATTTAGTGATTATCTGAAAAATAGTTGGTTGACCCTCTCCATTTCTTAGCGGATTGTCAGTTTTATAGGGTTAAAATTGAGGAATCCTCAAAAAAATGACCTTTGGCCCTAAATCACATCGATATCGGCGACGGAAGGATAAATCCACGTCGGGCGGAACGGCATATTTTCAACATCGTTCAACGTCGAGACGCCCGTCAGCACCAGAATGGTTTCGAGTCCGGCCTGAAAACCCGCCAGAATATCGGTGCGCAGATTGTCGCCCACAATCACGGTATCTTCCGAGTGCGCCTGCATCTTGTTTAACGCGGAGCGGATAATCCACGGGCTTGGCTTGCCGACCACAAAGGGTTTACGCCCGGTAATCTTCTCGATGGGCGCACAAAGCGCACCGCAGGCCGGCACAAAGCCGTGGCCGTGATAGTCGGGATTGGTGGCAATAAAACGGGCGCCATGTGCCACGAAGTAGGCAGCCTTATGCATCATGTCCCAGTTATAGGAGCGCGTCTCGCCGACGATGACAAAATCGGGATTGATATCAGTGATAGTAAAACCGGCGTTATACAGCTCGTGAATCAATGCACCTTCGCCGATCACATAGGCTTTTTTCCCTTCCTGACGTTTCAGAAAATCCGCCGTCGCCATTGCCGAGGTAAAGAAGGCGCTTTCGGGCACGTCCAGACCCGCCGAGGCGAAGCGGTTACTGAGATCCTGCGCAGTCTGGGAGGGGTAGTTGGTGAGAATGACCAGCGGCATTTTCTGTTCCTGCACGCGGGCCAGAAACAGGTCTGCGCCGGAACGGGCATGTTGTCATGCAGCAATACGCCGTCGATATCGCAAATTACATTTTTAATGGTCATAGGTTTCCGATCCATCCTTGAAGAGGCTAGGGCTGCAAAACAAAATTATTGCGCCGAGTTTTCCAGCAGACGTTGCAGCAGCACGCCGTTCAGCATGGCGCGTTTTACCAGCGCGAACGCGCCGATTGCCGAACGATGATTCAGCTCGGAGGTCACAATGGGCAGATTACGGCGAAAATCTTTCAGCACCTGCGCATTGATGCAGCTTTGCAGGGCAGGGAG
This sequence comes from Rouxiella chamberiensis, assembly GCF_026967475.1. Lineage (NCBI taxonomy): Bacteria > Pseudomonadati > Pseudomonadota > Gammaproteobacteria > Enterobacterales > Yersiniaceae > Rouxiella > Rouxiella chamberiensis. The sequence continues at coordinate 2,654,695 of NZ_CP114058.1, read as the reverse complement.
CAGCACTTTGTCGGCTTCGGTGATTTCACCGGCAATCACGACTTTTTGCGGATTAAACAGGTTGATGGCAATGGCGATGCTTTTGCCAAGATGACGCCCTACGTAGTCAATCACTTCACAGGCAAGGCGATCGCCCTTGTTGGCGGCCTTGCAGATAGCGCCGATGGAGCAGTCATCGACCGTCAGCCTGCTCGGATAGCCCTGTGTCAGCAGGTTGCGCACCCGATTCTCGATTGCGGCGTTGGCAGCGATGGTTTCGAGACAGCCAAAGTTGCCGCAATGACAGCGCTCGCCCAGGGGATCCACCTGAATATGGCCGATTTCACCGACATTGCCGTTGCTGCCCAGAAAAATCTGCCCGTTCACCAGAATGCCTGCGCCCGTACCGCGGTGCAAACGAACCAAAATGGAGTCCTGACAGTCGCGAGTTGCACCGAAATAGTGCTCGGCAAGCGCCAGACTGCGGATATCGTGGCCGACAAAACAGGTGACGTTGAATTTTGTTTCAAGCACGTCGACCAGTCGCCAGTTGTGCACGCTGATGTGCGGCATGTAGCGCACGACGCCTTTCACCGGATCGACCAGACCGGGCAGGATCACCGAAATAGCGATAAGCTCGCGGATCTTGCGTTGATTAAGCTCGATAAACTGGGTGATGGCGAGTCCGAGGGCGTTTTCCAGCGTCTCCTGCGTGCGTTCGGGCAGAGGATAATGTTGCTCGCACAGCGCTTTGGCGCTGAGATCATACAGCGTGAGGGTGGCATCGTTGCGGCCAAGACGAACGGCAACGGTCTGAAAGGCGCGGGTTTCGGTCACAATGGAAATAGCGCGACGGCCGCCGGTCGAAGCCTGCTGATCAACTTCTTTAATCAGGCCGCGTTCCAGCAGCTGTCGCGAGATTTTGGTGACACTGGCGGGGGCAAGTTGACTGAGTTCGGCAATCTGGATCCGCGAGATGGGACCCTGCTGGTCAATCAGGCGATAAACGGCTGCGCCATTCAACTGCTTAACAAGATCAACGTTACCGATTTGTGCCTGCCCGCCTGTGTTCATCACTCTCTCTCTGCTGTTTATACCTCGTCGCCGTTGACGAGCGTTTTTGTTATTTTGAAGTCATGGGTAAACGCGGTCAGGTTAGCCACTTTTCCGACTTCGATGCTGCCGAGCGTCTTGTCGACACCGATGGCGCGAGCCGGATAGAGCGCCGCCATGCGTAACGCCTCGTCGAGAGGGATACCTGCGTGTTCGACGCTGTTCTGCACGGCTTCAATCATCGTCAGCGCAGACCCGCTGAGCGTGCCGTTTTCGTCAACACAAAGACCATCACGATAGTATATTGTTTTACCGGCAAAAATGAACTGATCAATGTCGGCACCGGCCGGGGCCGTTGCGTCAGTCACCAGCACCAGTTTATCGCCCTTGAGTTTCTTGGCGTTGCGAATGCTTGGCCATGCGACGTGCAGTCCATCGGCGATGATCCCCGCGTAGACTTCCGGCGTATCGAATATCGCGCCCATCAGGCCAGGCTGACGCCCTGAAATTGGCGGCATGGCATTGTAGAGATGGGTCGCAAACGTAATCCCTGCGGCGAAACCTTCGCGCGCCTGCTCATAGCTCGAGTTGGAGTGACCAGCGGAAACGACGATGCCCGCTTCGCTCAACTGGCGAATAAATGCCTCCTCGACCTGCTCTGGTGCCAGCGTCACTTTGGTAATGACATCGGCATTGGCACACAGATAATCGATCATCGCGGCATCGGGCTTGCGGATAAACGCCGGATTATGCGTGCCTTTTTTCTCGAGGCTCAGATAGGGACCTTCAAGATGCAGGCCCAGCGCCTGATGGCGATACTTTTTCAGGTAGTCGCGCATCACGGCAATGCCGTGCTTCATGAATTCGTCGCTGCTGGTAATCAGCGTCGGCAAATAGCTGGTACAGCCCGATTTCTCGTTGGCCGCCTGCATGATTTCCAGCGTCTCGACGGAAATGGCCTCGAGCGAATCGTTGAACTGCACGCCGCCACAGCCGTTGAGCTGGAGATCGATAAAGCCGGGGGCCAGAATCGCGCCGTCCAGACTGCGTGTCTCAATGCCTGCCGGCAGTTCTGCAAGCGGACACACGCGCTCGATAAGACCTTCGGCGATGACGACAGCGTAACCGTCCAAAATATCGTGACCCGTATAGATACGGCCCTTCACATAAGCAAACATCTCCCCCCTTTTTCCCTTTATCCGTGATGCGGTAACGGCGCTGGCTTGTCGCGCAACCTCGCAGTGACTGAGTGTCAATCCCTGCGAAGGTGCGTCGTTGCCGCAGGGTTACCGCGCCAGTGACACAGGAAAACTTTAATCGACTGAATTCAACAATTTACCCGATCACAGAGGCGTTAACACCGATGACACGGGGAAATCTTTAATTAATTTCAAAGACCTTGCATATTTTCCGCTTCGAGTTCGCGGAAGTATTTAACCGTTTTGACTTTTAATTCCATCGTGGAGGGCTCGTCACAAACCACCACCGCTTTTGCATGCAGTTGCAGGCAGCTGATGGTCCACATGTGATTGATATTGCCTTCCACGGCGGCTTCCAGCGCCTGCGCCTTCGCGTGGCCCGTGACCAGAATCATCACTTCTTCGGCATCAAGCAGGGTGCCTACGCCCACGGTCAGGGCAAATTTCGGCACCTGTGACACATCGTTGTCAAAGAACCGCGAGTTGGCGATGCGGGTGTCATGCGTCAACGTCTTGATGCGCGTGCGCGAGGCAAGCGAAGAGGCCGGTTCGTTGAAGGCAATGTGCCCGTCGTTGCCCACGCCACCCATAAACAGGTTAATTTTGCCGTAAGACTTAATTTTCGCTTCGTATTGACGACATTCTTCATCGACGTCTGCGGCATTGCCGTTCAGAAGGTTGATATTTTCTTTTTGATATCAACATGATCGAAAAAGTTACGGTACATGAAGGTGTGGTAGCTCTCGGGATGTTCCTGCGGCAAGCCCACATATTCGTCCATGTTGAAGGTTACCACGTTTTCGAAGCTGACTTGGCCTGCTTTATGCATAGCTACCAGATGTTTATAGGCTTCCAGCGGTGTACCGCCGGTAGGCAGACCCAGAACGAAAGGGCGCTCGGCTGTAGGATTGAAAGCGTTGATGCGTTGAACAATATGACGCGCCGCCCATTTACCGACTTCAACGGAAGTATTCAGGGGGATAAGTCTCATTACACACCTCTTGATTTTTAGTAAACGAATATACTGTATTTATTCTGCGCCAACGGCGTCAGACAAGGAATTTTGCTCGCGGCGATGGACGCTTTGACTTTACAGCCGGACCATTAACGTCGATGATCGGCAGCAGACCGCCTAGATTTTTTTAATGATAAAATAAGTTTTGGGTGATGACTAGCATTATGGCTTGTTAAGGCGCTTTTTTGGTGATAATAATCACAAATCAAGGGGTTTTAATTTGCGATACGAATTAATTTTTTTACACTGCGCAGTATGATTAAACGAAGCAGAGTTCGTACAGTTTCTACAACAGGCAGCAACACATTCTAATTAAACTGTTTTGGTGATTCGTCTTAGGGCGAATAGGGGGAAAAGTTGAGTATACTTAGCTACTTGCAGAAGATTGGCCGCGCCTTAATGGTGCCGGTTGCCACACTACCCGCAGCGGCAATATTGATGGGCGTGGGGTATTGGATAGATCCGGTGGGCTGGGGCGGCGATAACGCGCTGGCGGCCCTGTTTATCAAGTCAGGGTCGGCCATTATTGAAAATATGGCGGTACTGTTCGCGATTGGTGTCGCGTACGGCATGTCCAAAGACAAAGATGGCGCAGCCGCGCTGACCGGTTTCGTGGGCTTCCTGGTGCTGACCACGCTCTGTTCGCCGGCCGCCGTTTCAATGATCCAGAAAATCCCGCTGGCCGATGTGCCTGCGGCCTTTGGCAAAATCAATAACCAGTTTGTCGGTATTCTTGTCGGTATCATTTCTGCAGAGCTGTATAACCGCTTTAGCCACGTCGAACTGCCGAAGGCGCTCTCCTTCTTCAGCGGCCGTCGACTGGTGCCTATTCTGACCTCTTTCGTGATGATAGCCGTGGCCTTCGTCATGATGTATATCTGGCCGCTTATCTTCAACGGTCTGGTCAACTTTGGTGAACATATTCAACAGCTTGGCTCGGTCGGCGCGGGCATTTATGCCTTCTTCAACCGTCTGCTTATCCCGGTCGGCCTGCACCACGCGCTCAACTCCGTGTTCTGGTTTGACGTGGCGGGCATCAACGATATTCCAAACTTCCTGGGCGGTCAGGAATCCATCGCGTCGGGCAAGGGCATCGTCGGTATCACCGGCCGTTATCAGGCAGGCTTCTTCCCGATCATGATGTTTGGTCTTCCGGGAGCGGCGCTTGCCATCTATCACTGCGCGCGTCCGGAAAACCGCGCCAAGGTAGGCGGCATCATGCTGGCGGCGGCCTTTGCCTCCTTCTTTACCGGCATCACAGAACCGCTGGAATTCTCCTTTATGTTCGTCGCGCCGGTGCTGTATGTCATTCACGCGCTGCTGACCGGTGTGTCGGTCTTTATTGCGGCAAGCATGCACTGGATTGCCGGTTTCGGCTTCAGCGCAGGGCTGGTGGATATGGTGCTGTCCTCGCGTAACCCGCTCGCGACGCATTGGTACATGCTTATCCCGCAGGGTATCGTGTTCTTTGCTCTCTACTATGTGGTGTTCCGTTTCACCATCAAGAAATTCAATCTGCTGACGCCGGGTCGCGAGCTTGCGGTTGCCGGTGACGAATCGGACGGTTACGACGTCAACATCGAGCGCACGGGCGGCAGCAAGGCCGATGAAACCGCCGCGCTGGCTCGCCAGTATATCGGCGCGATTGGCGGTTCGGACAACCTGACAGGCATCGATGCCTGCATCACCCGTCTACGCCTCAACGTTAAAGACGCATCGCTTGTCAATGATTCGCTGGCCAAACGTCTGGGCGCTTCCGGCGTTATCCGCCTCAACAAGCAAAGTGTGCAGGTCATTGTCGGCACCCGTGCCGAAATCATTGCCGGTGCGATGCGCAATGTGCTGACCGGCGGCGCTGTTGCCGCGAGCTCCATGCCTGCCACCTCCGCACCTGCTGCCGACGTCAAGGTACAGGCCGTGCCCAATACGCCGAAGGCGGTTCTGGAAACTCTGATTTCACCTGTTACCGGCGACATTGTGGCGCTGGATCAAGTGCCTGACGAAGCCTTTGCCAGCGGTGCGGTCGGCGAAGGGCTGGCTATCCGTCCGACGGGCAAGACCGTGGTTTCGCCTGCAAACGGCGTGATTGTGAAAATCTTCAACACCAACCATGCGTTCTGCCTCGAAACCGACGCCGGTGCCGAAGTCGTCGTGCACATCGGTCTGGATACGGTGGCATTAAACGGTCAGGGCTTTACCCGTCTGGTCGAAGAGGGCACCACGGTGCGAGCAGGCGAACCCGTGCTCGAGCTGGATCTGGATTATCTCAACGCCAATGCGCGTTCGATGATAAGCCCGGTGGTGATAAGCAATATGGAAGACTTCTCGGGGCTTGCGCTGCTGGCCGGCGAGAAGGTGGTGGCGGGTGAAACGGCGTTGCTGGAAATCAAGGCCAAATAAACCGCGAAGCTTAAGAAAGTCTGACGGGAAGGGTGCAAACTCTTCCCGTTTTTCATTATAAAATTCAATTTTGGCACTTAAGGGTTGTTTCGGAGCGAAGCTTGTATGAACATATGCGGTTAGTCTTTCGAGCTTTCGTTCGCGTAGAGGAATTGAACAATGAGTGAGGCTGAAGCCCGCCCAACAAATTTTATCCGTCAGATTATCGATGAAGATCTGTCATCGGGAAAACACGCGTCTGTCGTGACCCGCTTTCCGCCTGAGCCAAATGGTTATCTGCACATTGGCCACGCAAAATCGATCTGCCTGAACTTTGGCATCGCACAAGACTACCAGGGTCAATGCAACCTGCGCTTTGACGACACTAACCCGGTAAAAGAAGACATCGAGTTCGTCGAGTCCATCAAGAAAGACGTGCAGTGGCTTGGCTTCGAGTGGAGCGGCGAGGTGCATTACTCCTCCGACTACTTCGACCAGCTGCACCACTACGCGGTAGAACTTATTCAGAAAGGCCTGGCCTACGTCGACGAACTGTCGCCGGATCAGATCCGCGAATACCGCGGCAACCTGACCGCGCCGGGTAAAAACAGCCCGTACCGCGACCGCACGGTCGAAGAGAACCTCGCGCTGTTCGAGAAAATGCGCAACGGTGAATTCGCCGAGGGCACGGCGTGCCTGCGCGCGAAAATCGACATGGCGTCGCCATTCTTCGTCATGCGCGATCCTGTGCTGTATCGCATCAAGTTTGCCGATCACCACCAGACCGGCACCAAGTGGTGCATCTACCCGATGTACGATTTCACCCACTGCATTTCCGATGCGCTGGAAGGAATTACCCACTCGCTGTGTACGCTGGAGTTCCAGGACAACCGTCGTCTGTATGACTGGGTGCTGGATAACATCACTATTCCATGTCATCCACGTCAGTACGAGTTCTCTCGTCTGAATCTCGAGTATGCCATCATGTCCAAGCGCAAGCTGAACCTGCTGGTGACCGAGAAGATTGTGGAAGGGTGGGACGACCCGCGCATGCCAACGGTTTCAGGCCTGCGCCGCCGGGGTTACACGGCAGCCTCCATTCGCGAATTCTGCCGTCGTATCGGCGTGACCAAGCAGGACAACAATGTCGAGATGGCCGCGCTGGAATCCTGCATCCGTGACGATCTCAACGAGAACGCGCCGCGTGCAATGGCGGTTATCAATCCGGTTAAAGTGATCATCGAAAACTTTAGCGGCGATGCCGTGCAGTACGTTTCCATGCCTAACCATCCGAGCAAGCCGGAGATGGGATCGCGTGACGTGCCGTTCACCGCTGAAATCTTTATCGATCAGGCCGATTTCCGCGAAGAAGCCAACAAGCAGTACAAACGTCTGGTGCTGGGCAAGGAAGTTCGCCTGCGCAACGCGTATGTCATCAAGGCCGAGCGTATCGAGAAAGATGCCGAAGGCAATGTGACGACCATCTTCTGCAGCTACGATGTCGAGACGCTTTCCAGGGATCCAGCCGATGGCCGCAAGGTAAAAGGCGTGATCCACTGGGTTTCCGCAACTGAAGGCAAGCCTGCCGAGTTCCGCCTGTATGATCGTCTTTTCAGCGTGGCAAACCCGGCACAGGCAGATGATTTCCTGACCACCATCAACCCTGAATCGCTGGTGATTGCCAACGGCTATGTCGAGCCAAGTCTGGCGGATGCAGAGGCGGGTGTCAGCAAGCAGTTCGAGCGCGAAGGCTATTTCTGCGCCGACAGCACGTATTCCCGTGCCGATCATCTGGTGTTTAACCGCACCGTAGGTCTGCGCGACAACTGGGAAAGCAAGCCGGTCGTGTAAAACGTCCACGTCTGGCGTCAAGAATGCAGCCCGAGGGCTGCATTTTTTTGGCTATTCCGGGCGGGGCGCAGGATGCAAGGCAAAAAAACCGCTTTTCAGCGGTCATTTTTTTACAGGCAGGTTCTTTTCCTTCAAAACCCGTCTGGTGCAGGGTATTAGCCTTTACCGTGCAGCGTTTCATCTTCCAGGCAGTTGCCGTCTTCGCAATGACCATAGAGATACAGGCTGTGGTTGGTTAATTTAATACCGTGACGTTTTGCAATTTCACGCTGGCGCGCTTCGATGTACTCGTCGCGGAATTCGATAACGCGGCCGCAATCGAGGCAAATCAGGTGATCATGGTGATGCTGCTGGGTCAGTTCAAACACTGACTTGCCGCCTTCAAAGTTGTGGCGGGTAACAATGCCGGCGTCGTCAAACTGGTTAAGAACACGGTAAACCGTGGCCAGACCAATTTCTTCGCCCATATCGATAAGTTCTTTGTACAAATCTTCCGCACTGACGTGATGACCTGCCGGGGCTTGCAACACTTCCAGGATTTTCAGGCGTGGAAGCGTGACTTTTAAGCCGGCTTTCTTCAGTGCGGTGTTGTTGTCAGTCATGCGGATTTAGTCCTGTCACTATGCTAATCACGTTAATGAAAACGGTGGGCTGTTTACAACCATCATTCTAATCCAAAGGTTTTAAGCAGACCCGAAGGTTTGTAGCAAGACCAGAGGTTTTAAACCCAATTTGGGTAGAATGATAAAAACAGATACTCTAAGTGTACCTTGATCGGGCTGAAATTTACAATTTTGAAGCCGTTAAATTGTTAATTTCAGTGATAGTTTGGCCCTTTCACGAATAACCTCAACGTTTCAGGGCCTTAGCCTTTGTGTGGGATTAACCGATAATCTCTGCAAGGCTTAATTCTTCGGAAATCTGCTTCACCCAGGCATCGACGCGTTCGTTGGTCAGCTCGGGTTGACGGTCTTCATCGATAGCCAGACCGATGAAATGCGTGTCATCCGCCATGCCTTTGGACGCTTCATAACCGTAACCTTCGGTAGACCAGTGGCCTACGATTACTGCGCCGCGAGGTTCGATGATGTCACGCACGGTACCCATCGCATCACAGAAATATTCCGCGTAGTCTTCCTGGTCGCCACAGCCGAACACCGCAACCAGTTTGCCTTCGAAATCTATCTCTTCCAAAGTCGGGAAAAAGTCGTCCCAGTCACACTGTGCTTCACCGTAGTACCAGGTTGGGATGCCGAGCAGCAGGATATCGTATTTTTCCAAATCTTCCTTGCTGCTTTTGGCGATGTCCTGAATGTCGGCCACCTCTTTACCCAACTGCTTCTGGATCATTTTTGCGATGTTTTCGGTGTTTCCGGTGTCGGAACCAAAGAAGATACCTACAACTGCCATAAGCTTATCTAACCTCTTGTTCTTTAATGGACTCAATGAGTCTGTTTGTTCGTCCGCGGCGTGCGAGTCAATTTAGGCAGGATGATAGCAAACTCGGCGAGCCGAGAACATATTCTCGACGTATCCTGACTAGGCGGTCAGCGCTTCTGCAGCATAGTTCACTCTCGGCAAACGTGCCTGCGCGCGCTGATTGATGACGCCCGGAATTAATGACGCACAGTTTATCGGGCAAATCGGCCGAGCGTTATCGCCTTTGTGTGTTCTGTAAGGGGTTTTGTTAAATAGAATGGCACTTGGCAAGGCAGAGGACAGACAAACGTCGAGCGAAGGCTAAGAGAGACAGCAACGGCGGGTAACCGGGAAAGTTACCCGCCCGAATCAGTCGTGCGAAGACGAGCTTTGCTGATTGTTCAGATGAGACAGCAGCATCTGTTCAATCAGCTCGCTACGGCTGATATTTTGCTGTTCCGCCAGCTTGTTGAGCGCATCGACGGCTTCGGCATTGATTTTCAACTCGACGCGACGTAAACCGTTGTTTTTGTCACGGCGAAGCTGATTACGCTTGTTAATCCGAAGCTGTTCATCGCGAGATAGCGGATTTGTTTTTGGACGTCCCGGACGGCGATCGTCTGCGAACAGATCGAGCGTCGTGCGATCCAGTTGTTCTTTTGCCATAGGTAGCGGTACAACTAGGGAAGTTACATCGAAAAGCGGCGCAAGGCCCTTTCAGATGAGATGGTTACACATTTCGGGTTAACAAACCCTAACCCAATTTACCTCAGACGCCCGAGAAAAAACGCCTCGGCGCAGGGGCAAAATTACAGCGCGCAATCATACCCTAGCGTATATCCCTCCACAACGCCTAACTACCTTGAATATTAGCTAAGTTATTAGGATTCGCCCTTTTTTGCACAGTCGCGGGGGCATTATCGGTAAATCAGGTCGCAAGAGGGCGCTCAGGCGTCTATGAAGCGGTGAATGGCGCGCAGAACCGCCTCGGGCTTTTCGGCATGCACCCAGTGTCCGCTGCCTGCCACTACATAGGCGCGTGCCAGCGGGAACTGCCGCGCAATGGCCTCGCGATGGCTGTCGTTCACGTAATCGGACAATCCGCCGCGAATAAACAGCGCCGGATGCGGCCACGGCGAGACGTCCTGCCAGCCAATGATATGCGCATATTGTTCATGCAGTGCAGCCACGTTGAACCGCCATTCGCCCTGCTGGAAGGATTTCAAAAGAAACTGGATAACGCCGTCTTCCCCGATGAACTGCTGCATGCACCGGGTTGCCCCTGCGCGGTCCGTGATACCGGCTTCGGTAACGGCATTCAGCGCGGCGAAAATGTCATCATGGCGGCGCACGCCATAACTCACCGGCGCCATGTCTATCGCCACCAGTCTGGCGACACGGTTCCGGCGCGACGGCGGTCAGCGCCATTGCCGCCTTGGCTCCCATCGAGTGCCCGATGACCAGCGCCTTGTCGATACCGGCGTCGTCGAGCGTTTCGCGCAGGTCTTCGGCCATCGCCTGATAGGTCATGACCGGCGAGCGCGGAGAAAGCCCGTGATTTCGCAAATCCACCTGAAGCACACTATGCTGTTGTTTCAGGTCACGCGCCAAAATGCCGAGATTATCCAGCGTGCCGAATAGCCCGTGAACCAGCAGCACCGGCAAAGTCTGATTTTCAGGCGTTTCGGCCTGTTGCAGTCGATAATGTAATTTCATGGCAGAGTCCGTACAGACATTTATTACAGGTAAGGATCTCATTAGGTTATCATGAGTTACGGAAGATTTTCCGAGTGGGATATAGGGTTTATTCTGCTTTTTGAATATTGAGGTGATTAGCCTTTTTGTTTGCGCAGTTTAATTTGTATAATCCTTTGAATAAATTAAGTAGAAAAACAGTACTGGATAAAGATGAAAACGATTGAGGTTGATGAAGAGCTTTACCGCTATATCGCGAGCCACACGCAGCATATCGGTGAAAGTGCATCAGACATTTTACGGCGGATGCTGAAATTTACTGCCGGCCAGGAAGTGCAGGCGCCAGCCAAAGCCAGCGCGGCACCCGCAGAAAAGCCCGTTGTCGCCACCAATACGCCGCGTGACCGCGTGCGCGCCATGCGCGAGCTGATGCTGTCTGACGAATATGCCGAGCAGACCAAGGCGGTGAACCGCTTTATGCTGATCCTCACGACTTTATACACGCTCGATCCCAAACAATTCGCCGTGGCGACCGAATCTCTTACCGGCCGCACCCGCACCTATTTTGCCGGTGACCAGCAAACGCTGCTGCAAAACGGTATTCATACCAAGCCAAAGCACGTACCAGGAACACCTTATTGGGTCATCACCAATACCAACACAGGCCGTAAACGCAGCATGATAGAGCACATCATGCAATTGATGCAGTTCCCTGTCGAACTGATCGATAAAGTTTGCGGAACCCTTTAATACAGCATTAGGGAGAAATGCCAGTGGCTAACAACCCCCGTGCAGGGCAACCTGCTCAGCAAAGCGATTTGATTAACGTTGCACAACTTACGTCGCAGTATTATGTGCTGCAGCCAGATTCGTCCAACAGCGCTCACGCGGTAAAATTCGGGACGTCTGGACATCGCGGCAGCGCCGGACGCCACAGCTTCAACGAATCTCACATTTTAGCGATTGCCCAGGCCATCGCCGAAGTGCGCAAAGAGCAGGGGACTACCGGTCCATGCTACGTAGGTAAAGACACCCACGCGCTGTCTGAACCGGCATTTATCTCTGTGCTGGAAGTGCTGACTGCCAATGGCGTTGACGTCATCGTGCAGGAAGACAACGGTTTCACGCCAACGCCTGCGGTTTCCCACGCGATCCTGACCCACAACAAGCAGGGCGGCGCGCTGGCAGACGGTATCGTCATCACCCCTTCGCACAATCCCCGGAAGATGGCGGCATCAAGTACAACCCGACCAACGGCGGCCCGGCAGACACTGACCTGACTTCCGTTATCGAAAAGCGCGCCAACGCGCTGATTGCGGGCGGCCTGAAAGACATCAAACGTCTGTCTCTCGACAAAGCCTGGCAGAGCGGTCATCTGAACGAAAAAGATCTGGTGCAGGGCTACGTTGAAGCACTGGGCGAAATCATCGACATGCCGGCCATTCAGAAAGCGGGCCTGAAACTCGGTGTCGATCCGCTGGGCGGTTCCGGAATTGCCTACTGGCAGCGCATCGCCGAGCACTACAAGCTTGACCTGACCCTGGTCAACGATGAGGTCGACCAGACTTTCCGCTTCATGCATCTCGACCACGACGGCGTGATCCGCATGGATTGCTCGTCCGAGTTCGCAATGGGCGGCCTGCTGGCGCTGAAAGACAAGTTCGATCTGGCCTTCGCCAACGACCCTGACTACGACCGCCACGGCATCGTTACGCCGAAAGGCCTGATGAACCCGAACCACTATCTGGCGGTGGCTATCAACTACCTGTTCCAGAATCGTCCTCAGTGGGGCGCGGATGTCGCCGTCGGTAAAACGCTGGTGTCCAGCGCAATGATCGACCGCGTAGTGGAAGATTTGGGCCGCAAGCTGGTGGAAGTGCCGGTGGGTTTCAAATGGTTCGTTGACGGCCTGTTCGACGGCAGCTTCGGTTTCGGCGGTGAAGAGAGCGCGGGGCTTCCTTCCTGCGTTTCGACGGCACCCCGTGGTCAACCGACAAAGACGGGATCATTCTGTGTCTGCTGGCGGCCGAAATCACTGCCGTTACCGGCAAGAATCCGCAGCAGCATTACGATGAGCTGGCCGCACGCTTCGGCGCGCCGAGCTACAACCGTATTCAGGCACCGGCTACCCACGCGCAGAAAGCGGCGCTGTCCAAACTCTCTCCGGAGCAGGTCAAGGCAGATACGCTGGCGGGCGACCCGATTACCGATCGCCTGACCTCGGCACCGGGCAATGGCGCCTCTATTGGCGGTCTGAAAGTCATGACCAAAAACGGCTGGTTCGCCGCGCGTCCATCCGGTACCGAAGAAGCCTACAAAATCTATTGTGAAAGCTTCCTGGGTGCCGAACACCGCGAAAAAATCGAAAAAGAAGCCGTGGATATCGTCAGCAAGGTGCTCGCCGACGCCAAATAATTCCGGGCTATTTTTCCTGATGACATTAAAGCGCTGTTTATACAGCGCTTTTTTTATGCCCACGTTTTGTCATTCTCAAGGTGAAAAAAGATATATCTAAATGCACATAAAGACTTGCCAAAGATCCCGAGCTGATCTAATTTAGATATATCGAAAATGTTTCGATATATCTAAATAGAGGTATTTATATGTTTGGTCATTCATTGTTGGGTAAGAATATGGACGGTCGCCATCGCGGTCATGGGGAAAGATCACGCCGACATGGCGCAGAAGCAGGGAGCGAGCGCGCCGAGTCTCAGGGTCGACGTCGCGGCGGCCGTCATGCGCCGATGGGCGAAGGTCACGCGGAGCGCGGAGAAGGTCGTGGTGAAAAGCGTCCACGTCGCGGCGGCGGTCGCGGAGAGAAGATGAAACGCCTGTTCGAGCATGGCGATCTGCGTCTGGTGCTGCTGGCGCTGGTGGCGAAAAAACCGAGCCACGGCTACGAGCTTATCAAGGCCATCGAAGAGGCGTCATCGGGTCTTTATGTGCCGAGTCCGGGCGTTATCTATCCTACGCTGACGTTGCTTGAAGAGCAGGATCTCCTGGAGCCGCTGGAAACCGGCAACGGGCGTAAAAGCTATCAGCTGACCGCCGCAGGACAGGAGGAGCTTACGAAACATCAGGAAGTGCTCAACGCCATTTTTGCCCGTCTGGCAAAGCGCGAGAAACGCCATGAGCGCGAAGGCAATCTGGCAGAAGGCATCGCCGAAAGCATGCACAGCCTGCGCCACGTACTGCGCAAGAATCTGATGCGCGACGATCTCAGTCCTGAACAGGTAACGCGCGTCAACGCCACTCTGCGTAAAGCGGTCGAGATCATCGAGGCCGAATTTGCCGCCATTGATGCGGAAATGGCGACAAAACCGGAAGAAGAAGCCTAAGACACTCAGGGCAAGAAACGGTAGCCGATGCCCGTTTCCGTCAGCAGATGACGCGGCCTTGTGGCATCCTGCTCGAGTTTTTGCCGCAAATGGCCCATGTAAATGCGAAGATAATGGCTGTGCTCCACGTAATTCGGGCCCCACACGTGGCTGAGCAACTGCCGTTGAGTGATGACTTTACCGCTGTTGGCCAGCAACTCGGCCAGCAGGCGAAATTCGATAGGCGTGAGATGCACGTCTTCTCCGGCACGCTGCACGCGCCGATTAATCAGGTCGACCGTGACATCGGCGAAACTGACCCGCGGACTTTCCTGTTGCCCGCCCGCATGACGGCGCAACGAAACGCGCACCCGCGCCAGCAGTTCGCCCACGCCGAACGGCTTGGTCAGAAAGTCATCCGCACCGGCATCCAGCGCGGCAATCTTGTCGGCTTCGTCGGTGCGGGCCGACAGCACGATAATCGGGATACTGCTCCAGTGGCGCAGATCGCGAATGTAGTCCAATCCATCGCCATCCGGCAGGCCGAGATCGAGAATAACCAGATCCGGCTTGCGGGTTCCGGCCTCGATAAGTCCGCGCTGCAAGGTCTCGCTTTCGAATACCTTGAAGCCTTCGCTTTCCAGCGCAGTGCGCACAAAGCGGCGGATCTCTTTTTCGTCTTCAACGATCAGGATATGGGTAATCACTGTGCTCCATTATTTTGATAGATAAGCGTTTTCAGATTCCACGTCCGGCAGTTTTTCAAGCGGGAGGGTGAAGCAGAACTTTGCGCCGCCCGCAGTACGATTCTCTGCCCAGATGCGCCCGCCGTGCACTTCTATAATGGCATGACAAATGGCCAGCCCCAAGCCCACGCCGGGAATGGCCGACTCTTTGTTACCCCGCGCGAATTTCTCGAATATCTGCCTTTCTCCGCCCGCAGCAATGCCCGGTCCGTTATCGGCGACCTCAATGTCCAGCCAGTCGCCGTTGGCGCGCGCCCGAATCAGAATATCGGCCCGCGCACCGGCATATTTGTCGGCATTTTCCAGCAGGTTGATAAACACCCGTTCGATAAGGCTTGCGTCGCAGTTGACCAGCAGCATGGTTTCCGGCAGATCGATGACAATAGAATGGCCGATGAGCACAGGTTCCAGCATGCGCAGCGCGCTGCCGATAATCTCTTCCAGCGCCTGCCACTCCTTGCGCAGATTGAATCCGCCGGACTGAATGCGCGCCATGTCCAGCAGATTATTGACCAGTCGCGTGGTGCTCAACACCTGCTGGCGGATCTGATTGGCCTGCGGAGCAAAGGGCGAGCCTTCGCTTGCGAGATCCAGCGTCAGGATTTCGGCCTGCCCGAACAGAACGGTCAGCGGCGTGCGCAGGTCATGCGAGAGGGCGGCAAGCAGCGAATTGCGCAGTTGCTCGCGTTCGGTTTCCAGTCGCGCACTCTCCGCCTGTGCCGCAAGCGCCAGCCTTTCAAGCGCGTTGGCAATCAAAACGGTAAACGTTTGCAGCAGCCGCTGCTGTTCCGGCACCAGAAGTTGACGGATATTCGCCGGTTCGACCGCCAGCAGGCCAAGCGATTTGCCCGAAGCGACCAGCGGCAGGAGCTGATAGGGCACGCCGGGCAGCGTATCTGTTCCGGCACCGGCGGGCGACTGTTTGTCGAAACTCCAGCGGGCTATCGCTTGATCCACGGCAATCGCCTGTCCCGTCGGCACATCGCTTTGCTGTAAATCCGGCGTTTCCGCATTGTCGGGCGGCAGCAATACCGCCGTCTTGGCTTTGAGGGTCGCCGAAATGAAATGGCGACTGGTTTGCGCGACGGCCTCGGGCGTCACCGCCTGACTGAGACTTTTGGACATCTCATAGAGTTGCTGCGCGCGTTTCTCGCGGTGGCGGGCAATGCGCGCCTGATAACGCACGCCTGCGGTCAGATTACCGATGAGCACGCCGACTGTCAGCATCACGGCAAAGGTCAGCAGATATTGGGCGTCCGTTACCGCAAAGGAGCCGCGCGGCTGCACCAGAAACAGGTCAAAGCTGGCGACATTGATTACCGCCGCCAGCACCGAAGGCAGGCGGCCATAAAACAGCGCGGTGACAACCACGCCGAGCAGATACACCATGATAAGATTGGCGGGGTCGAAGAAGGGCACCAGAAACTGCGAAACAAACGTGATGAGTGCGCACAGCACGACGGCCAGCGCGCAACCTTGCAACTGACGGCTGAAACGCTCGCCGAACAGCCGATTATCCGGCTCTTTTCGCCCGTTGTTCACCGGCGTCTCATCCAGGCTGACTATCAGCAAATCGAGTTCCGGCCCGCGTTTTGCCAACCGATCGGCGAGCGTGTCGCCCCAGTGAAAGCGGTGCAGACTGCGGCGGCCCAACACAATCTTGCCCAGATAATGCTCACGGGCGTAGCGCAGAATAGCCTGATCTTCGTGCGGATCGGAAAGCGTTGCCGTTTCCGCCCCCAACTCCTGCGCCAGTTTCAGCGCCTGCAAAATGCCCCGTCGGCGATTTTCCGGCAGGCGATGCAGGCGCGGCGTCTCGACATACACCGCATGCCAGACGCAGCCCAGTCGCGCGGCCAGACGCGCCGCGACTCTCACCAGTTTTTCATTGCCGCTGCCGTGACCCATGCACAGCAGCAGCGCATCGCGCGTGTGCCAGCTTCGCTCCTTGCCCTGCGTGTCACGAAACGCGCGCATCTGGTCATCAACCCGATCGGCGGTACGGCGCAGCGACAGTTCGCGCAGGGCAATGAGATTTCCTTTGCGGAAGAAATTTTCGATGGCGCGTTCGGCCTGGCCGGGGATGTACACCTTGCCTTCCTTGAGCCGCTGGCGCAGGTCGTCGGGCGGCAAATCGACCAGCACCACGTCACTGGCCTGGTCGAAAATATGGTCGGGCACGGTTTCACGTATCGTTATGCCAGTCACGCCGCTCACCACATCGTTGAGACTTTCAAGGTGCTGGACATTGACGGTAGTAAACACGTCGATACCGGCGTCGAGCAGCTCGTCGATGTCCTGCCAGCGCTTGGGATGGCGGGAACCGGCGACGTTGCTGTGCGCCAGTTCATCCATCAGAATCAGCGCGGGACGGCGCAGCAGCGCGGCGTCGAGATCGAATTCGCCGAGCTGGCGACCCCGATGGGAAAGACGCTTGGGCGGCAGCCGTTCCAGACCGGGCAGCAACGTTTCGGTTTCGCGGCGACCGTGGGTTTCGACCACGCCGACGGCCACGTCCAGCCCCGTGGCACGCAGCCTTTGCGCCTCCTGCAACATGGCATAGGTTTTTCCGACACCGGCGCAGGCACCAAAGAAAATCTTCAGCCGACCGCGGGGTTTTTCGTTGGCCAGCGCCAACAGACTGTCGGGGTCGGGCCGCTGGATCTCGTTTTCTGCCATGCGAATGCCTTGTTAGTTGTGCGTTGCGCGGTCGAGTGCCAGATTGAGCGTCAGCACGTTGACCACAGGCTGGCCGGTAAAGCCCGCCAGCGGTGCGGAGGTATTGTCGCGAATCAACTGTTCGACGCGTTCCGCCGACAGCTTGCGCGCACTCGCGATGCGCGGCAGTTGCCACCGCGCCGCCGCCACGGAAATCTGTGGATCCAGTCCGCTCCCCGAGGCGGTCAGCAGATCGACCGGGATCGGCAGTGCGCTCTGTGGATTGGCCGCCCGCAGCGCCGCCACGCGCTGGGCAATGAGTTTATCCAGCGCCGGATTGCTGACCGCCAGATTGCTTCCGGCGGACGCCATCGCATTATAGGCGCTATCGGCGGTCGCGGAAGGACGTCCCCAGAAATAATCCGGGCGCGAAAAACCCTGACCGATCAGTGCGGAGCCGACCGGTTTACCGTCGAGTTCGATCAGTGACCCCTGCGCCTGCGTGCGGAAAAGCAGCGTCGACAGGCCCGTGGTCAGCAGCGGATACGCCAGCCCCGTTATCAGGGTGAATACCAGCAGCAGCGTAAGGGAAGGGCGCAGATAGGGATGACGAGAAAGCATGTTCATGGCGTGTTCCTTGAAAAATATTTAAGCCAAATGCAGCAGAGTCAGTAACAGGTCGATAAGCTTGATGCCAACAAAGGGCACCAGCAGACCACCCAGCCCGTAAATCCACAGGTTGCGACGCAGTAGCGCTGCCGCGCTCATCGGCTTGTAGCTTACGCCGCGCAGCGCCAGCGGAATGAGAAAGACAATGACCAGCGCATTGAAGATTACCGCCGACAGAATCGCCGAGGCGGGCGAATGCAGGTGCATGACATTCAAGGCATTCAACTGCGGATAGGTTGCGGCAAAGGCGGCCGGAATAATGGCAAAATATTTGGCGACGTCGTTGGCGATGCTGAAAGTGGTCAGTGAACCGCGCGTCATCAGCATCTGTTTACCGATGTGCACCACTTCAATCAGCTTGGTCGGATTGGAGTCCAGATCCACCATGTTGCCCGCTTCCTTGGCGGCCTGCGTGCCCGAGTTCATCGCTACCGCGACGTCGGCCTGCGCCAGAGCCGGTGCGTCGTTGGTGCCGTCGCCGGTCATCGCCACCAGCCGACCTTCGGCCTGATACTGGCGGATAAGGGCCAGCTTGGCTTCGGGCGTCGCTTCCGAGAGAAAATCATCCACGCCCGCTTCGGCGGCAATGGCGGCGGCAGTCAGGCGGTTATCGCCGGTGATCATCACCGTTTTGATACCCATCTTGCGCAGCTCGGCGAACCGCTCTTTTATGCCGCCTTTCACGATGTCCTTGAGCTCCACAACGCCCAGCACGCGTGCGCCTTCGACCACCACCAGCGGCGTGCCGCCCTTGCGGGCGACCGAGTCCACCAACCCTTCGACGGCGGGCGGGAAGTGACCCCGATGCGCTTCGACGTGGCGACGAATGGCGTCTACCGCGCCCTTGCGGATCATTCTGTCGCCGACGTTGACTCCGCTCATTCGCGTTTGCGCCGAGAAAGGCACAAAGGTCGCGTTCATCGAGGCGATGTCGCGTTCGCGCAGGTTAAAGCGCTGTTTCGCAAGCACCACAATGCTGCGGCCTTCGGGCGTTTCATCGGCGAGAGAGGAGAGCTGCGCCGCATCGGCCAGCGCCTGCTCGCCTACCTCTGGCGCAGGCAGGAACCGGGCCGCCTGACGGTTGCCGAGTGTGATGGTGCCGGTCTTGTCGAGCAGTAAAACATCGACGTCACCGGCCGCCTCTACAGCGCGACCGCTGGTGGCAATCACATTGGCTTCAAGCATGCGGCTCATCCCCGCCACGCCGATGGCCGACAGCAGGCCGCCAATGGTTGTCGGGATAAGGCAGACCAGCAGCGCGACGAGCACGGTCACCGAGACGGGCACGCCGCCCTGGCTCGCCTGAACGCTGAACAGCGAAAACGGATAGAGCGTCGCCGTCGCGAGCACAAACACCAGCGTCAGCGCGATAAGCAGAATCGTCAGCGCCACTTCGTTCGGCGTCTTGCGGCGTTTGGCGCCCTCGACCATTGCTATCATTCTGTCGAGGAAGGTTTCGCCCGGATTCACGGTACAGGCGACAATCAGCCAGTCGGAAAGCACACGGGTGCCGCCCGTTACCGACGAGAAATCCCCGCCCGATTCCCGGATAACGGGTGCAGACTCGCCGGTAATCGCGCTTTCGTCGACGGATGCGCCGCCTTCCAGCACTTCGCCGTCGCAGGGCACGGTATCACCGGCTTCAATCAGGACCACATCCCCCTTGCGCAGACTGTCGGCCGAAACTTTCTCGCTTTTTGCGCCATAGCGGGCTTCGGGCAGCTTTTTGGCCCAGCTGGTTTTCTGCACGCCTTTCAGACTCTCGGCCTGCGCCTTGCTGCGACCTTCCGCCAGCGCTTCGGCCATATTGGCGAACAGCACGGTAAACCACAGCCACAGCGCGATGCTGCCGGTGAATCCGGCACTGCCGGGCGTATAACCGCTCAGGACCGCAAGCCAGATAAGGCTTGTGAGAATACTGCCCAGATAGACCACGAACATCACCGGATTGCGCCACTGTGCGCGAGGATCCAGCTTCGTGAACGCCGCGACAAGGGCGGTACGCATTAATCGGGGTTCGAATAGGGCACGTTGTTTGCGACTCATCGTTATCTCTCTTGATGCTTTGCATTGGACCGGCTTAACGCGCCAGCCACACCTGTAAATGTTCTGCCACCGGACCCAGCGCCAGCGCCGGAATAAAGGTCAGTGCGCCGACCAGCAGGATGGTGCCGACCAGCAGGCCGATAAACAGCGGGCCTGAGGTCGGCAGCGTGCCGTTACCCGCAGGCTGGCGTTTTTTGACCACAAGCGATCCTGCAATGGCCAGAACCGGCAGGATCACCCCGAAACGGCCCAGCAACATCGCCGCAGCCAGCGTCAGATTGTAGAAAGGCGTGTTGACGCCGAGACCGGCAAAGGCACTGCCGTTGTTGTTGGCCGCCGACGAATAGGCATAAAGCACCTCGCTGAAACCATGCGCGCCCGGATTCAGAATTCCGGCTTGTCCTGCGGGCGTCATCAGCGCCAGCGCCGTGCCGAGCAAGACCAGCGCAGGGGTCACCAGAATCGCCAGCGCCGTCATTTTCATGTCGAAGACGTCGATTTTCTTGCCGAGATATTCCGGTGTGCGGCCAATCATCAAGCCCGCGATAAATACGGTCAGCAACACAAACAGCAGAATGCCGTACAGGCCGGAGCCGACCCCCGAACACCACTTCGCCTATCTGCATCAGCCACAGCGGGATCATGCCGCCGAGCGCCGTGAAGGAGTCGAGCATGGCGTTCACGGCTCCGCAGGACGCCGCGGTGGTCACCACGCTAAACAGGCTGGAGGCCAGAATGCCGAAGCGCGCCTCCTTGCCCTCCATATTGAAGTTGCTGGTCGCTCCCAGCGCCGTGAAATGCGGATTGCCCTGCAACTCGGCGGCCATCACGATGACTACGCAGACCACAAAAATCAGCGACATGGTCCACAGCAGCGCATGCCCCTGCCGGTTGTCGCCAACCACACGACCAAAGGCGAAACACAGCGCGCAGGGGATAAGGAATATCGCCAGCATCTGCACCATATTGGTCATCGCGGTCGGATTTTCGAACGGATGCGCCGAGTTGGCCCCAAAAAAGCCGCCGCCGTTGGTGCCGAGCATCTTGATGGCTTCCTGTGAAGCCACCGGCCCCATCGGCGAGAACCTGCGGCAACCCTTCGAGCGTGGTCACATGCTGATAGGCGTCGAGATTCTGCAATACGCCCTGACTGACAAAGTACAGCGCCAGCAGCAGCGAAATCGGCAGCAGCAAATAGAGCGTAATACGCAGCAAGTCCTGCCAGGCATTGCCGAGCGTCGTCGCGGCGGGACGAGCAAAGGCGCGGATCAGCGCAAAGGCCACAGCGATACCGGTGGAAGCCGAGAGAAAGTTTTGCACCGTCAGGCCCAGCATCTGACTGAAATAGCTCAGCGTGCTTTCACCGCTGTATGCCTGCCAGTTGGTGTTGGAAACAAAACTGATGGCCGTGTTGAAGGCCAGATCCCAGGACAAACCGGGCAGGCCCTGCGGATTCCAGGGGAGATAACCTTGCGCCAGCAGAATCACGGTGAGCAGGACAATCCCCAGCAGGTTGAAGCTGAACAGGGCTATCGCGTACTGCTTCCAGTTCATTTCGCTGTGATTTGCCCCCGCAATGCCCAGCATACGGCGCTCGAACGCCGCGACGCGCGGCCCTGTTTCTCCTTCAATCAACTGCGCAGTAAATTTGCCGAGCGGATGGGCGAGCAGCAGCAACACCAGCATAAAGCTGGCAATCAGTAAAAAGGCGGAAGCAGCCATTTAAAACTCCTCCGCGTTGAGCAGGGCATAAATCAGATAGCCGAGCAAAAGAACCACTAAAAGCGCGCCGCAGATGATCACAAAACACCTCGTTTGTCTGTTTCCCCGTGGGGAGCTGTAGAAATCAATCTTGTATAACGGGCGAGTCTAGAGAACGGCTTCTAAAGAACCTGAAAAAATGCGCGGCTCGGGTGTAAAAAAAGTATAAAAATTGCGGTTAAAGTCTGTTTTCTGACCAAAAATCGTCGATTTCAGCTGCTACCCTTAAGGTTTACAGGATGAACATTTCACGCAAACTTGTACAAAAATGATTTTGTGTATAACTTTAGAGGGGCGAAAAACGCTTTTTATCAAACCTTATAAATGTTTATCGCCGGTTAATTATCTTATTTCACGCAAGAAACCGTCAGGAGTCGCCTATGAGTGAACACATTCCGATTGGGATCAGCGCCTGCCTGCTGGGAGAGAAAGTGCGTTTCGATGGAGGACATAAACGTCTGGCGTTCGCCGTCGAGCAGCTTGCCCCGTATGTCCGTTTTGAAGCTATCTGTCCGGAAATGGCCATCGGCCTGCCAACCCCACGTCCCGCGCTGCGTCTGGTGAACAGCGACGAGGGCATTCGCATGCGCTTTAGCAACGATGAAGCGGTCGATTATACCGACAAGATGCAACAGTATTCAGAGCAGCGAATCGCCTCGCTCGACCACCTTTGCGGCTACATACTCTGCGCGAAATCGCCGAGCTGCGGCATGGAACGTGTGCGCATTTACCGTGAAAACAGTAAAGACAACAGTAAAACCGGGGTCGGCATCTACACCGCCGAACTGCAAAAACAGCTGCCGTGGCTGCCTATCGAAGAAGACGGGCGTCTGAATGATCCTCTGCTGCGTGAAAACTTCGTCGAGCGCGTCTTTGCGCTGTATGAGCTGAAAATGCTGCACAAGTCAGGACTGACGCGCGGCAAGCTGATGGCGTTTCACAGCCGTTACAAGCTGTCGCTGCTGGCGCATTCACAGCCTGAATACCGCGAGTTGGGACGTTTTGTGGCCTCGATGGACAAATGGGAATCACTGGAAGAATATTTTGTCGAGTATCGCAACCGCTTGATGAGCCTTATGAAAAATCGCGCGACTCGCCGCAATCACACGAACGTGCTGATGCACGTGCAGGGCTATTTCCGTAAACAGCTCAACAGCGGTCAGCGTCAGGAGTTGACCCAACTGATTGACCACTATCGGCAGGGGCTGCAACCGCTTTTGGCCCCTATCACCCTGCTAAAACATTACATGCATGAATATCCCGATGCGTATCTGGAGCAACAGCGCTATTTCGAGCCGTATCCCGAAGCGCTGCGTTTACGTTACGGGCATTAAAAACAAGGAAAGCTGGACATGACCACCCATCTGGTCTGGTTTCGCAACGATTTGCGTGTGACGGACAATCGCGCGCTCTCCGCCGCCTGCGAAGACCCCGACGCCCACGTGATTGCCGTGTTTATCGCCACGCCGAAGCAGTGGCGCAAACATGACATGGCGCCGCGTCAGGCGGCCTTTATCTATCAGCATCTGCTGGCACTGAAAAAATCGCTGCATGAGCGCGGAATACCGCTGCATTACCAGCAGTGCGACCTGTTTGCCGACAGCGTAACCTGGCTCGAACAGTTTGCACGTGACCAGAAGGTTGATGCGCTGTTTTACAACAATCAGGTCGAGATAAACGAGGTCGAACGCGATGCCGCCGTCGATAAAGCCCTGTCGCCCGACCTGCAAATCCGTCGTTTCGACGACAGCCTATTGTTACCGCCCGGTTCGGTGACCACCGGTGACGGCAGCATGTACAAGGTGTATACGCCGTTTCGTCGCGCCTTTATCGAGCGGCTAAGCGAGTCCGACTGCCGATCGCTCGCCGCGCCCAAAGCGCGTGAACACCCTCATCAGGGCAAGCCCAACGCCATCAAGCCGTTTGATTATCCTCAAGAAGAGATAGGCGACGATTTTCCGGTAGGTGAAGACGCGGCACGGGACAGGCTGCGGCGCTTTTGTCGCGAAAACGTGCAGGATTACAACGACAAGCGCGATTTCCCGGCGATTGACGGCACCAGTACGCTCTCGCCGTATCTCGCGATTGGCGTGCTGTCGCCACGTCAGTGTTTCAACCGGCTGCGCACCGAAAATCCCGACGTGCTCGAAAAGCGCGACGGCAGCGCCTTCGGCTGGCTTAACGAGCTGATTTGGCGCGAGTTTTATCGTCATCTGCTGGTGGCCTGGCCGTCATTGTGCAAGCATCAGCCGTTTGTGGACTGGACGCGCGGCGTTGCCTGGCGCGAGGCTGCCGACGACCTGAAAGCGTGGCAGGAAGGTAAAACCGGTTATCCTATCGTCGACGCGGCCATGCGGCAGATGAAGGCTACGGGCTGGATGCACAATCGCCTGCGGATGATCACCTCCAGTTTTCTGGTAAAAGATCTGCTGATCGACTGGCATCTCGGCGAGCGCTACTTCATGACCCAACTGCTGGATGGCGATTTGGCGGCCAATAACGGCGGCTGGCAGTGGAGCGCCTCGACCGGCAACGACTCTGCGCCGTATTTCCGTATTTTCAACCCAACCACGCAGGGCGAGCGCTTCGACAAACAGGGGCAGTTTATCAAGAAGTGGATCCCGGAACTGGCCGATGTCCCGGAGAAAGACATTCATCAGCCACATCGTTGGGCAGAGAAACAGCAGCGCGTGTTAGACTATCCTCATCCGATTATCGACCACGCCAGAGCGCGCAAGGACACGCTGGCAGCGTTCGAAGCCGCCAAAAGTCGCGCTCATGCCGAGAATTAGGTGCCTGTCCTGATTCGTTCTCGGCACAACACGGAGCGATGTAATGACAACAAGATATTGGCGCGCGGCACTCATGGTGACGGCCGGTCTGGGCCTCGCCTTTAGCGCCAGCGCAGGATTCAAGGTTGTAGCGCTTGGCGTCAACGGCGGCGTGGAGGAGGGCAATCTGACCTCCTACCTGATTCGCAGCGACAGCCAGAGCCGCTATTTTGCCCTCGATGCCGGTTCGGTTTTACCGGGCATCCGCAAGGCACTCGAAAAAGGCAGTTTCCCCGAAGTCACCCCGGAAAACGCTGCGCCCCTGACACCCCAGGGCGCGGTGTTTCGCAATCTGATTGCCGGCTACTTTATCAGTCACGGTCATCTCGACCATCTTGCCGGATTCATCATCGCTTCGCCGCAGGACAGCAAAAAGCCGGTCTACGGCTCTACCGAAACCATCGATACGCTGCGGCAATACTATTTCAACTGGAAGGTGTGGCCCAACTTCAGCGATTCCGGCAGCGGTCAGCGGCTGGGCACCTATCGGCTCAATGCGCCACGACCTGGTCAGCGCGTTTCGCTGGGTTTGAGCGGGCTTGATGGCGTTATCTATCCGCTCAGTCACGGCGGCGCGAGTTCGTCGATGCTGCTGCTCAGTCGCGGCAACGAGTCCTTTGCCTATTTCGGCGATACGGGCGCAGACTCGCTCGAAAAATCGCGCAACCTCGACGCGGTGTGGCGTGTGTTGGGCGACGAGATCAAACAGAAAAGGCTCAAGGGGCTGATTATCGAAACCTCGTTTTCGAACACTACGCCTCGGGACCAGCTGTTTGGGCATCTCACGCCCGCCTTGCTGCTCGGGGAGCTGAAAAACCTCGAACGCCATGCGGGCGGCGCAGGATCTTTAGAAGGCCTGAAAATCGTCATCAGTCATATCAAGCCAAGCCTTATGGCCGGTGTCGATCCGCGCGCCGAAATAATCCGCCAGCTTGAACAGGGCAATGACCTCGGCGTAAACTTTGTCTTTATGCAGCAGGGCGATAGCCTCGATTTTTAATCAGACTGCTCTACTTTCGGCACGGCCGAACACGCGGAATATCGAATGAATAACATTGAACTGGAAAAGCTTATCGACCAGAAACTGGCGGTCGACACCTTTAAAGATTATGCGCCCAACGGCCTGCAGGTCGAAGGCGGCAGCGACGTCAAACGTATTGTAACGGGCGTGACCGCCAGCCAGAAGTTGCTGGATGCCGCAGTGGAACATCAGGCCGACACGATTATCGTGCATCATGGTTACTTCTGGAAAAACGAACCGGCTGCGGTACGTGGAATGAAACGCAACCGTCTGAAAACGCTGTTGTTGAACGACATCAATCTCTATGGTTATCATCTGCCGCTCGACGCTCATCCCGAGCTTGGCAACAATGCGCAGCTGGCAAAACTGCTGGGCATCGACGTGCTCGGCGAAGTGATGCCGTTGGTGCCTTACGGCGAACTGCCGCAAGCCATGCCTGCCGAGGCGTTTCATCGGCGCATCGAGCAGCAGCTTGGCAAAAAGTGCTGCACAGCGCGGAAGGCGGCCCGAAAATGATTCGCCGCGTCGCGTGGTGTACGGGCGGCGGTCAGGGCTTTATTCAGCAGGCGGCAGAGTTTGGCGTCGATGCCTTCATCACGGGCGAAGTGTCCGAGCAGACGATTCATATTGCCCGCGAAATGGGGCTGCACTTCTTTGCGGCAGGCCACCACGCCAGCGAACGTTATGGCGTGAAGGCGCTGGGCGAATGGCTTGCCGCCGCGCATGGCCTTGACGTGACCTTTATCGATATCGACAATCCGGCGTAACGTCCCTCCGTTTTATCGACTCTGCTGTGCCGCGTTCAAGGGCACAGCCTCTTTCTCGTTCTCTTCCTCGCCCGCGGGCAATTCGCTGTCTTCAAGCATGATAAAGGCGCGTTGCAGACCGGTATCTGCGTCCGGATCCGCCCCTTGCGAACGCCTGTCCAGCTCGACTTCGGGCTCGGGTTCGGCCTCGGGCTGCTCGGCCGTTTCCGGCGCAGGCATCTGGTCCTGAATCATCTGCTCGTCAAGATTGGGGTTCAGCGCAGGCGACAGCGGCGAACTGCTTAGACTGTCGGGCATGGCGATGTGGGGCACTGGGGCATCTTCCGCCATTTGCGTCTTCGCATCGACAGCCGAACTGCGGCTCAGGCCGACAATCGCCACGCCGCACAGGGCAAAGAAGGCATAGAGGATGTTGCCGCCGAGCGGTTCAATCAGCGCACCCACCGCCAGCGGGCCGATACAGGCTCCGACCCCGAATGCCATCAGCAGGCAGGCCGAGAGCGACACGCGGCGTTCGGGCTCAATCATGTCATTCGCCAGCGCCACAACCAGCGGATACAGGGTGAACTGCATCAGGCTGACGGTAAAACCCACGGCAAGCAGCACCGGGAAGGAAATGTGGGTAAAAATTGCCAGCGGCAACGCCGCCACCGCCAGCAACAGCGCATTGATACGCATCAGCAGGTTGCGGTTATAGCGGTCCGACAGCCAGCTCAGGGGAAATTGAGCGACCAGTCCGGCGAAAATCGCCAGCGCCATAAACAGGCCGGTTTGCTGGGTGGAAAGCCCCTGCTGATTGGAGTAGAGCGGCGCCATGCCGTAAAACGAGCCGACAATCATGCCAATCACCAGCGTAATCGCCAAAACTTTCGGGATAGCGCCGATAAAGAATTTCAACTCCATCGGCGCAGGCGACATATGGCCGACCTTGGTGCGCGTGGTGAGGGCTATCGGCACCAGACAGAGCGCGAAACACAGCGCAATCACCAGCAGCGTACTCATGCCGAGATCGGTTTGCAGCATCAGCACAACCTGTCCCAGCGCCATGCCGAGATAGGAGGCGGCCATATAGAAACCGAATACCACGCCGCGCTGGCTGGAATCGGACTGATCGTTAAGCCAGCTCTCGAGCACCATGTATTGACACATCATGCACAGGCCGATGATGAGCCGCAGCCCGACCCACACCGGAATAATCTCCGTGAGTCCATGACCAATGACGGCGGCGGTGATAATCCCCGAACAGGAGACATAGGCGCGAATGTGGCCGACGCGGGCAATCAGAAAATGGCCGACCTTACCGCCTATCACAAGCCCGATATAGTTGGCGGCGATAATCGCCCCGATCATCGCGCCGCTGACGTGTATCGCGCCAAGGCGCAGGGAGACGTAGGTGGTAAGAAGTCCTGAGCCAAGCAGCATCAGCAACGTCGTGGTGTAGAGCGGAAAAAAACGCCAAAGGTCTTTTTCACTGTTTCTCCCTTTTCATTGTGGCAATCCCCTGTTTTTAAACGCCTTCCTGGCAGTCAGGGTTTTGCGAAAACATCAGACGCGCAGGCAGTCATTGACAGTAAGCGTAGCAGCTTAGGTCTTGGCTATCGATCTGTTAACTTTCGGGCAGGGCATTTAGGGTCTGTCACTGCGGTTTAAATAACGTTATCTTTACCTTCATCTTTATTGTATTTCTTCTGTTTTATGGCTTAGGAGTCATCAGGTGCAACGAGCACGATGTTACTTGTTAGGTGAACGCGCCGTCGTTCTCGAACTTGAGCCGCCGGTGTTACTGGCGAGCCAGCAACGAATCTGGGGTCTTGCCCAACGTCTGGTGGATTTTCCCGACGTGAAGGAAGTGATCCCGGGAATGAATAATTTGACCGTGCTGCTTGACGACCCGCAACGTACCGCCCCGGACGCGGTTGAACGTCTCGAAAAATGGTGGCAGGAGAGCGATGCGCTGGTGCCGGAATCGCGGCTTGTCGAAATTCCCGTGGTCTATGGCGGCAAGGGCGGACCCGACCTTGACGGTGTCGCCCGCCATACCGGTATGAGCGCCCGTCAGGTGGTCGAATGCCACAGCGGCGCGGAATACATCGTCTATTTCCTGGGGTTCCAGCCCGGATTCCCTTACCTCGGCGGCATGCCCGAAATTCTGGCGACACCGCGTCATTCCGAACCGCGTCTTTCGGTACCGGCAGGCACCGTGGGCATAGGTGGCAGCCAGACCGGAATTTATCCGTTGATAACGCCGGGCGGCTGGCAGCTTATCGGCCATACGCCGCAGGCGATGTTTGATCCGGACAGTCGATTGCCGACATTGTTGCGCCCCGGCGACAGGGTACGTTTCGTGCCGCAGAAGGAGGGCGTATGTTAAAAATATTAAAAGCCGGGATGCAGACCACGGTGCAGGATTTGGGGCGCGACGGCTATCGCCAGCTCGGAGTCAGCCAGTCGGGCGCCTTCGACGCACCCGCACTGCGCATTGCCAATCTGCTGGTGGGCAATGACGAAAACGCCGCCGGAATTGAAATCACGCTCGGGCAATTTAGCGTCGAGTTCACCAAAAAGGGCTGGATTGCCATGACGGGCGCGGGTTGCCACGCCATGCTCGACGGCGAAGCGGTGTGGACCGGCTGGTGTTATCCCGTCAAGCCTGGTCAAACGCTGACCCTGAAAACTCCGATGCGCGGCATGCGCAGCTATCTTGCGGTAGCCGGTGGCATTGACGTACCTGAGGTGCTCAATTCGCGCAGTACGGATATCAAGGCCGGTTTTGGCGGATTCGAAGGCCGTCCTTTAAAAGAAGGCGATGTGCTCAAGGCAGGCAAGGCGCTGAATGCGCCGACCAAAGCCACGGGCGTGAAGCAGTTGCTGTTTGGTAACCGGATTCGCGCGATCCCGGGGCCGGAATATCACGAATTCAGTGAAGATGCCCGCGAAGCCTTCTGGCGCACTGCCTGGCAGCTAAGCCCGCAAAGTAACCGCATGGGGTATCGCCTGCATGGTCATGAGCTTAAGCGCGATACTCAGCGCGAGATGCTGTCGCACGGACTGGTACCGGGCGTCGTGCAGGTGCCGCACGGCGGCCAGCCGATTGTGCTGATGGCCGATGCGCAGACCACCGGCGGGTATCCGCGTATTGCGACGGTGATCGAGGCCGATCTCTACAATCTGGCACAGATCCGCCTCGGCATGCCGGTACATTTTGTGAAATGTACGGTTGAAGAGGCGCTGCGTGCTCGTTACGAACAAAATCGTTTTATCGAACAAATTAAGTGGGGACTGCATGACCGTTGATTTGAATGCCGATTTAGGCGAAGGCTGCGCCAACGACGAGGCGCTGTTGCAACTGGTTAGCTCCGCCAACATTGCCTGCGGATTTCATGCGGGTGATGCCGACACCATGCGCCAATCGGTGCGTTGGGCCATTCAGTACGGCGTTGCGATAGGCGCGCACCCGAGTTTTCCGGATCGCGAAAACTTTGGCCGCACGGCAATGCAGCTGCCACCCGACACGGTGTACGCGCAGGTGGTGTATCAGCTTGGCGCACTGGCGGCGATAACGCGTGCCGAAGGCGGCAAGATGGTGCACGTCAAACCGCACGGCATGCTTTACAACCAGGCGGCGACCGATCCGGCCCTGTCCGATGCCATCGCCCGTGCGGTGCGCGATGTTGACGCTTCTCTCAAGCTGGTTGGGCTGGCGGGCAGCGAGCTTATTCGCGCCGGGGAACGTCTTGGTTTGCAAACACGTCAGGAAGTCTTCGCCGATCGCCGCTATCAGAGCAACGGCAATCTGGTGCCGCGCAGCCAGCCAGATGCCATGATTGAAACCGATGCGCTGGCGCTTGAGCAGACGTTGAGCATGATTGTCGACAAGCAGGTGCTAAGCCGCGACGGCGTCTTTGTGCCCGTTCAAGCCGACACGGTCTGCCTGCACGGCGATGGCGAACATGCCCTGGCTTTTGCTCGTAGCCTGCGTGCGGCGTTTGCCGAAAAAAATATTCAGGTAAGCGCAAATTAATCCACCGCCTGCCTTTTGCCCCACACACCGGGAATAAACAGCGGGGCGGATAAGCTATTCGCCCCAAGGAGAGACAATGCGCAAGGTTTTAGTCACGGGTTTTGAGCCGTTCGGCGGCGAACGCGTTAATCCCTCCTGGGAAGTTGTCAGAAAACTCGCCGATTTGCAGCTTTCAGGCGTCAAATTGGTGGTGCGTCAGTTACCCTGCGTCTTTGGAAAAGCCATTGAGGCGCTGAATCAGGCCATCGACGAGGTCGATCCGTTAATGGTTATCTGCGTAGGGCAGGCGGGTGGACGTGTCGATTTCAGCATCGAGCGCGTCGCGATAAACGTCGACGATGCGCGCATTGCCGACAACGACGGTCAACAACCTGTCGATGCGCCTATTGTCGCAGGCGGACCGGCCGCCTATTTTTCAACATTGCCCATCAAAGCGCTGGTGAATGGGCTGCGCGATGCAGGTATTCCGGCCGCCGTGTCGCAAACGGCGGAACACTACGTGTGCAACCACGTGATGTATGGTTTGCTTCATCGTATGCAACGGCCCGACAACCGAATAGAAAAGGGCGGATTCATTCATATTCCTTATCTCCCCGAGCAGGCGGCATTGCATCCGGGCAGCGCCAGTATGTCGGTGGAAACCTTGCTGGAAGCCCTTGAGTTGACTATCGTTATTGCGCTGCATACTGAAAAAGACCTCGTTATCGCCGAAGGAGCCACGCATTAATGCCTGAAGGACCCGAAATTCGCAGGGCCGCGGACCAGCTTGAACGTGCCGTACTGGGCAAACCGCTCACCGACGTGTGGTTTGCCTTTCCGACCCTGCAACCTTATCAAACGCAATTAACCGGTGAGAAGGTGAAAGCCATCGAGACACGCGGCAAAGCGTTGTTGACGCATTTCACCAATCATCTCACCCTCTATACACACAACCAGCTTTACGGCGTTTGGCGGGTGTTCAATTCGGGTGATGAGATAAACCACGGCAAGCGCTCGCTGCGCGTCAAATTAGCCACGGCAGATAGCGCAATCTTGCTGTATAGCGCTTCAGAGATTGAAATTTGGCCTACTGATGACGTCTATCAGCATCCGTTTTTACAGCGTATCGGGCCCGATGTACTCGATGAAAAGCTTACCGTAGAGCAGGTACGTGAACGTCTGGTCTCAACGCGATTTTATCGCCGACAGCTTGGCGGCATGCTGCTGGACCAGGCTTTTCTGGCGGGCTTGGGTAACTATTTGCGCGCCGAAATTCTTTGGCTGGCCAAATTGCTGCCGTCGCACAAACCCGCTGACCTGGACGACGCGCAGCTGGATTTGCTCGCCGCCGCCTGTCTTTCCATTGCTCGCCATTCCTATGCCATGCGCGGCACTATGGACGAAAATGTGCACCACGGTGCCATGTTCCGCTTCAAAGTGTTTGCCCGTGCAGGAAAACGCTGTGAACGCTGTGGCGAAAAAATTGTAAAAACCAGTGTTTCATCGCGCCCCTTTTTCTATTGCGCTGGATGTCAGCATTAAGTCGAGGCTAAACCCGATGCGTGGGCAAGTCGCGTAACGTTACGCGACGGTGCCCAAATGCCGGGTGATGTTTTCTCCGAGCATGGCGAACAATTCCGCTCTGCCTCTGCGATTGAAAGACTCCTGATACTCCGCCGGCTCGCGTTTAAATTCGTTGCTCCAGTCCAGCAAGACTTTTGCCGGCGTGCGGCCGGTGTTGTCTGCCAGTTTCTGCATCGCTTTTGCGGTAAAGAGGCCGCAGGCATTAGGCGCATTCTGTTGCAGATCTTGACTGATAAACAAGGTTTCACCCGTTACGCCGCTGGCTTGGGCCAGTTTCTTGAAACAGTCTTTTTCATAGAGTTTGTTTGTGCCGCCTTGACTGTCAAAAACCAGTGCCGATTTATTATTGTTCCCATCGTAATAGGTTCCGAATAGATACCAGTGATTATTTAGCAGGATAGGCGCGAAATTGGCGTTACGCCCGCCAGATGGGTTCGACGTAAAGTTTTTGGTTGCCTGCTTTATTTTTTCGGCAACTATCACGTTATTCACACTATTAATTTCCAGTTCTCTGGCGTCGTGGAAAATAATGCTCTTGTCTTCTTTTTTAATATTCAGCACCTGGGTGAAGGCATCGAGTTCTGGCGACTGAATAAGCCGATTGGTAGCGAACAGTGATTTATCGAGAGACGTTTTTTTATCGTTGAGTACGGTTTTAAACGCGATGGCTTCATCTATTTTTTCGACCAGTTCCACAACGGAACCTTGATCGTCAGCGGTTTGAAAACCGGCAATGATCATGAGGTTGGTCGGCATTATCCATTCTGTTTTGTCAGGGTTGGTTTCACTCATTTCCCCGTGTTTGACATAATTGTTGCGTGTCCCAATGATTTCAAATAACTCGAGGCTTTTCTGTTCGAGAATACTCTGGATTTCGAGTGCATCTTCATGCCCTGTTTTATGGGTGTACACATCTAAAATAAAGTTTTCGGCGAGTTTGGCGTCGTTGACACTGACCCCTTTGCCGCCACAGGCCATCGTAAAGATTGAGTCGATTGCGGCGTCCCATATTTCCGAACCTACCTCTTTGGTGTTTGCCAACCATTTCAGAGCGACCAACTCTTTGGGCAGAAACGAAGGATTCCCGTGTCAGGACATCATAAAGCTCAAGCGAGTTGGGGCGATGTGGCGCCAGTTCTTCGCTGGAAGCGTAAAGCGAATTGCCCTCTGACTCCGCAATTTCATCATAGATATTTTCA
Source organism: Rouxiella chamberiensis (assembly GCF_026967475.1). NCBI lineage: Bacteria > Pseudomonadati > Pseudomonadota > Gammaproteobacteria > Enterobacterales > Yersiniaceae > Rouxiella > Rouxiella chamberiensis. Next base: position 2,621,506 of record NZ_CP114058.1, on the reverse strand, counting down.
TTCGGAAAATCGTCGGTGCAAGACATGGCATCGGTATTTTCAACGGTCTGCGTAATGGCGTTTTCCTGATTTTGGTTTGCAGACGCGCGCTCGGCATAGACCGGCATCGGGGGAGGAGGAGTGTCGTAGTCTGGGTAGTCGGGCGCAGGTTCCGGGGTGGCTCATCGCCATGCAGGCCAAAAGTAAAGGTGGCACTGTCTTCAGCTGAAATCGGGGTGCGAGAAGACGAAAGCGACGTTAAAGAAACCGCGTCGGGGTCGGGAGAGATAGTCGTTGGCGTAGGGAGAGAGGGATCAGGGGAGTTATCGGTAAGAAAACCCGAATCGGTATGTGAGGGCAGCGGCACCAAACTGGCGGAGGAAGGACGCCGCGAAAGGGTGGGGAGAACCGTTGTCTCTTCAAGCGGCACCGCCGCTGGCGTTTCGCCTTCAGGCAGTTTGGCAGCAGGCCTGAGGATATTCGTCTTTATGTAGCCAGGATGTCGCTTCGGCGTAGTTGCAACCACCTTGGGTTGAAAAATCTGTTTGATGGAGCTTATTTGCTTGAAAAACGGCAGATTTTGCACCTGTTTGCTGGTGGCAAGTTCTTTGGCTTTCTTTAATATCGCTTTCTTCAGTGGAAAGTGGGTTGTGGTTTTATTTTTATTAACAACAGGAGCCGTCTCGCCATTATTCAACACCGGTCTTTCCAATGTGGGAGGCGTCGCTGCTGGACTATTGGAATTCATGGATTGATTGGACGAGGTGACATTATTAATTCTTTCAAACTTACTAAGCAGCTCGCTATTTAACTGGCGATAGGCTTCTTGCTGAGCAGGCGTTGCTTTAGCGTGTGTATTTGATTCTATTTTCATAGCTATAGCCCTAGTTTTTGTAAACAGCCAATTATGGCGATTAACAGGGGATAGCGGGTAGCAAGGATCGCTTATTTATACTCCACAACTGTGACCTGAGCTTTGAAAAATGCCCGTAAAAAAGCCCCTCGGCGTGAATGTTATTCCACACGCGAGGGGCCGGTTATCGATTGGCTTAATTACTTGTTGCCAACTTCGGATTTGAAATCACGTTTCGCATAGCCGGTATAAAGCTGGCGTGGACGGGCAATCTTGATGCCGTCATCGTGCATTTCGTTCCAGTGGGCAATCCAGCCGACGGTGCGCGCCATCGCAAAGATAACGGTAAACATCGATGAAGGAATACCCATGGCTTTCAAGATGATACCTGAATAGAAGTCCACGTTTGGATAGAGCTTGCGTTCGATGAAGTACGGGTCGTTGAGCGCGATATGCTCAAGCTGCATCGCCACTTCCAGCAGGTCATCCTTCATGTTCAGTTCTTCAAGCACGGCGTGACAGGTTTCACGCATCACGGTCGCACGCGGGTCGTAATTCTTGTAAACGCGGTGGCCGAAGCCCATCAGGCGGAAGGAGTCATTCTTGTCTTTCGCGCGGCGCACGAATTCAGGAATGTGGTCGACAGTGCTTATCTCTTCGAGCATTTTCAGACAGGCTTCGTTTGCGCCGCCGTGGGCAGGTCCCCAGAGCGAGGCGATACCGGCCGCGATACAGGCAAACGGGTTGGCGCCCGACGAACCGGCCGTACGCACGGTGGACGTCGAGGCATTCTGCTCGTGATCGGCGTGCAGAATCAGAATGCGGTCCATCGCTTTCTCGAGCACAGGGTTAACCTTGTACTCTTCGCAAGGGGTCGCAAACATCATGTGCAGGAAGTTACCCGCATAGGAGAGGTCGTTGCGTGGGTAAACGAACGGCTGTCCGATGGAATATTTGTAACACATTGCTGCAACGGTCGGCATTTTCGACAGCAGACGGAAGGCGGCAATTTCACGGTGACGCACATTTTCGACGTCGATGGAGTCGTGATAGAACGCGGCCAGCGCGCCGGTTACACCGCACAGCACCGCCATTGGGTGCGAGTCGCGGCGAAAACCGTGGAACAGCCGGGTGATCTGCTCGTGGATCATGCTGTGGCGGGTTACGGTAGTCTTGAATTCTTCATATTGCTCCTGCGTTGGCGGCTCGCCGTTCAGCAGCAGGTAGCAGACTTCAAGGTAGTTGGATTCCGTTGCCAGCTGGTCAATCGGGAAACCGCGGTGCAGCAGAACGCCTTCATCGCCATCGATAAAGGTAATTTTGGATTCGCAGGATGCGGTAGAGGTGAAGCCTGGGTCAAAAGTAAAATAACCTTTTGCTCCGAGCGGGCGTATATCAATCTCGTCCTGACCCAGTGTGCCGGAAAGCACATCAAGTTCGATCGGGTCATGACCCTGTAGGGTAAGTGTCGCTTTCTTATCAGCCATTTACAGTCTCCTTAGCGCCTTATTTTAATAATCTCTAACAACTCTGTCCTTGGTCTGGTTGCAGAACCCGGTACTGCCTGCGGGTGATATCTCCGCCGCTATAATATGAGTCTTTACCGCGCTCGCGAGGTAGCGTAGGGCAAAGCCGTCTTGCTGTTACAGTGCACAGCTTTTGGCGGACAGGCGGTATTTCATTGTTGTTATTGATCAGATATCTTGCTCAATACCTACGACAAGTATGAGGGCATACACGTGCTACACTTTTGCACAAGTCTGAGCCGCAGGGAAGTGTATGTGTTGATCTGAGGTAAAGTCATAGGCACGAATCATGACTCATTTGTAATAGAAATGTTAGTATAGTGTCAAACAAGATAATTTATTTTGTGTATAATATGGAAAATGCGACACGAATCACTGTTTCGCAGAAAAGTGACCAAACATTTTGTAGGGGAATTGTAATAGGAATGTGATCATCCTATACTTCCGCAAGGTCTCCGGAGTACCCTGTAGTAGGAGCACCCAGCGTTAAATAGAACGCGCCGTTTAAGCACAATGGATGTCGATGTTTGAGCGCGTGACGTGAAGGACCCTTGGTTCTTAACGCTGTCTGATTTCTGCCCAGGCCGGAGGATGGAAAATAATAAGCGCCATTCAAGACGTACTGCGCTCGGTCTGATGTGTTAAAACAAGCACAAAATGCCCCTTTACTGTGTCTTTTGTAAACTGGCTTTACCGCTTATTTTGCTTTGTTAGTCCCCTCCGCAGGATGTTTATGAACAGGCTCTAAGGGCTGTGTGGGCAAAACCGTGAAAAAACAAAGACCTGTCAACTTGGATCTGCAAACGATCCAGTTTCCCGTAACTGCGATAGCGTCCATCTTACACCGCGTCTCAGGCGTAATAACCTTCGTTGCCGTCGGTATCCTCCTCTGGTTGCTTGGTACGTCTCTTTCCTCTCCGGAAGGATTCGCGCATGCGGCCGCCATTATGGACAGCTTTTTCGTCAAGTTCATATTCTGGGGGATCCTGACTGCGCTGGCCTATCACGTCTGCGGCGGCATCCGTCACCTGCTGATGGATTTCGGCGTAATCGAAGAGAGTTTGGCTGTCGGTAAACTGTCGGCATACATTGCCATCGGCATTACCGTAGTGTTGTCTGTGCTGGCTGGCGTCTTTGTAGGGTAAAAATAGAATGGTCAACAATGTTTCTGCATTAGGTCGTAATGGCGTTCACGACTGGCTGCTGGTTCGTGCGTCAGCTATCGTTATCACCCTGTACATCCTCTATATTCTGGGCTTCGTGGTTATGGCTCAGGACATTAACTTTGAAGTCTGGCACGGCTTTTTTGCCTCTTCCATCACTAAAGTATTCACCTTGCTGACATTGCTGTCGATTCTGGTTCACGCCTGGATCGGAATGTGGCAGGTGTTAACGGACTACGTCAAACATCTGGCGTTGCGTCTGGTGCTGCAACTTGCCATCGTCGTTGCACTGGTCGTTTATCTACTTTATGGAACAATAGTTGTGTGGGGAGCGTAGTAAATGAATCTGCCAGTCAGAGAGTTTGATGCCGTCGTAATCGGTGCAGGTGGCGCCGGTATGCGAGCCGCATTGCAAATTTCACAAATGGGCCTGTCGTGCGCCCTGATTTCCAAAGTCTTCCCAACCCGTTCCCATACGGTGTCTGCGCAGGGCGGTATCACCGTTGCTCTGGGCAATACCCATGACGATGACTGGGAATGGCACATGTACGACACCGTAAAAGGTTCCGATTACATCGGCGACCAGGACGCCATCGAATACATGTGCAACACCGGCCCCGAGGCGATTCTCGAGCTTGAGCACATGGGGCTGCCTTTCTCCCGTTTAGATAACGGCAAAATTTATCAGCGTCCGTTTGGCGGCCAGTCGAAAAACTTCGGCGGCGAACAGGCGGCACGTACTGCGGCTGCGGCCGACCGTACCGGTCACGCATTGCTGCACACCCTTTATCAGCAAAACCTGAAAAACGGCACCACGATTTTCTCCGAATGGTATTCACTGGATCTGGTGAAAAACCAGGACGGCGCCATCGTCGGCTGTACCGCCATCTGCATTGAAACCGGTGAAGTGGTCTACTTCAAGGCGAAAGCCACTGTACTCGCCACCGGTGGGGCAGGCCGTATCTACCAGTCCACGACCAATGCCCACATCAATACCGGCGACGGCGTCGGCATGGCGCTGCGCGCTGGCGTGCCGGTCCAGGACATGGAAATGTGGCAGTTTCACCCGACCGGCATTGCCGGAGCGGGCGTTCTGGTAACGGAAGGCTGCCGTGGTGAAGGCGGATACCTGCTTAACAAGGACGGCGAGCGCTTTATGGAGCGTTATGCGCCGAATGCCAAAGACCTGGCGGGTCGAGACGTGGTGGCGCGTTCCATCATGATCGAAATCCGTGAAGGCCGCGGCTGTGACGGTCCGCTGGGGCCTCACGTCAAACTGAAACTGGATCACCTCGGTAAAGACGTTCTGGAATCCCGTCTGCCGGGCATTCTTGAACTGTCGCGCACCTTTGCTCACGCCGACCCTGTAAAAGAACCGATTCCAGTGATTCCGACCTGTCACTACATGATGGGCGGGATCCCGACCAAAGTTACCGGTCAGGCAATCCGCGTGAATGCGCAGGGTGAAGACGAAGTGATTCCGGGCCTGTTTGCGGTCGGCGAAATCGCCTGCGTATCGGTTCACGGTGCCAACCGACTGGGTGGCAACTCGCTGCTTGACCTGGTGGTATTTGGTCGTGCGGCAGGCATGCACTTGCAGGAATCTCTGCTGGAGCAGGGTATAAGCCGTGATGCAACGCAGGCCGACATCGATGCAGCGCTGGTGCGCCTAAACCGCTGGAACAACAATCCTACCGGTGAAGATCCGGTGCAAATCCGTAAAGACCTGCAAAAATGCATGCAAAACAACTTCTCGGTATTCCGTGAAGGCGATGCCATGGCTCAAGGTCTGGAAGATTTAAAACTGATTCGCGAACGTCTGAAAAATGCCCGTCTGGACGACACCTCCGCCGAGTTCAACACCCAGCGTATCGAGTGTCTTGAACTGGACAACCTGATGGAAGTGGCATTCTCGACGGCCGTCTCGGCCAACTATCGCACGGAAAGCCGTGGCGCGCACAGCCGCTTCGACTTCCCTGATCGCGATGACGAACAATGGTTATGTCACACGCTGTACCAGCCGGAAACCGAAAGCATGACTCGCCGTGAAGTGAACATGCAACCTAAGCTACGCGCGGCATTCCCGCCGAAAGCACGTACTTACTAGGCCGGTAAGCAGGAGCATATAAATGAAACTCGAATTTTCGATTTATCGCTATAACCCGGACGTCGACGATGTTCCGTACATGAAAGACTATGTGCTGGAATCCGAAGAAGGCCGCGACATGATGCTGCTGGACGCGCTTATCCAGCTCAAGGAACAAGATCCGACCCTGGCATTTCGCCGCTCCTGTCGTGAGGGCGTTTGCGGCTCTGACGGCCTGAACATGAACGGTAAAAACGGTCTGGCCTGCATTACGCCCGTGTCGGCGCTGCGTAACGGCAAGAAGAAGATTGTTATCCGTCCTCTGCCTGGTCTGCCGGTGGTGCGTGATCTGGTGGTCGATATGGGCCAGTTCTACAAGCAGTACGAGAAGATAAAACCGTACCTGCTTAATGACGGCAAGAATCCTCCGGCGCGTGAGCACCTGCAAATGCCGGAAGAGCGCGAAAAACTGGATGGCCTGTACGAGTGTATTCTCTGTGCCTGCTGCTCCACGTCGTGTCCGTCATTCTGGTGGAATCCCGACAAATTCGTCGGACCTGCCGGGCTGCTCGCGGCTTACCGCTTCCTGATAGACAGCCGTGACACGGAAACGCAATCTCGTCTTGATAATCTCGACGATGCATTCAGTGTATTCCGGTGCCACAGCATCATGAACTGTGTCAGCGTATGCCCTAAAGGGTTGAACCCGACCAAGGCCATCGGACACATTAAATCGATGCTGCTACAGCGCGGTGCCTAGGCAGAAAAGCTAAAAAAAGCGGGAACTCAGGTTCCCGCTACTATTAAGTAAATCGGTAGTAACATTTTTGCAACAAAATAGTCCGCAGGTTGTTGAATAACCTGATGAAATTACAGGGTAAAGCGTGTAATTTTGTGGAGTTAACCGCAGCGCAGACGGGTTGTACAGGGAAACGCCAAAAGCCGGGGCAGGCACGTAATTGCCCAGGCTTTTGGAGGTTCCTTGAAGGGACGACAGGACGTTACCCTGTCAATCAGGTGAACTGTTGTATGGAAAACCGTCTTACTCGGATGTTTGACATAACATCAAGGTTCCACGGTGATTTTATTAACCACGGCGAAAACTAAAGCTTTTAAAGCTTAAGGGATCACGATGCAGAACGGCGCAATGAAGGCCTGGCTGGATTCCTCCTATCTGGCGGGCGCGAACCAGTCGTACATAGAGCAGCTCTATGAAGACTACCTAACCGATCCTGGTTCCGTTGACGATAGCTGGCGTTCAATTTTCAATCAGCTACCGACAGTCGGTGTACCTTCGAACGAAGGGAAATCGGAACAAATCCATTCACAAATCCGTGACTACTTCCGCCGTCTGGCGAAAGACGCGTCGCGTTATAATTCCGCGATAAGCGATCCCCAAACCGATGCGAAACAGGTCAAGGTGTTGCAGCTTATCAATGCCTTCCGTTTCCGTGGTCACCAGAATGCCAACCTCGATCCACTGGGATTGTGGAAAGGGGAGACCGTGGCCGATCTGGATCCGGCCTATCACAACCTGTCGGAAGCCGATTTTCAGGAAACCTTCAATGTAGGTTCGTTTGCCATCGGCAAGGAAACCATGCAGCTGGGCGAGCTTTATGCCGCGCTGAAGCAGACCTACTGCGGCTCGATCGGTGCTGAATACATGCACATCACCAACACCGACGAGAAGCGCTGGATCCAGCAGCGTATCGAATCCGTGGTGGGTCGTCCGAAATTCACCGAGCAGGAGAAAAAGACCTTCCTGAACGAGTTGACGGCGGCAGAAGGGCTTGAACGCTACCTCGGTGCCAAATTCCCGGGTGCAAAACGCTTCTCCCTCGAAGGCGGCGATGCCCTCGTGCCGATGCTCAAAGACCTTATCCGCCACGCCGGTAAAAACGGCACGCGTGAAGTGGTTCTGGGCATGGCGCACCGCGGCCGTCTGAACGTGCTCATCAACGTGCTGGGTAAAAAACCCCAAGACCTGTTTGACGAATTCTCAGGTAAACACAAAGAACATCTGGGTACCGGTGATGTGAAATATCACATGGGTTACTCATCGGACGTCGAAACCGAAGGGGGCATGGTCCACCTGGCGCTGGCGTTCAACCCGTCACACCTGGAAATCGTCAGCCCGGTAGTCATCGGCTCGGTACGCGCCCGTCGTGACCGCCTCGACGAAGCCCGCAGCAACATGGTTCTGCCTATCACCATTCATGGTGATGCGGCGATCACCGGTCAGGGCGTGGTTCAGGAAACCCTGAACATGTCGCTGGCTCGCGGTTATGAAGTTGGCGGTACGGTGCGTATCGTCATCAACAACCAGGTGGGCTTCACCACCTCCAACCCGAAAGATGCGCGTTCGACCGAATACTGTACCGACATCGCCAAGATGGTGCAGGCGCCGATTTTCCACGTCAATGCCGATGACCCCGAAGCCGTGGCTTTCGTCACCCGACTGGCGCTGGATTTCCGCAACACCTTCAAACGCGACGTCATGATCGATCTGGTCTGCTATCGCCGTCATGGGCACAACGAGGCCGATGAGCCAAGTGCAACCCAGCCGCTGATGTACCAGAAAATCAAGAAACACCCTACGCCGCGCAAACTCTATGCCGACATCCTGACCGAACAGGGCGTTGCCAGCCTGGAAGATGCCACCGAAATGGTGAATCTGTACCGCGATGCGCTGGACGCAGGCGAGTGCGTGGTGGAAGAGTGGCGTCCGAACGACATGCATACCTTCACGTGGTCACCTTATCTGAACCACGAGTGGGACGAAGCCTATCCGGCAACCGTCGAGCCGAAACGCCTGCAAGAGCTGGCGCGTCGTGTCAGCAGTGTGCCAGATGCCATCGAAATGCAGTCTCGCGTCGCCAAAATCTATGCCGACCGCGCCGACATGGCCGAAGGCAAGAAGATGTTTGACTGGGGCGGCGCGGAAAACCTCGCTTACGCCACGCTGGTTGACGAAGGCATTCCAATCCGTCTGTCCGGTGAAGATACCGGTCGCGGCACCTTCTTCCACCGCCACGCGGTTATCCACAACCAGAAAAACGGTTCCGTCTATGTGCCGCTTTCCAACATCCACAACAGTCAGGGCGTGTTCAACGTCTGGGACTCCGTGCTGTCGGAAGAAGCCGTACTGGCCTTTGAATACGGTTATGCCACGGCCGAACCGCGCACGCTGACCATCTGGGAAGCGCAGTTTGGTGACTTCGCCAACGGTGCGCAGGTGGTTATCGACCAGTTCATCAGCTCCGGTGAGCAGAAATGGGGCCGCATGTGTGGTCTGGTCATGCTGCTGCCGCACGGCTACGAAGGGCAAGGTCCCGAGCACTCCTCCGCGCGTCTCGAACGTTATCTGCAACTCTGCGCCGAGCAGAACATGCAGGTCTGCGTGCCTTCAACGCCTGCACAGGTTTACCACATGATCCGTCGTCAGGCGCTGCGCGGTATGCGCCGTCCGTTGATTGTCATGTCGCCGAAATCGCTGCTGCGCCATCCGCTGGCGGTCTCCTCGCTCGACGAACTGGCCAACGGCAGCTTCCTGCCGGCGATTGGCGAAGTCGACGAGCTGGATCCAAAAGGGGTCAAACGCGTCGTGATGTGTTCCGGCAAGGTCTACTATGACTTGCTTGAACAGCGCCGTAAAAACGAGCAGACCGATGTCGCCATCATCCGTATCGAGCAGCTTTATCCGTTCCCGCACAAGGCGGTTCAGGGCGTGATCGAGCAGTATGCACACGTACAGGATTTTGTCTGGTGTCAGGAAGAGCCGCTTAACCAGGGCGCATGGTATTGCAGTCAGCATAATTTCCGTGAAGTCGTGCCTTACGGCGCCTCTTTGCGCTACGCGGGACGTCCGGCTTCAGCCTCGCCTGCCGTGGGCTATATGTCAGTTCACCAGAAGCAGCAGCAAGAATTGGTCAACGACGCGCTGAATGTTCAATAACTGTCTAATTTTGCAATAATTTTCCCGAGAATAAAGGGATAAATTTAAGGAATGATTAATGAGTAGCGTAGATATTCTGGTCCCTGACCTACCTGAATCCGTTGCAGATGCGACGGTAGCTACCTGGCACAAAAAACCGGGTGACAGCGTTGAGCGTGATGAAGTGCTGGTTGAAATCGAAACCGACAAAGTCGTGCTGGAAGTGCCGGCAAGTGAAGCCGGTATTCTGGACAGCATTCTGGAAGAAGAGGGCGCGACCGTGCTCTCCAAACAGATTCTGGCTCGCCTGCGTCCGGGCAACAGCTCCGGCAAACCTAGTCAGGAAAAGACCTCCGCCAAAGAAGCTACGCCTGCGGATCGTCACACTGCCGCACTGGATGACGAGAGCAACGACGCGCTCAGCCCGGCCATTCGCCGCCTGATAGCCGAGCACTCTCTGGATGCCAGCGCCATCAAAGGCAGCGGTGTGGGCGGTCGTCTGACCCGCGAAGATATCGAGCAGCACATTGCCAAGGGCGGCAATAGCGAGAAACCGGCAGCAGCGCCAGCCACTGCGCCGACTCAGGCTCAGCCAGCCACGGCACAGGCACCTTCGCTGGCCTCCCGCAGCGAAAAACGCGTGCCGATGAGCCGTCTGCGTAAACGTGTTGCCGAGCGTCTGCTGGAAGCGAAAAACAGCACCGCCATGTTGACCACGTTCAACGAAATCAACATGAAGCCGATTATGGATCTGCGCAAGCAGTACGGCGAATCCTTCGAGAAGCGCCACGGCGTGCGTCTGGGCTTTATGTCTTTCTATCTGAAAGCCGTGGTTGAAGCCCTTAAACGCTTCCCTGAAGTCAACGCCTCCATCGATGGCGATGACGTGGTTTACCACAACTATTTCGATGTGAGCATTGCCGTATCTACACCTCGTGGACTGGTTACGCCAGTTCTGCAAGATGTCGATACGCTGGGCATGGCAGACATTGAGAAGAAAATCAAAGAGCTGGCAATCAAAGGCCGTGACGGCAAACTGACCGTTCAGGAAATGACCGGCGGCAACTTTACCGTGACCAACGGTGGGGTGTTCGGCTCTCTCATGTCTACGCCAATCATTAATCCACCGCAGAGTGCGATTCTTGGCATGCACGCCATTAAAGACCGCCCGATGGCCGTCAATGGTCAGGTTGTCATTCAGCCAATGATGTATCTGGCGCTGTCTTACGATCACCGTCTGATTGATGGCCGTGAGTCAGTGGGCTTCCTGGTAACCATTAAAGAACTGTTGGAAGATCCAACGCGTCTGCTGCTGGACGTCTGGTTCTCGACGGTTGCAAACGGTAAGGCGTGTTTACAACAAGTGCAGGGCAGGAATGTCTGCTCTGCAAACTTCTGAAATCAATGGATAGAACATCATGAATCTACACGAGTACCAGGCGAAACAGCTGTTTCTGCGCTATGGCCTTCCTGCACCTTCAGGTTTTGCTTGTTCCACCCCGCGTGAAGCGGAAGAGGCTGCATCGAAAATCGGTGCCGGTCCGTGGGTAGTAAAATGCCAGGTTCACGCAGGCGGTCGCGGTAAAGCGGGCGGCGTGAAAGTGGTCAACAGTAAAGAAGACATCCGTGCCTTTGCTGAACACTGGCTGGGTAAACGTCTGGTGACCTATCAGACTGACGCACAGGGCCAGCCGGTTAACCAGATTCTGGTTGAAGCCGCGACTGACATTGATAAAGAACTCTACCTCGGTGCCGTGGTAGACCGCAGCTCGCGTCGCGTGGTCTTTATGGCTTCTACCGAAGGCGGCGTGGAAATCGAGAAAGTGGCAGAAGAGACGCCACATTTAATCCACAAGGTTGCGCTCGATCCACTGACCGGGCCACAGCCTTATCAGGGCCGCGAGCTGGCATTCAAACTGGGTCTGAGCGGCAAGCAGGTTGCCCAGTTCACCAAGATCTTCATGGGGCTTGCCAACATCTTCCTTGAACGCGACCTTGCGCTTATCGAAATCAACCCGCTGGTTGTGACCAAGGAAGGCGATCTTATCTGCCTCGATGGCAAACTGGGTGCCGATGGCAATGCCCTGTTCCGTCAACCTGAACTGCGCGAAATGCGCGACCACAGCCAGGAAGATGCCCGTGAATCTCAGGCTGCGCAGTGGGAACTGAACTACGTTGCTCTCGACGGCAACATCGGCTGCATGGTGAACGGCGCGGGTCTGGCGATGGGTACCATGGACATCGTTAAACTGCACGGCGGCGAACCGGCCAACTTCCTCGACGTCGGCGGCGGTGCTACCAAAGAGCGCGTGACCGAAGCCTTTAAAATCATCCTGTCCGACGACAAGGTGAAAGCCGTATTCGTCAACATCTTCGGCGGAATTGTACGCTGTGACCTGATTGCCGACGGCATCATCGGCGCAGTGGCTGAAGTGGGCGTCAGCGTACCAGTTGTGGTACGTCTTGAAGGGAACAACGCAGAACTGGGTGCCAAAAAACTGGCAGACAGCGGCTTGAACATCATTGCAGCAACCAGCCTGACCAACGGTGCCGAGCAAGTTGTTGCTGCAGTGGAGGGTAAATAATGTCGATTTTAATCAATAAGAACACCAAAGTTATCTGCCAGGGTTTTACCGGTAGCCAGGGGACTTTCCACTCCGAGCAGGCGATTGCCTACGGCACCCAAATGGTTGGCGGCGTAACGCCAGGCAAAGGCGGCACTCAGCATCTTGGTTTGCCGGTGTTCAACACCGTGCGCGAAGCCGTAGAAACCACGGGCGCGACCGCGTCTGTTATCTACGTTCCAGCACCATTCTGCAAAGACTCCATTCTTGAAGCGATCGACGCAGGCATCAAGCTGATTATCTGTATCACAGAAGGTATTCCTACTCTGGATATGCTGGTCGTGAAAATGAAACTGGATCAAAGCGATGCGCGCATGATCGGTCCAAACTGTCCGGGCGTTATCACGCCGGGCGAGTGCAAGATCGGTATCATGCCAGGCCATATTCACAAGCCGGGCAAAGTGGGCATCGTTTCCCGTTCAGGCACCCTGACCTATGAAGCCGTCAAGCAGACCACCGATTACGGCTTTGGTCAGTCAAGCTGTGTTGGTATCGGCGGCGACCCGATTCCTGGCTCTAACTTCATCGATATCCTGAAACTTTTCCAGGAAGATCCACAGACCGAAGTGATCGTGATGATTGGCGAAATCGGCGGTAACGCGGAAGAAGAAGCAGCCGCTTATATCAAAGAGCACGTGACCAAGCCGGTTGTAGGCTACATTGCCGGCGTCACCGCGCCGAAAGGCAAACGTATGGGCCACGCAGGCGCCATCATTGCCGGGGGTAAAGGAACCGCAGACGATAAATTCGCGGCACTGGAAGCGGCCGGCGTGAAAACCGTGCGCAGCCTGGCTGAAATCGGCAACGCGGTGAAATCCGTTCTGCCACAGTAAGTTTAGCGCCTTCGGGCATTCAAACCTGCTATGCCGCCTTTTTGGCGGCATTTTTTTGCCATTTTGCGAGCGCGCGCGGGAAAATTCTTCTCACTGGCTTCTGCTGGATGAAAATGGGCGATAACAGATAATGTCTCGAAAACTTAGCGGATAATCTAACGCCTTCTCTCCTCTATTTCCGGCAATCCTGACCTGATAACGCCCTGTTTACGGGATGATGCCTGAAACGCTTTGCCACAGTTGAGGCGCGCAAAATGAGCAAAATAACGTCATCCGATTCCATCGCAATAGGTATTCAGGCCCGTCAGTTAAACTTCAAGAGTGCGCGTCAACGCCAACAGCATTGGCTCAATGAAAAGATTGCGAAGGTCAAAAATAACCCGTCCATGCAGGGAGGAAAGCGCGCGCCGCAACGCGTGACGCTTCGACCCACCCAAGCCGTTTCCTGTATGGCGGCCATCATGCTGATTGCGCAGGTCGCCAGTGGGGTAACCCGGCGCAGTCATACTCTTTCTTCGCAACCGGGCAGAAAAAATCGCCCTATTATGCTTCCCGCAGGCAATAACCCCTCCGCGCCGAGAACCGCCGCGCAGCGCTCTGACCTCACTAATGTGGCGCGATGCAAAACACCGGGTCATCGGAGCAACAATATTACGAGTAAAGCTGTCGCAACGCCCCGTGTATCAAGAAAAATGCCGAATTATGCCCGGGGCATTATTCGCTCCAAAAGAAACTACTACATGGCGGGGAAGAATAAGGGCTTTGGTTTTAACCGCCAGCGCACGGATAAAAATATTCCCCGTTCCGATGCCATTCCTCCGATAACCTATGATCAAGACAGTCTTTACACCTTGCCGCTCGCCGCTTCGCGCCACATCAATGTCACCACGCCCTGCCAGCTATCTTCTTCCAAGACGACAGGTACAGGCCCTGTGACCGGAAATAACCCGTTGGAAGATGACACGCAAGAGAATGGAACCGCGATGGATATCTGGGATATCACCACCCTTGATCTCGGCGAACAGATAATGGAATATTATTTGCTCGCCAACAAGACGGAAAATATTCGCTTGTTGGGGCTGAACGCGCTGTGGGTTGGACATCAAAAAATTGATAGCCAAAGCGTGCTTGATGCCTATTTGAAAATGTTCAAGATAGAGACTGTCGATAACAGGCTGACCTTCGAACTTGACCCTTACGAAGTCGAGATTTTGCTGAAGACGTTACTCAACGAGCCTCTTTTTGAATATTCCAGACACCAATTGCTGTCCCGTATAAGAGCGTTATTCAATATCCAGCAATGGCTGGGGGCCTTATTCGTTACAGCATTAAATGCGCTGGACCAGGAGTTGATACATCGCGCGATTATAGCTTTCAATTTAAGCCTGACACGTGAAACCAAAATCAGTCACCTCAAGATATTACAACGGCGTGAACTCCAGAAATTTGACGACCTTCACGCCGGTGTTATTCCCAACGACACGGCATTCCGGCAACTCACTTCGATACAGCTTTTCGCCCTCAAACATCTATTTAACAGCACCTTGCAAGCAAGTTTTCCAATGGTCGATTTTGCCGCTCATAACGGGGTGCAAGGTATACGAAATAACCAGGTCGATATCTTTGAAAATTTTCGTATTTTTTCTCCCGAAGGCTTTCTGCTTAATTATGGCGCGGCCTGTGCCACAACCTTTGGCCTGAAAAGTTCTATTTATCAGCAACCCCAACTGCTGCAATATATTGCCATCCGTACCCTGCTGGATGTTACGCCAGAACATTGGCCCGCGCTGACGACGCCCTTGTTTCTAAAGTATTTTGAAAACTACCCTGATGAGATTGAAGATACCATCACGTCCAGTTTCAAACCGACCGTACTGGGTTATATTCTGCTGATGTCCGATTTAGTGAGTTCCTATACTAAATCCTATGAGCTGGTGAATGCTTTTTCGGAGTTTAGCGATGACGTCAATTTACTCACTCGTGAAAACTACAGTGCGGAAAAACTCGACGAGATTACGCAGAAGCTGAACGATCGTGTCATTGAATACTGTCTCTACAATTTATTATCCCTGTCGCGAGTCGAAAGAAAAAATATAGAAATTGCCATTAACGAAGTCGATAGCACCGTTAAAATAAGCAAGCTCAAACTCAACCGGGGCGTCGGGGAGGGGAATAAGCCTATTATCGTAGGTTCGCTGTTAACCATACAGAATGCCGACGATATTATTACGCAGGCGTATCTGCTAAGTCCGTCTATTATCAGCACCTATCTGATTAGCCCCGGCATTATTCGTATTCCGCACGCTGTCTATACCGCCCATTCTCCGCAGCAAATGGTCATGCAGCAGCAAAATTATTTCATGAATATTTTTACTTCGATGAATGATGCCAGCAAGGAAAGAGCACATTCAAATTTCACCCTGACCGAAAGCCAGACTTTACATACCGAGCAGAGCGCCGAGGATATCTGGATAAGCCACGTGGCCAATTTTACCGTCGGTGATCTCAAAGGCATCAAGGCGGCAGGCGGGAAACTCAGTGAGGCCTTCACGGCGCCAGACCAAAACCTGACTCCGCATCATTTCTCCCAGCTAAAAGAAGTCATTATCAGTCTGGCCTCGTTTATTCCTTTTTCCAGCTGTATTTGGGCGGCTATCGACGTTACCGAACCGACGAAATTGGCTGCGCATGCCAATCTCACCTCGAACGCAGGCAAAGAAACTTCCGTTGATCTCGGCCTCAACAGTCTTGGCTGTGCCGCTGACTTTGTTAATTTGGGCAGCACAACCGCGTTCAAGGACATGGTAAAAGCCATTGGGAATATTCGTAACGGATTTATCAGGAAGCTATTCGCGTCAGCAGGAGGGAAACACGGCGCAGAAGCAGCGTCTGGCAAAGCGGCAAAAACAGACAAGGTGATTCCTCTCGATGAACTTAAGCATCATTCTGTCTTTAGCCGCTATATCGATAAAGCGGCCAAACGTAAGCCGCAGTTTCTTGAGGTTATTGCCTTGAATAACCTGCCCGAAAATCACCGCTATTTCGGGACGCTTTATAATTCCCCCGACGCAAGTCTGACGATAGTGTTTAGCGTTGATGGACGGCAAAAAATGTATGCCTATGATAAGCAGAGTCAACGTTTTATGCGCAAATCGGCCCGCTATGAACATGAGCATCGGGGTGAGTCGATAATAAACGCCAACATTGCCCTGAAATTTGAACGTTTCACCACCGAACCCACTTATTTCAGCCAGTATTATCAATCGGTATTGGAAGAGGTGCAGCTTCAACGTCTCGAAGGCTATGGCTTTACACTCTCAGAATTTGAAACCTTGTATCCCGGCTATGCGCCTTTAAAAGACCGGCCAAATGTATACGGTAAAAATGAAGCCGACCCACTTTTTCTGGAGCATGGCGAGGTGTATTTACGGATGCTTAAGGCGGCAGATCACGGCGTATTAAAAGTCGTGGCTGAAAATGCGCCCGTAGACTTGCATCTGGATACCGTGTTCGACAGTCAGGGGCAGCTTCATATTGTCGACAACTATCTCAGTAAACTGACAAGTAGCGAACTCGCCGTCGAGCATGCGGTGCGCCAGTACCGTAATCATCCTCCGCTGTTTCCTGGCGATATTATTCTGGCGCGTATTTCGCCTCCTGCCGGAAATAATCTGCGTGTCAACGGTGTTGCGCTGGCCAATTACCATCACGCCAATCAGGTCGTGATCGCGTTAAAAGACAGCGCGGGGCTGCATTATCGGCTGGGTCCCGATGAACGTGGCGATTTTGTTCCCCTGCCTGACGAGGGAAACGAAGGCGGGAATTTTCCCTGCCGCACACTGCGTGCGATAGATTCCGGCGTTGCAGGGTGTTCGCACGGGCACTCTCCGGCCGCCTCTTTATCGACAGAGAAAGCGCAACGTCTTGAAGACCTCACCACATTGCACAAAGCCAAACTGGACTATATGAACAGAGTTCCGGCGTCCTGGGATGTCATGACTGCATTGCAGCGACTCGACCGTCTGGAGCAGGATCCCGTCAAGCTGGGCATGGTGAACCATTACTGCGAAGAAAGAGGCATCATTGACGCGGTAAAATATGATTTCGAATACGTCAAGGATCGCCTGAACCTGTTGTCTACGCTGGATGTCGGGCGTTTTCACGACAATTTCGGAGGGCTTACGTCACAGGCGCTGACCGATATTGCCACCTTGTGGCGAGAAGCCTCCTACCGGTTTCGCAATGAGGGCAAGTCGGCAGAATCCAGTCTGGCTAACGAGATGGCAGAAATTGCCGATGCGCTGTCACAGGCGAAAACAAAGGCATCCGCCGAGCAATACCACGACTATTTCAGTCTGAAATCCGACTACTGGAAAAAATATAAACGGGCGGAGAAAAATATTGCCGACGCGCTCTGGAAAGGGCAGGTTGCGAAAGGGCGTAAATCGACCTCGCTGCTAAAATCCACACCGTTTCTCACTTTTAAAAACCATGAAGAAAAGCTGTTTTACAGCCCCGAAGAGCAGTGGTTCGGTAAAAGCTATGGGTTGGCTTCAACTCGGCACTTCAAGAACAAATATCCGGTACAAAGTGCTTTTGTCAGCGACGCGGTAAAGCAGGTCAACCTGATTGCGCAGAAGTTCAGCGCGCGCGCCTCCTCCTTCTGGAATGATTTTTTTCAGTTTTCACATATTGATCCCACCAGGCTTTCCCAGTCCACGAAAGATTATATTTTGAAAAAATTCAACAAAGTCTCCAAGGCGGCTTTGCGATTAAATGATAAAAATATTGTGCCCTTTGAAGAGGTAAGCCGTAAGGCCATTCCTCTTTCTCTCGGCAACGCCTTTCAAAAAGAGGCCCTGATTTTCGACAGTAACCTGTTTGGTTTCGCCGCCGATGGCGATGCTAAAATTTATTTTGGCGTCAATGCCTTCAATACAGGCGAGAACCTGTTCAACACTGCAATCCACGAAACGGCGCATGGTCATGGCGGGAAAAAACTCGGCTCCGTCGAAATCTATTTTCGCGACGGTGAGCATTTTCTCTCTTCTTCGCGGCCCGACAGCCCGGTTAAACGCGGCGAGATCCTTGCGGGTTCCGAACGCGCCTTTAACTACTTTATTACTCGCGACAGCCGCTGCTTTCGCGCATTCGTTCATAAACTCAAAGGTTCGCTGGAAGAAGAGATGTCCGATATCACTCAACTCATTAGCCAGCTTGAGGTACGGACGACGTCTATCAACATTTTCTCCAAAAACAGCCGCACACTGACCACACTTGAAGAAGAGACGCTCGGCACCCTGACTCGCCGGGGCAAGGTTATTCGCGAGTTGCTCAACAGAATCGAACTGGCGCCGACCGTTTTTCACTATGTCGACAACGTGAGCAAGAAGCTCGGCCAAACACTGACGCGTTTTCTCTTTGCGCTGGGCAATGAAGAGCACCGAGTCAATGTGCTGGTGATGAATCCCGATTTTTTCAGCGCCTTTATGCAGTTTGTGGCCTTTGCTCCCCTGCGTGTGGCCAGGCAGGCGAAAAACGCGACGACGGTGGCCGCAGGGCATCTACAAGGTCTTAATGAAAATGAATCAACCCGCTTGGCCAGTGAAATCGTGAGCCATTTAGGCGGTTTTTTACTGAATGAATCACACGATATCTGTCGCCCTAAAAATAACGCCAGCCAGTTTATGATTCGTCTGTTTCCGGCAGGATGGAAAATTTATAATTAATAAGCTATTTCATGATCCACATCAAAGCGTTATTTATAAAGTTAATGTCAGGCCAAGCAATTAATAAATGGAATTAGCGTTTTAGAATTAATTATTACACCTGGTTAACACGCTGGACGCAATGTAAATACAACAAGGCTTTTATTTAACAGCCACCGTGTTAATTCATTAAATATTTTCTTAAGAGTATAGAAATAACACGAGCAAGGGTTTACATTGTGCAAGATCAAACGAGGCGCGTTGCAGGAAAACCTTAAAAGTGATCTGCATTCCAGATTCATGGCGTGTCTGCAGGGGGCTGTATATTAAAGGAGGAGAGTGGCGTAATATTATCAGGCTCCAGCGGGGTGCAGGGTTTAACTTACTTCTTTCGATAAGCGTTAATTTCATGTCGCCGATTTCCCGTGGGCGTTTCTTATGGAATTATTAATTTATTAATCTTATAACTTTTAATTAAATCAATAACCAGAAAATAAATCCGTTGTGATAACAGCACGTTAAATAATAGTAGTTAAGAGGCGTATTCATTTTACTGCGCCGTGAGTTGCTATTTGGAGTCTTCCTCCGAGAAGCTAGGGGTTAATATGTTTGATATCGTTGAGCTGTCGCGTTTACAGTTTGCCTTAACGGCCATGTACCATTTCCTTTTTGTTCCATTAACGCTCGGCATGGCGTTTTTGCTGGCCATCATGGAAACGGTGTATGTCCTCTCCGGCAAACAAATCTATAAAGATATGACCAAATTCTGGGGCAAGTTGTTTGCCGTAAACTTTGCGCTGGGTGTGGCGACCGGTCTTACCATGGAATTCCAGTTCGGCACAAACTGGTCCTATTTCTCGCATTACGTCGGCGACATTTTTGGTGCGCCGCTCGCCATTGAAGGGCTCATGGCCTTTTTCCTCGAGTCCACGCTGGTGGGGCTGTTCTTCTTTGGCTGGGATCGCCTCTCCAAAGTGCAGCATATGACCGTGACCTGGCTGGTTGCGCTCGGCTCCAATCTTTCGGCGCTGTGGATTCTGGTCGCCAACGGCTGGATGCAGAATCCGGTCGCCTCCGAATTCAATTATGAAACCATGCGCATGGAGATGGTCAGTTTCTCCGAGCTGGTGCTTAATCCCGTCGCGCAGGTGAAGTTCGTGCACACCGTCGCCGCTGGCTACGTCACGGGCGCGATGTTTATTCTCGCCATCAGCTCCTACTATTTGCTGAAAGGTCGAGATACCGCCTTTGCCAGGCGCTCCTTTGCCATCGCCGCCAGTTTTGGTCTGGCCGCCACGCTGTCGGTCATTGTTCTTGGCGATGAATCCGGCTACGAAATGGGCGACGTACAAAAAACCAAACTGGCCGCCATTGAAGCCGAATGGGAAACCCAGCCTGCTCCCGCCAACTTTACGCTGATAGGTCTGCCCAATCAGGAAAAAATGCAAAATAGCTATTCCATTCAGATTCCCTATCTGCTGGGGTTGATTGCTACCCGTTCCACCGACGGTCAGGTCACCGGCCTTAAAGAACTGATGGCACAGCACGAAGTCCGCATCAGAAACGGCATCAAGGCCTACACCCTGCTTGAAGCATTGCGTGCCGGAGATTCCACACCCGAAGTACGCAGCGCATTCGAAAAAGCCAAGGTAGATTTAGGGTACGGCATGCTGCTGGCGCGCTATACGCCAAAAGTCAGCGATGCCACCGAGGCGCAGATTCAACAGGCAACGAAAGACTCCATTCCCCGTGTTCTGCCGCTGTACTTTGCCTTCCGCATTATGGTTGCAGGCGGGTTCCTCATCCTGCTTATCATCGGTCTGTCTTTCTTCACCGTATTGCGCGGCGAGATTGGCAAGCGGCGCTGGCTGCATCGCCTTGCGCTGTATGGTCTGCCGCTGCCGTGGATTGCCATCGAGGCAGGCTGGTTTGTTGCCGAATATGGCCGTCAGCCCTGGGCGATTGGCGAAATCCTGCCGACCGCCGTTGCCAGCTCCACACTGACCGCTGCCGACGTGCTGACCTCCATGCTGCTGATTTTGGGCCTGTATACGCTGTTCCTGATTGCAGAAATGTATCTGATGATCAAGTTCGCGCGGCTTGGGCCGAGCAGTCTCAAAACGGGTCGCTATCATTTCGAGCGTGCGGTTACGCCCGTCCAGCAAGCACAGTAAAAAGGAAAACCCATAATGTTTGATTACGAAGTGTTGAGGTTTATCTGGTGGGTACTGATAGGTGTGCTGTTTATCGGCTTTGCGGTTACCGACGGTTTCGACATGGGCGTCGGCGTCCTGCTGCGAATTATCGGTAAGACCGACACCGATCGCCGAGTAATGATTAACGCCATTGCTCCGCATTGGGACGGCAATCAGGTCTGGCTTATCACGGCGGGCGGCGCGCTCTTTGCAGCCTGGCCCATGGTCTATGCCGCAGCATTTTCGGGCTTTTATGCGGCAATGATTCTGGTGCTGTGCGCCCTGTTTTTCCGCCCACTCGGTTTTGACTATCGCGGCAAGGTGGATGACGCACGCTGGCGAAACCTGTGGGACTGGGGCATTTTCATCGGCAGTTTCGTGCCGGCGCTGGTGTTTGGCGTTGCCTTCGGTAATTTGCTGCTGGGTGTGCCGTTCCACGTTGACGACTATTTACGTCTTTATTACACCGGAAATCTGCTGCAACTGCTTAACCCGTTCGGCCTGCTGGCCGGAATAGTCAGTCTCACGATGCTGCTGACACAGGGCGCAACCTATCTGCAAATGCGCACTACCGGTGAACTGCGTCTGCGCAGCCGCAAGGCCGCCGAGATTTCCGCGTTGGTAATGATGGCTTGTTTCCTGATTGGCGGTATCTGGCTGGTAAAAGGCATTGATGGCTACGTGATTACCTCTGCCATCAACACCGCCGCCGAGTCGAATCCGCTGCGTAAAACGGTGGTGCAGCAGGCAGGCGCGTGGCTGCTCAACTTTAATCGGCTGCCCGTACTTTGGGGGATCCCGCTTCTGGGTCTGATTTTACCTTTATTTACCGTTCTGCTTTCGCGGCTGAATAAAGGTGCGTGGGCTTTCCTGACATCGTCGCTCACCATTGCCTGCGTCATATTGACGGCCGGTGTGACGATGTTCCCGTTTGTCATGCCTTCAAGCACTATGCCTGCGGCCAGCCTGACGATGTGGGATGCCACCTCAAGTCTGCTTACATTAAAAGTCATGACGATCGTTGCCTGCATCTTCGTGCCCATCGTGCTTCTTTATACCAGCTGGGCCTACTACAAAATGTTTGGTCGCCTGGATAAAAACTTTATCGAAAACAACACACATTCGCTGTATTAAATTCTACGAGAGGGGAGTGTAACGCTATGTGGTATTTTGCCTGGATCCTCGGAACCCTGCTGGCCTGCTCGTTCGGTATTATTACCGCGCTGGCCTTTGAGCACTGCGAAGAAAACAAAACTGCCAAAAGCCGTCAATAGATTGCACTGCGGCGTGGAATTTCGACGCCGTGGTCAACCTGACTTGCCCGAATGGCATAAAGAAGAAGCGGGCGGATAGCTCGCTTTTTTTACATGATTTACAAAGCACTGACACTGTCATTTCATTGTGCCGAATCGGCTCATAATTATTTTCATTCCAGAGTTGCAACCCATTCCAAACGCCAAATCAGTTGCGTATAGTAGGGCCGTCAAATTGCAATACGGGATGTAGAGTGAGTAATTCGTTGTTCCGATGGCCTGTCCGTGTTTATTACGAAGACACCGATGCAGGCGGCGTGGTCTACCACGCCCGTTACGTCGCCTTTTTTGAAAGGGCTCGCACAGAAATGTTGCGTCAACGCAACTTTCATCAGCACCAGTTGCTGGAAGAACATGTCGCTTTTGCTGTTCGCCGAATGACGGTTGATTATCTGGCACCGGCACGTCTTGATGACCTGTTGGACGTCCAGAGCGAAATAACCGCAATCCGGGGAGCTTCACTCACCTTTGCACAACGAATTCTAGATTCGCATGGCAATCTTCTGTGTAGTGCAGAGGTTTTGATTGCCTGCATCGATCAACATCAAATGAAGCCACGAGCGCTTCCTAAGTCTATTGTCGCGGAGTTTAAGCAGTGACTGACATGAACATTTTTGATTTATTTTTAAAGGCCAGCATCCTGGTTAAGCTGATCATGCTTATCCTGATCTGTTTTTCCATTGCTTCCTGGGCAATCATCATCCAGCGCACCAAAGTGCTGAATGCTGCGACCCGCGAGGCCGAAGCGTTTGAAGATAAATTCTGGTCCGGTATCGAACTTTCACGTCTGTATCAGGAAAGCCAGGGCCGCCGCGACAGCCTGAGCGGTGCCGAGCAGATCTTCCATTCCGGTTTCAAGGAGTTTGCCCGTTTGCATCGCGCCAACAGTCATGCCCCTGAATCCGTGATTGAAGGTTCGTCCCGCGCAATGCGTATCTCGTTCAACCGCGAGCTTGAAACGCTGGAAATGCACATTCCTTTCCTGGGCACCGTGGGTTCCATCAGCCCGTATATCGGCCTGTTTGGTACGGTCTGGGGGATCATGCATGCCTTTATCGGTTTGGGTTCAGTTAAACAGGCAACCCTGCAAATGGTCGCGCCCGGCATCGCCGAAGCATTGATAGCCACGGCAATCGGCCTGTTTGCCGCAATTCCGGCGGTTATGGCCTACAACCGTCTGAACCAGCGCGTCAACAAGCTCGAACAAAATTACGATAACTTCATGGAAGAGTTCACGGCTATCCTGCACCGTCAGGCTTTCTCTCGCGAAAGCAGTCATTAAGGGAGGACAGCATGGCTCGAGTACGAGGTCGTCGTCGTCGCGAACTAAAGTCTGAGATCAATATCGTTCCACTGCTCGACGTGTTGCTGGTGCTGCTGCTTATCTTTATGGCAACGGCGCCTATCATCACGCAGAGCGTGGAAGTTGACCTGCCTGACGCGACAGACTCTAAAACCGTCTCCACCGATGACAACCCGCCGGTTATCGTCGAAGTCTCCGGCGTAGGTCAATACACCCTCGTCGTAGACCATGAAAGAATGGAACAATTGCCGGAGCAGCAGGTCATTGCAGAAGCGACCAGGCGCATTCAGGCCAATCCGAAGACCGTTTTCCTGATTGGCGGCGCGAAAGAGGTGCCTTACGATGAAATCATCAAGGCGCTGAATCTGCTGCACCAGGCTGGCGTGAAATCGGTAGGCTTGATGACGCAGCCAATCTGATAGCAGGCCAAGTGTGACATTTAATTTAAACCTGGTCGGTGTACGTCATAAAAGCACGTGTACCGACCGGGCTTTAGCAATCCTGTGTTGGGAAATCTATTTTGGTAAAGGCAACTGCAACTGAACAAAACGATAAGCTCAAACGCGCCGTTATTGTTTCGGTCGTTCTGCATATCATCTTGATTGCCCTGTTGGTCTGGAGTTCTCTCGAAGAGGAAACCAGCATGAGCGGCGGCGGTGGCGGCAGTGATATTTCGGCCGTAATGGTAGATTCCGGTGCCGTGGTCGATCAATACAACCGTGAACAGCAGCAACAGGCCGATGCAAATCGCGCTCAGCAATCACGTCAGAAAAAATCCGAACAGCAGGCGGAAGAGTTACAACAGAAGCAGGCTGAACAGCAACAGAAGCTGAAAGAGCTGGAAAAAGAGAGGCTCGAAGCGCAGCAGGCCGCGCAACAGCAGAAGGCAGAACAACAGAAGCAGGCCGCAGAAGCTGCGAAAGAAGCGGCCCAGCAGCAGAAACAGGCTGCCGCCGAGGCGGCAAAACAGGCTGCGCAGCAACAGAAGGAAGCCGCTGCCGAAGCCGCAAAAGAAGCGGCTGAAAATGCCAAGCAGGCCGCCGCAGATGCCAAGGCCGCTGCCGTGAAGGAACAGCAAAAGCAGGCGGCTGACGCCGCAGCCAAAGCCAAGGCCGAAGCCGACAAAGTCGTCAAGGCGCAGGCCGATGCGCAGAAGAAAGCCGAAGCCGAAGCTAAAAAGCAGGCTGAAGCCGACGCTGCCGCCGCGGCAACGGCTGCCAAGAAACAGGCACAGGCCGAGGCGAAAAAGCCGCTGCCGATGCCGAGAAGAAAGCGGCTGCCGAAGAGGCGAAACAGGCTGCGGCCGACGCCAAGGCCGCTGCGGCCAAAGAAGCCGCCGAAGCCAAGGCCACTGCAGCGAAAGAGGCTGCCGCCGCCAAAGCGGCTGCGGCGAAAGAAGCCGCTGCCAAAGAGGCCGCCGAAGCGAAAGCCGCGGCTGCCAAGGAAGCTGCGGCCGAGAAAGCGGCTGCGGCCAAAGCGGCCGCCGATGCCAAGAAGAAAGCGGCTGCGGCCGCTGCGAAAGATTCTGCCGATGTCGATGATCTGTTTGGGGGCTCGCCTCGTCCAAAAACGCGCCGAAAGGCGGTTCCGGCGCGCCGGCAGGGCAGGGCAAGAACAAATCTGCGGGAGCCTCAGGTGCAGATATTGCCGATTACGGCAGTAAAATTCAGGCAGCCATCAAGAGTCGTTTCTATGATTATCAATCATACATCGGCAAAACCTGTACGTTACGGGTGAAGATGGCGCCAAACGGCACTCTGCTGGACATCCAGTCCGAAGGTGGCGATCCTGCACTCTGTCAGGCTGCCATTGCGGCAGCGCGTCAGGCCAAGTTCCCGGCGCCTCCGTCACAGGCTGTGTATGAAATATTTAAAAACGTACCGTTAGACTTTAAGCCACGGTAAAAGCTTTCTAACGTGATGATATTTAAAGGCTCAGCCGATAATGTCTCACTTTAGGATATTTACGATGGCTTATCCTGTGTTTATGTAGTTTTGTGTGCATTGGTTTGTTAAAATTCTGCTAGTTTATCGCGGAATGAATAGGCCGGTCAGGCGTCGCGACTCGCAGGCCTCAGGGCAGTAAAAAGAAGCTGGAAACCGTGCATCCCCAACATGGAATCGGGGAGTCTCATGCGCGGTTCTTCGGCTGCTTGTAACGAGGCCCTGCGAGGCGCAAGATTTCTTTCGGGCTCTGAGTCCAGATAAGGGAGATACAATGAAACAGGCAATTCGAGTAGCGTTCGGCCTATTGGTTATGTGGGCGTCGGTATTGCATGCGGAAGTTCGCATCGAGATTACCCAGGGTGTTGATTCCGCCCGTCCGATTGCAGTAGTACCTTTCAAGTGGGCCGGTCCGGGAACTCCTCCTCAGGATTTGGGCAGCATTGTGGGCGCTGACTTGCGTAACAGCGGCAAATTCAATCCTATCGATAACGCGCGTATGCCGCAGCAACCGGGTACAGCGGCCGAAGTGACCCCTGCCGCCTGGAGCGCGCTGGGCATCAACGACGTCGTTGTCGGTCAGATTCAGCCCGGCGGTGACGGCAGCTACCTGGTTTCATACCAGCTGGTTGACACTTCTGGCGCGAGCGGCACGGTGCTGGCTCAGAATCAGTATAAAATCACCAAAGAGTGGCTGCGCTATGCGGCGCACACCGCGAGTGACGAAGTCTTCCAGAAGCTGACCGGTGTGAAGGGCGCATTCCGCACCCGTATCGCCTACGTCGTGCAGACCAATGGCGGGAAATTCCCGTATGAACTGCGCGTAGCGGACTACGACGGCTACAATCAGTTTGTTGTGCATCGTTCTCCAGAGCCTCTGATGTCTCCGGCCTGGTCGCCAGACGGCAGCAAACTGGCCTACGTGACCTTTGAGAGCGGTCGTTCTGCCTTGGTTGTACAAACACTGTCCAACGGTGCCGTAAGACAAATCGCCGATTTCCCGCGTCACAACGGTGCGCCGGCGTTCTCTCCTGACGGTACCAAACTGGCGATGGCCCTGTCCAAATCCGGCAGCCTGAACCTGTATGTAATGAATTTATCGTCTGGCCAAATCAGCCAGGTGACTGATGGACGCAGCAACAGCACTGAACCGGCATGGTATCCCGACAGCCAGAATCTGGCGTTCACCTCGGATCAGGGCGGTCGTCCTCAGCTGTATAAAGTAAATATTAATGGCGGTGCGCCACAACGTCTGACGTGGGAAGGTTCTCAGAACCAGGACTCGGACGTAAGCACTGACGGGAAATTCCTCGCTATGGTGAGTTCCAACGGTGGAAGTCAGCACATCGCCAAACAAGATCTGGAAACCGGAGCCGTTCAAGTATTAACGGACACGTTCCTGGATGAAACGCCTAGTATCGCGCCGAACGGCACCATGATTATTTACAGCTCCTCACAGGGACTGGGCAAGGTGTTACAGTTGGTCTCGACTGATGGGCGTTTCAAAGCGCGTCTTCCGGCAACCGATGGACAGGTCTCATTTCCTGCCTGGTCGCCGTACCTGTGATGCATGTTTAGATATGTATGGCAAATTATAAAAAGGATCAACGAGATGCAACTTAACAAAGTGCTGAAAGGGCTGCTGCTGGCCGTGCCTGTAATGGCAATCGCTGCTTGTAGTTCACACAAGAGCGCAGACAACGGTCAGGCTGGTTACGGCGCTGGCACTGGTATGACTTCTGGTTCTGAAAACGGCAATATGTCTTCAGAAGAGCAGGCGCGTGCGCAGATGCAAGAGCTGCAGAAGAACAACATCGTTTATTTCGGTCTGGATAAATATGATGTGTCTTCCGACTATGCTCAGATGCTGGATGCACACGCTGCATTCCTGCGTAGCAACCCGTCTTACAAAGTGACTGTTGAAGGTAACGCCGACGAACGTGGCACACCTGAATACAACATCGCACTGGGCGAGCGTCGTGCAACTGCAGTTAAAATGTACCTGCAGGGCAAAGGCGTTTCTGCTGACCAGATCTCTATCGTTTCTTACGGTAAAGAGAAGCCAGCTGTACTGGGTCACGACGAATCGGCTTACGCCAAAAACCGTCGTGCCGTACTGGTATACTAAGAGAATCGCATGAGCAGTAACTTCAGAACTCACCTGTTGGGTCTGTCGTTACTGGTTGGCGTAGCGGCCCCCTGGGCCGCTACTGCCTCGGCACCAATCAGTAATGTCGGCTCAGGCTCGATAGACGATCGAGTCACCACTCTTGAACGTATTTCCAACGGTCAAGGCCAGCTTTTAAATCAACTTCAGCAACAAGTCTCTGACAACCAAGGCGATATCGCCAATCTTCGCGGTCAGATTCAAGATAACCAATATCAGCTGAAACAGATAACCGATCGCCAGAACCAGATCCTGCAGCAGATTGCTTCCCTGCAAAGCTCTGGCGGCACGCCTGCGCCTTCTGCGGGGGCATCGGCCGGTGCAGCGGCGTCCGACGAGGGTGCGGCAGCGCAACCGTCTGAAGGCGGCTCCCAGGCCATGACCGGTAACCCTGATACTGACTACAACGCGGCGGTTTCGCTGGCGCTGGAGAAAAAACAGTACGATCAGGCAATTTCCGCGTTCCAGGCTTTTATCAAGCAGTATCCAACATCCACTTACCTGCCTAATGCCAATTACTGGTTAGGCCAGTTGTATTACAACAAGGGTAAGAAGGATGACGCGGCCTATTATTATGCGGTCGTGGTTAAAAATTATCCGAAGTCACCAAAAAGCCCTGATGCAATGTATAAGGTCGGGATCATCATGCAGGAAAAAGGCCAGAGCGATAAAGCAAAAGCCGTGTTCCAGCAGGTGGTTAAACAATACCCGAACAGCGAATCCGGCAAATTGGCACAAAAACGTTTATCTGCAAAATAAGCGTCATTCAGGCCCGAAAAATAACCATATCGCGTGTTTTTCGGGCTCGAATGTATGAAGAACGAGCAGTCAGTCAGTTATCTCGAAATTAGGGTTGCGCTGCTCAGATAAATCAGTAATATATGCCGCCGTTGCCCAGACAAAGTGTTAAAGCTTAAATCGGTCAACAAATTAAGCAGATTAGTGGGTCGTTAGCTCAGTTGGTAGAGCAGTTGACTTTTAATCAATTGGTCGCAGGTTCGAATCCCGCACGACCCACCACTGTTTAATAAGTATTTCGAAGTCCATGTAGCAAGCAGTAAACAGAGGGTCGTTAGCTCAGTTGGTAGAGCAGTTGACTTTTAATCAATTGGTCGCAGGTTCGAATCCCGCACGACCCACCACTGTTTAATGTTGAAGAAAGTTTAAGAAGTACGTCAGTTAGAAGAGGGTCGTTAGCTCAGTTGGTAGAGCAGTTGACTTTTAATCAATTGGTCGCAGGTTCGAATCCCGCACGACCCACCACTTCTAAGAAAAAAGCGCCTAAAGGGCGTTTTTTGCGTTTTGGAGCCACGATAAAATTCGACGACGCAAAACGGCCAGACTCCGAGAGGGAGTGTGGGTGAGAAGCTGCGTTCAGGTTCGAGCCGAGCGAAGCGAGACGACAACGCGACAGCGTTGCCCGCAGGGTGAGGCCAGCGGCCGAATCAATCCCGCACAACCCACCACTTCCAAGAAAAAAGCGCCTAAAGGGCGTTTTTTGCGTTTTGGAGCCACGATAAAATTCGACGACGCAAAACGGCCAGACTCCGCGAGGGAGTGTGGGTGAGAAGCTGCTTAACCTTCCCGTATAAATAAATCCCTTTCTCTTGTCTTGCCTCTAGAACTGAATACTTCCCCAATCCTCAATCCCCTCTCATGAAATGTTAAATTTTAAGCCACTTAAACAACATGCGCACATCGCATAAAATTCAGGCGACTTTTTCTCGGTATCAGGGTATTTTGTTTAGCATATAAAACAAATGCGCTCTAAAGAGTGCGATTCGCTGACTTGCCTGTCTTTTTACTGTTTAACGAGATGATGAGTGATGAGTGAGACCCTTGATCTGAACGCCACGGTTTATCCTTTTCCGCCTAAACCCGCTCCTCTGAATGACGAGCAGAAAACCTTTTATAAAGAGAAGATTAAAAGGCTGCTCAAAGCGCGCGATGCGGTGATGGTGGCTCATTACTATACCGACCCCGAGATTCAGGCTCTGGCCGAGGAGACAGGCGGGTGTGTGGCCGACTCGCTGGAGATGGCACGGTTTGGCAGTCAACATCCTGCGTCGACCCTGCTGGTCGCCGGGGTGCGCTTCATGGGTGAAACCTCAAAAATCCTCAGTCCGGAAAAGACGGTGCTCATGCCCACGCTGCACGCAGAGTGCTCGCTGGATCTCGGTTGTCCCGAGCAGGCCTTTTCTGACTTCTGTGACCGTCATCCGGACCGTACCGTGGTGGTTTACGCCAACACGTCGGCAGCGGTGAAAGCTCGCGCCGACTGGGTGGTTACCTCGAGCATTGCCGTCGAACTTATCGAACACCTTGATAGCCTTGGCGAAAAAATCATCTGGGCTCCCGATAGGCATCTCGGAAACTACGTTCGCAAGCAGACCGGTGCAGACGTACTGTGCTGGCAGGGCGCCTGTATCGTTCATGACGAGTTTAAAACCCAGGCGCTGACCCGCATGAAAGCCTTGCATCCCGATGCGGCCGTGCTGGTGCATCCAGAGTCGCCTCAGGCGATCGTCGATATGGCCGACGCGGTCGGTTCAACCAGTCAGCTGATTCAGGCGGCCAAAACGTTGCCGCATCCCAAACTTATCGTGGCGACCGATCGCGGTATTTTCTACAAGATGCAGCAAGCCTGCCCAGAGAAGGAGCTGTTCGCGGCACCGACGGCGGGAGAGGGCGCGAGTTGCCGCACCTGTGCGCATTGTCCGTGGATGGCGATGAACGGGCTGAAGGCGATTGCCGAAGGGCTGGAGCGGGGCGGGAAGGAACATGCCATTGAAGTGGATGAAGCGCTGCGGGTGAAGTCGTTAATTCCGCTAAACCGCATGCTGGACTTTGCGGCGCAGTTAAAGCACCGCGCTCAGGGCAAGGCCTGAACGCGGCAGCGAGGCTAGTGGGAGTGATCGTGGCCGTGATGATGATGTCCGGCCGAACTTGCCGCCACCTCGCTTATCGTACAGTCTGGCGTTTCGCACACGCCATACTCCATCTGGATAGTCGCGTGGCCAATCTTGTACTTGTGTGAAAGATGATGCTGGATCCGCTCGAGCAGAGCGTCGTGATCGTGCGGCGGCACCACTTGCGCGTGCAGCGTCATCACACGCTGTTCGCCAATCTGCCAGACATGGACGTGGTGAACGTTACGCACTTCCGGGATAGCCATCGAGAGGTCACGGCGCAGTTTGTCGATATCAATCTCCTGCGGCGTGCCTTCAAGCAGTTCATGAAAACTCTCTCGCAGCAACGCCCAGGCATTGCGCAGAACCAGACACGAAACAAGTACCGACAGAATCGGGTCGATAGGCGTCCAGCCGGTGTACATGATGATAAGCGCTGCCGCTACGGCCCCGACGGAACCCAGCAGGTCGCCCATGACATGCAGTGCCGCGGCCCTGACATTGATGTTCTCTTTTTCTTCACCCTGATGCAGCAGCCAGAACGCCAGCAGATTGGCAAACAGTCCCGCAATGGCGATAACCAGCATCGTGCCGCCCAGCACCGGCTCCGGCGTCATAAAGCGGCGAATGGCTTCCCAGAGAATGAGGATAACGATGAGCAGCAGCGCAGCGGCATTGACGAACGCCGCCATGGTCGTGAGGCGCAAAAACCCGAAAGTATGGCGCGAGCTTGGCTTGCGGCGTGCAAAACGAACGGCCAGCAGAGCCATCAGCAGCGCGGCGGCATCGGTCAGCATATGACCGGCGTCGGCCAGAAGGGCGAGCGAACCCGAGATAATCCCGCCGATAACTTCCGCTGCCATAAACACCACGGTAACCAGAAAAGCCAGCATCAGACGGCGGCTATTGCGGTCCTCGGGTAAGAGAGAACGTCCTGACATATTTTTCCCTATTTGCAATGTAAACGGGAAGCCGAAGCTTCCCGTCATGGTAACAATTTTTAACGCCGATAACTCAGTTGCCGGTCGCCGCAGACTGTTTGGTCCCCGGAGTTTGTTTCGGGCAACGGCCATCTTTACACATTGTAATTTTATGATCGGTATTTTTGCTGGTTTTCTTGTGCGTCATCGGTTTTT
Source organism: Rouxiella chamberiensis (assembly GCF_026967475.1). NCBI lineage: Bacteria > Pseudomonadati > Pseudomonadota > Gammaproteobacteria > Enterobacterales > Yersiniaceae > Rouxiella > Rouxiella chamberiensis. Next base: position 2,589,834 of record NZ_CP114058.1, on the reverse strand, counting down.
TAGGCTGGGGTTGTTGCGCCGTATTGGTATCCGAGGTATTGATTTTGCTGTTGCTCACCCCATTGGGTGCCAGGCGGTCTACGGAACCCGGGCCGCCAGACTGGTTGGCGTTGCCGTTGTTGGAGCCTGATCCACCGGTGGATCCGTCTGCTGCCAGAACAGCGCCGCTGCTAAATGCAAGACCTGCGGTCAAAAGTATCATTGCTAGCTTTTTCATTGCCATTTCTCCAAACAGGGATAAGAAGATGAAATCATCAACTATTGAAAATGTTTATCAATATAAAAGCTTAGTCGAGGAATAGGCCTCTGCAATGAGATAAATGCCGATTAATGGGGGAAAGTCGATTTACAGGCGTAACCATAGCCGCTAGATTGAACGCGTTCGGAAATTTGATCCGCTTATTTTATGAAATGCCCATTGGAACAGTTATGAATTATCAAAACGACGATTTACGCATTACAGAGATTAAGGAACTTTTGCCGCCAGTAGCCCTGCTGGAAAAATTCCCCGCAACCGACAAGGCTGCAAAGACGGTTTCCGAGACGCGCAATGCTATCCATAAGATTTTAAAGGGTAATGACGATCGTTTGTTGGTGGTAATCGGTCCCTGTTCCATTCATGACCCCAAGGCGGCCAAAGAGTATGCTGCGCGTTTGCTGACTCTTCGCGAGGCACTGCGCGGCGAGCTGGAAGTCGTGATGCGCGTTTACTTTGAAAAACCGCGTACGACCGTGGGTTGGAAAGGGCTTATCAACGATCCGCAAATGAACAACAGTTTCCAAATCAACGACGGTCTGCGCATCGCGCGTAAATTGTTGCTGGATATTAACGACACCGGTCTCCCGGCGGCGGGCGAGTTCCTGGACATGATCACGCCGCAATATCTGGCGGATTTAATGAGCTGGGGCGCAATTGGCGCACGCACCACCGAATCCCAGGTTCACCGTGAGCTGGCCTCGGGGCTTTCCTGCCCGGTCGGGTTTAAAAACGGCACTGACGGCACCATCAAAGTGGCGATTGACGCCATCAACGCCGCAGGCGCGCCGCACAGTTTCCTGTCTGTGACCAAATGGGGTCACTCTGCCATCGTTGGCACCAGCGGCAACAGCGACTGTCACATCATTCTGCGCGGCGGCAAAAAGCCCAACTACAGCGCCGAGGATGTGAAAATCGTGAAAGAGGGCCTGCTGCAAGCCGGTCTGCCTGCCGAAATCATGATTGACTTCAGCCATGCCAACAGCAGCAAGCAGTTCAAGAAGCAGATGGCAGTCTGTGAAGACGTTTGCGGCCAGATTTCACGTGGCGAAGACGCGATTATGGGCGTGATGGTCGAGAGCAATCTGGTGGAAGGCAATCAGAATCTGGAATCCGGCGACCCTCTCGTGTACGGCAAAAGCGTTACCGATGCCTGCATCGGCTGGGAAGACACCGAAATCCTGCTGCGCAATCTTGCCGATGCGGTCAAGGCTCGTCGCGGTTAAACCGTTTGCGAAATCAAGTACCTGACGAGCACGATGTTGCACGCATTAAAAAAGAACGCCGAGGCGTTCTTTTTTGTCTTTAAAAAACGCTGACGTCACGCGCCGCGTCTTTACATCACGTTCGAATTACTTGGCTTTACCCTGGTTGGCAACCGCCGCAGCTTTTGCCGCGATCTCTTCGGCGTTACCCAGATAGTAGTGCTTCAGAGGTTTGAAGTTTTCATCAAACTCGTACACCAGTGGCACACCGGTCGGGATGTTCAGCTCAAGGATTTCATCTTCGCTCAGATTGTCGAAGTATTTCACCATCGCGCGCAGGGAGTTACCGTGTGCGGCAATAATGACGCGCTCACCGCTTTCAACGCGAGGTTTGATAACGTCGGTCCAGAAAGGAATCACGCGATCGATGGTCAGGGCCAGACTTTCGGTGGTTGGCAGCTCTTCAGGCAGCAGTTTGGCATAACGCGGGTCATTGCCCGGGAAACGCTCATCGCTCTTGTCGAGTTCTGGAGGAGTGACGCGGAAACCACGACGCCATTGTTTAACCTGCTCATCGCCATATTTGGCGGCCGTTTCGGCTTTATCGAGACCCTGCAACGCACCGTAGTGACGTTCGTTCAGTTTCCAGGATTTTTCAACGGGCAGCCAAGGCTGATCCAGTTCATCCAGAACGCTCCAGAGCGTATGGATGGCACGTTTCAGTACAGAGGTGTAGGCGAAATCGAACTGGAAGCCTTCATCTTTCAGCAGCTGACCTGCCTGCTTTGCTTCGGTACGACCTTTTTCCGAAAGATCAACATCATACCAACCGGTAAAACGGTTCTCTTGGTTCCATTGACTTTCGCCGTGTCTTACAAGAACCAGCTTGAATACAGCCATAGCTAAACTCCTCAATTTACTGAAATTCCAATGACAACTGGCCCCATTATAGGGCGTCACCCCCGCGACAGCAAACAATAAACGAAACGCGCACCCGAGTTTTCGGAATGCGCGTTAATGGGAATTTGCTTTATTGCCGTTTACGCAGCTTTTTTCAAACACTCACTCATAAAGGTCTTGCGGGCGTCACCTTTCAGCTCTTTTTTGGCAGCATCCGCGTTACAGGTCTTCATTTTATTCTGCTGGGTAGACAGGGCCTTGTCGTTGGTCTGGGTCTCTGCTTTCAGGCAGTGGCTCATAAACGTTTTACGCTCGTCGCCCTTGAGACTCTGGGTCGTCGCCTGCTGATTACAGTCGGTCATTTTCTGGCGTTGGGCCGTTTGCGCCGCAGAAGGCGTTTTGGTTGCATCCGCTGCCAGTGCGTTGCCGCCAAGACACAATGTTGCCAGCAGAGATAACAGGATAGGTAAACGCATAACTCATTCCTTTTGAAACGTCCTGCCTACCAGGACACCCTGTAAGCGTAGATGTCGCCGTCGCGTTTGGTATGGAAAACAGACGATGAAGCTCACAAATTTTCTTTTTTCCGGCCTTTAACGCCGCTTTCACGCCCTGTTGTCGAAATCCTTCGCGTCCTCCCGAAAAACTTACACAAAAATTACCTAAAAGCAGGGAACTCGGGAGGGTAAAAGCGTTGACAGGAATCTTTATGATAATTATTATCATTTTCATTACAAAGAGTGACCCAATAAAACCCTGATAAATAACAGGGTCTTGCCGTGCGTATAATTTGTCATTGCATGGCCTGAATCACCGCTGAAAAACAATTGCTGAGCAAAATAATAATCCTAAAAACTGTTAAGGCCATTTTAATGTCTCCACACAAGGGAACGCGTCACCTCCGCACGCTGCTGACTCTCAGTCTGGTCGCCAGCTCAGTCATGAACGCCATCGCCGCAGAATCCACAACTCCTGCGCCTGTCGCCACCGCTTCTGACAGCAACACTGCGGATGCCGGCGATGTCATGACGGTTATCTCGCCGAAAATAGAGCGAAAAGCCGGTGCCGAAACCAAAATCACCGCGCAGGAGATGCAACGCGACGGCGGTAACGATTTCGGAACCATCCTGCGTTATCAGCCGCTTATCAGCGCAACCGGATCGGCGGGCGGGTCCTCTGTCGGCAAAAGCGGGTATGACCGCAGCGGCTACACCGGTTACAACGTCCGTGGTCTGGAATCCAACCGCGTCGCGATCGACGTTGACGGCATCGCCCAGCCCAATGCAACCGGCAGGCCTTATGTCGGCCGCGCAGGGCAGGATACCTTTGGCATGGGCCGCGACTACATCGATCCTTACATGTACGGTACCGTGGGTATTCAGTCGGGCGCGACCAATGTTTCCTACGCCAACACCTCGATTGGCGGGGCCGTCTCGTTCCAGCCAAAATCGGCCGACGACTATCTCTCTGCCAGCAAGCACAGCTATTTTGGCTACCAGAGTGATTACGACTCTTCCAATAGAAGCTGGCACAACGGCATTACCGTTGCCGGTGGCGATCGCGATCTGAGCGGCGTCGTGGTTATCAGCCGTCGTGACGGCCAGGAAACCCGCAACAACAGCGGCACCCGCGATGCGTATCCGGCCAACTGGCACTCGGACGCCATCATGGCCTCGGGCACCTGGGCGGCAACCGATACCCATACCCTGACCGGCACGGTAGACCTGTACTCCAAGACCAATCACACCAATTTTGACTCCTGGAACAGCGCAGGGTCGGCGGTCAACGGCACCAACTATCAGACCAGCGAGACGCGCCGTCTGAGTGCAAGCCTGCTGGATCACTGGACGCCTTACTCGTCGCTGGTCGATACCATCGACACCAAACTGTTCTATCAGAAGACGCAGGCGCACGATAACACCTATGGCCCTAATACTCTGGGCACAGCACAGGTGCGAACCTTCTCGGATTTGAATGCGCACACCTTCGGCTTCGACAACAAGATGGCGAAATCCTGGGGCATTCACGAGTTCCGCTGGGGGTTGAACGGCAACATTTCCGAAGCGGATCGTCCGTTCAACCAGACGCCGGTGCAGAGCACCTATGCCTACACCATGCCGCCGCAGGCTAACAGCCGCACCTACGTCTTTGGCGCGTTTGCTCAAGACACCATGACCTGGGACGTCGAGGGACATAACTTCTCCATCGTGCCGGGGCTGCGTCTGGCCTACCAGAAAACCGAACCGAAAGATCTGGCGACGCTTGCCAACAGTTCCCTGTCGGAATCGGCGCTGTCGACCCTTTACGGCTCGACCAGCGATACCCAGCTTCTGCCGTCTCTGGCTTTCCTGTATGACATTACGCCGAAGGTCACGACTTACCTGCAATACAAGCGCGGTGCGCAGTTCCCGGATGCCAGCCAGCTTTACGGCTCGTGGAATCTTAGCTCCAGCTATGCCGGTTCGCAGCAGTATGCGCTTATCGGAAATTCCGACCTTAAAACCGAGACCAGCAATAACTACGAGTGGGGCATCAAAGGGGAAGCCACGCCGGGGATTACCTTTGACCTGAACGCGTTCTATAGCCAATACAAGAACTTTATTGCCTATACGCGTTACACCCGTTCGGGCAGTCCGTCGGTCTTTACCAATATACCAGGCAATATCTATACCGCCTATGAAGCCGAAAACCGTGATGAAGCCTATATCTACGGCACCTCATTAACCACGCGTTTCAACTTCGGCACGTGGTATCAGCAGGTTAACGGTCTGAGTGCGCGCCTGTCGTTCGGCTATGCGAAGGGCGCGTCCAAGTCCAGCTATGCCGGTGACAAATACGTCGACCTCGACAGCGTACCGCCAATGAAACTGGTGACCGGTCTGGCGTATGACGATCCGTCCCAGCGTTACGGCGTTGCCGTTACCGCAACCTTTAACAAAGGCAAGCAGGCCACGGCGACCAACCGCGAAACCTACACCAACACAGGCACGGCGATCACCGACTCATCCACCGAATACGCGCGTATTCCGGGCTACGGGATTGTTGATTTGACCGGTTATGTGCAGGTTGCGAAAAACGTCAAACTCAGCGGCGGTATCTACAACGTCACCGATAGAAAATATTGGGACTACCTGAGCACCCGCGACACCGAAACCTCGACGGCGCAGGATAAAGCAGACCTGGCTCTGGCGACCATGCCGGGCAGAACCTTCCAGTTAGGGGTCAACGTCGATTTCTAATCGTTTTCGGCAGAGGTAAAAGAGAAGGGCCATCGATGCGATGGCCCTTTTTTATGCGGGGTAACTTTTTACAGCGCGAAGAACTGATACACCGTCGAGGCGCGATAGGTTTGCCCCGGTTTCAGCCAGCAGCTTGGCTGCGGCCACGTCGAGTGATTCGGGCTGTCCGGCAGGAATTCACTCTCCAGCGCCACACCGCTGTAGTTGGCATAATGCCCGCCACTGCGATTCGGCGTGCCATTGAGGAAATTACCGCTGTAGAGCTGCAATGCCGGTGCTGAAGTAAATACCGACATCTTCACTTTTTCATCCGCAGACCAAAGATGCGCGGCGGCATTTTCACTGGCGTTGCAGGTCGCGTAAAGCAGATAGGCGTGGTCGTAACCTTTCACCCGCTGCTGATCGCGATCGCTCAGAAAATCCTGCGCCAGCGTTTTTGGCTTGCGAAAATCCATGCCGGTTTGCTGCACGGATGTTAGATCGGCGCACGGGATCCCGTCGCTGTCGACCGGCAGGAAACGCTCCGCAAACAGCTGTAACTTGTGTTTGCGCACATCATGACCTTCACCATCCAGATTGAAATAGGCATGGTTGGTCAGATTCACCGGACACAGCTTGTTCACCTGCGCCTTGTAGCTGATTTCCAGACGATTGTCGTTGGTCAGTACATAATGCACTTCCGCCGTCAGTTCACCTGGAAAACCTTGATCGCCATCCGGCGACACCAGCTGAAACGTGACTTTCTGGTCGCTGTGGTTAAGGATTTTCCAGCGCCGCGCGTTAAATCCTTCCGGACCGCCGTGCAGCTGGTGAACGCCCTGATTGGCGACCAGCAGATGCGGCTTGCAGTCTATCTGAAATTGGGCACGGGCAATGCGGTTGGCATAGCGTCCGACCGTTGCGCCCAGATAGGCGGTCTGCTCGGGATACGCTTCGGGCGATTGGCAGCCCAGCAGCAGCTCGCGTTTTTCCCCGTCTGCCAGCGGCAGAACAAAGGAGAGCCAGGTGGCACCCCAGTCCATAAAGGTAGCTGTGGCACCCGCAGGGTTTTTTAGCGTAACCAGTTGAAAAGGCGCACCATCAGGCGCGCGATGGGTGTCCGTGGCGATTAGCATACGCTTGCTCCTTCCGACGCCTGACAGACGTAGAACCGTCTCTTTGATGCCGGTTTTTGCGTGATATTCGTGTGCAACGGTTTTACGAACTTCATCGACCAGATCGCTTGGGATCAGCGCAACGATACAGCCGCCGAAGCCGCCGCCGGTCATGCGCACACCACCACGATCGCCGATAACCGATTTCACAATCTCGACCAGCGTATCGATAGGCGGCACGGTGATTTCAAAATCGTCACGCATCGAAGCATGGGACTCGGCCATCAGTTCGCCCATCTTTTTCAGGTCGCCCTGGCTCAGGGCAATCGCGGCGGCTTCGGTACGATCGTTTTCGGTAATGACGTGACGTGCACGGCGTGCAGTCATCGGGTCCAGCTCGGAAGACTTCGCCGCAAATTCGGCCATGTTCACATCGCGCAGCGCCTTGACGTTGAAGAAGCGCGCGGCCTCTTCGCACTGCTTGCGACGGGTGTTGTATTCGCTGTCGACCAGACCGCGCTTCACGTTGGAGTTGATGATAACCACCGACGCGTCTTTCGGCATGGAGACGGCGCGGGTTTCAAGCGAGCGGCAATCAATCAGCAGCGCATGATTTTCCTTGCCGAGGGCGGAGATAAGCTGGTCCATGATGCCGCAGTTACAGCCGACGAACTGGTTCTCGGCTTCCTGACCGTTAAGCGCAAGCTGCACGCCGTCAATCGGCAGGTCGTAGAGGCTTTTCAGCGCCTGACCGACGGCCACTTCGAGCGAGGCGGAAGAGCTGAGGCCCGCGCCCTGAGGGACGTTGCCGCTGATGACCAGATCCGCGCCCGAAAAATCGCTGTTGCGCAGCAGCAGGTGCTTGATAACGCCGCGCACGTAGTTGGCCCACGGCAGGGCGGTGGTGCTGACAATCGGCTCATCGAGCGAGAAGGTATCCTGCTGATTGTCGTAGTCGGCGGCAATCACCCGGATTGTGCGGTCGTTGCGCTGACCGCAGGCGATCACGGTTTCATAATCGATGGCGCAAGGCAGCACAAAGCCGTCGTTATAATCGGTGTGCTCGCCAATCAGATTGACGCGGCCCGGTGCCTTGATGGTCATGGTGGCCGGATAGCCAAACGCCTGTTCGAAGATTTCCAGAGTCTTGTTTTTCAATTCCATCATTTTACTTCGGCCTCGCGATAATGAACGTCACTGACCGCACGCAGGCGCTCGGCGGCCTGCTCGGCAGTCAAATCTCGTTGGGTTTCAGCCAGCATTTCATAGCCGACCATGAATTTTCGTACCGTCGCCGATCGCAGCAATGGCGGATAAAAATGCGCATGCAGCTGCCAGTGCGAGTAATCCCCCTCGCTGTAGGGCGCGCCGTGCCAACCCATTGAATACGGGAAAGAACACTGGAACAGGTTGTCGTAACGGCTGGTGAGTTTTTTCAGCGCCAGTGCCAGATCACGACGCTGCTCGTCACTCAGTTCGGTAAGACGAAGCACTTTGGCTTTCGGCAGCAGCAGGGTTTCGAACGGCCACGCCGCCCAGTAAGGCACGACTGCCAGCCAGTGCTCGGTTTCAACGACCGTGCGGCTGCCGTCGGCCTGCTCGCGCTGTACATAATCGACCAGCATGGAAGAGCCGTGCTGCGCCAGATATTGACGTTGCAGATGGTCTTCACGATCGGCTTCGTTCGGCAGGAAACTGTTGGCCCAGATTTGGCCATGAGGATGCGGGTTGGAGCATCCCATCGCCGCGCCCTTGTTCTCGAAGACCTGAACCCACGGATAGTCTTTGCCCAGGTCGGCGCTCTGCTCCTGCCAGGTTTTCACGACTTTTTCCAGCGCATCAACGGAAAGCTGTGGCAGCGTTTTGCTGTGATCCGGCGAGAAGCAGATCACGCGACTGGTGCCGCGCGCGCTCTGACAGCGCATCAGGGGATCGTTGCTTTCCGGCGCAAAAGGCGTGTCCGGCATCAACGCGGCAAAGTCGTTGGTAAAGACGTGCGTACCCTGATAGTCAGGGTTGACGTCGCCCGTGACGCGGGTATTGCCCGGACACAGGAAACAGTCGGGATCGTGCGCGGGCAACGTCTCGTTTGACGGCGTTTCCTGCTGTCCCTGCCACGGGCGCCTGGCGCGGTGTGGACTTACCAGCACCCACTGATCGCTCAGCGGGTTATAGCGACGATGGGGATGTTCAATGGGATCAAAACTAGACATTCTATTTCCTTAATCCGGATAGCCCTGTGGATTTTTCGATTGCCACAGCCAGGTATCCGCAGCCATGTCTTCCAGATTTCGGCTCACACGCCAGTTCAGCTCATTGGCCGCCTTGGTCGGGTCAGCCCAGTAGGCAGGAAGATCGCCTTCGCGACGCGGCGCAAAGTGGTAGTTCACCGGCTTGCCGCAGGCGGCGCTGAAGGCGTTGATAACGTCGAGTACGCTCTTGCCGACACCGGCACCGAGGTTGTAGATATGAACGCCCGGTTTATCGTGCAGGGTTTTCATGGCGGCAAGGTGGCCATCGGCCAGGTCAACGACGTGAATGTAGTCGCGCAGACAGGTACCGTCCGGCGTGTCGTAATCGTCACCAAAAACTGACAGAGAGTCGCGACGACCTACGGCAACCTGCGCGATAAACGGCATCAGGTTGTTCGGAATACCCTGAGGATCTTCACCCATCAGGCCCGACGGATGAGCGCCGACCGGGTTGAAGTAGCGCAGCAGGGAAATACTCCAGTCTGGTTCGGCGCGTTGCAGGTCTTGCAGAATCTGCTCGACCATCAGCTTGCTGCGACCATAGGGGCTGGAAGGGGTTCCGGTCGGGAAGTCTTCGACGTAAGGCGTTTTTGGCTGGTCGCCATACACGGTCGCGGAAGAGCTGAAAATCAGGTTGGTGACACCGGCGGCGCGCATGGCTTCGACCAGAACCAGAGATCCGTAGACATTGTTGTCATAGTATTCCATCGGCTTGCTGACCGACTCGCCCACGGCTTTCAAACCGGCAAAGTGGATGACCGAGTGAATGGCATAGTCGCTGAAGATTTTGTCGAGCAGCGCGCGGTCGCGGATATCGCCTTCAACCAGCACCGGCGTTTTGCCTGTCAGCGTAGTAATGCGCTCAAGAACGCTCGCTTTACTGTTGCAAAGGTTATCCAGAATGATGGGCTGATAGCCTGCTTCAATCAGTTGAACGCAGGTATGGCTACCAATGTAACCGCTACCACCTGTGACGAGAACATACATATCGACTCCTTGAAGATTAACTTAGGACAACAATATCACGCTGTGCGGCGCAAAAAGGTGATCCATCCTAAAAAATGGTATCGTTTACACTTGTAGTTTATCACTCGTGCCAGTGCCATGCTATGGGAGAAAACGGAAGATTTAAAACGCGTACAAGCGAGAGTAGAGTAGGAGTGTAATCGCTTACAGCACGATTTTTGGTGTTAAATTGCGTTGATGCAAACACTAAGTCGATGGATGCGGCGGGTTTCAGCCAACGCGTTGGGGGTTGATGGGCTACGGCAGACGCCGCCTTAGGTGCAACGTCTGCCAATGAACCGCGCGTTGCCTTGCGATTCTCGGGCTAAAACCGCAGGCGCGGCTAAAGCGCCTCTGTGCGGTAAGTATAAATCTCTCCCTCGGGGATAAAACTCAGGCGGTGCGTAATGCACTGCGGCGCGTCTTCGGCATGGTGGGAAACAAACAGCAACTGCGTGTTGCCCTCGCCAATCAGCACGTCGATAAAACGACGTACCAGCTGCCGGTTAAGGGGATCCAGCCCTTGAAGCGGTTCATCGAGAATAAGCAGTGCGGGGTGTTTGACCAGCGCGCGGGCAATGAGCGCCAAACGTTGCTGGCCCCACGACAAACTGTGGAAAGGCGTATCCGCCAGCGACCCGCCAAGCCCGAGCCGCTCCAGCCATTGCGTGGTCAACTGCTGCTGCCTGTCCGATACCGCCTGATAAATGCCAATCGAATCAAAGAAGCCCGACAGAATGACATTGCGCACGGAAGCACTGACCCGATAATCGAGATGCAGGCTGCTGCTGACATAACCGATATGCCGCTTGATGTCCCAGATGGTTTCCCCGCTGCCGCGACGACGGCCAAACAGCGTGAGATCGTTGCTGTATCCCTGCGCGTGGTCGCCTGTTATCAGGCTCAGCAGGGTCGATTTCCCTGCACCGTTCTGCCCGACAATCTGCCAATGCTGACCTGCTTCGACCCGCCAGCTCAGGCCGTGCAGAATAGGTTTGTCATTATATTGCACCACGCCGTTGTTCAAGACGATCAGCGGTTGATCCTGGGGTGGCGAAACCTTGCTGGTCGGATCTTCACTTTCAGGAAGCTGCATTCCGGCCAGATTTTCACTGTGCGCCAACTGCGCAATCAGCGCGTCGGACAAAATCTGCTGTCGCGCGCCCACCGAAGCCAGCGTGCAGTCCGCCAGCACACCGACATGTTGCACAAATTCCGGAATATCGTCGAAACGATTTAACACCAGCACCATCGTTTGCCCGTGCGCGAACAGTTCGGACAGCATCTGGGTCAGCTGTTGACGCGCATTCACGTCCAGTCCGTCGAAAGGTTCGTCCAACACCAGAAGGTCGGGCTGTTGCATCAATACCTGGCAGAGCAGCGTCTTGCGCGTCTCGCCGGTTGAGAGATATTTAAAGCGGCGGTTCAGTAAATGCGCGATGCCGAACTGGGCGGCCAATTTTTCGCAGCGTGCCGCATCCCTGACCTGTTCCTGAATGATTTCTGCGGTGGTGCGGCCCGTGTCGTCTTCGTCTGCGCCAAGCAGATCCGTATTATTGCGCTGCCATTCTTCGGCCACCAGTTTTTGCAACTGTTCGAAAGAGAGACGAACCACGTTGCCAAACTCGTTGCAACGACTGCCTCCAAGCAGCGTCAAAGAACCGGCAATCGCGCGTGCCAATGCGGATTTACCGCTGCCATTGGCACCGACAAACGCCCAGGATTCGCCCTGATTCAGGGTTACTTCGGCGAGGTTAAGGGTGCGAGTATCGCCAAGGCGAAAAATCGCCTGTGAAATGTGTAGAGATGACATGATGCTCCTGCCTGCTTATGACTTGGGGACGATTCGCCAATACCGGCCCTGAGATTCTTGTGAAAAGGAATCATTATGGATTTCAGGAATAAGCGCATCCCCGTCCCAAGTCAATTGACAATTCTGCAAACTGTCAGCGCTATTTTTGCAAGATATTGAAATAAAAGTATATTAACAGAGGGTGGCGACGATGACCTGGTCAGCATCGAACTGGGCAAACAGCGCAGTGCCGAGTTTGAGGTCGAGTTTGGCAAGTGTTGCATTCGCGACCGTAGCACAGAGCGTTTCGCCCGCGTCGAGGGTAATCAGCACTTCGCTGTTGTCGTGACCGCGCTGAATGCTCTGCACCGTGCCGGCCAGCGCGTTGTCGGCGTTATCTGCCTGATGACTCAGGGTTATCCACGGTGCCTTGATAAGCACCAGAATTTCCTTACCCGGACTCAGCGACAGACGATCGGCACTCTGGTTCGGTCAGGGCGGCGCGAATTCGCGTTTTTCCGTCGGCAAGCAGGACGTCGATATGCTGCTGTACGGCTTCATGATCGCGTTCGATAACCGTGCCGAACAACTGATTGCGGGCGCTGGTTTGCAGTGAAAAGCGGGAAATGGCCGCCAGCAGACTGTCCAGCGGCAGGGCATCGTCTTTTAGCACATCAAAAGCTTTCTGCTGAATCTGCGCCAGCAGCTCATAAAGTTGAATCAGACGCTCGCCATAGCGCGTCAGCTCCGCACCGCCGCCGCCTTTGCCGCCGGTATTGCGCTCGACCAGCGTCTGGTCGGCGAGTTGATTCATCTCGTTGATGGCATCCCAGGCGCTCTTGTAACTTATGCCGGCGAGCTTGGCCCCCTGACTGATAGACCCGGTGATCTTCACCTGTTTCAGCAGTTCGATACGCCGTGGATCGGCAAAGATTCGCTGCTGGAGTTTCAGGGTTAACAGAATTTCAGCTTGCATAAATAGGGTCCAACCTTGGCGTAAAAAATGTCGCGGGTGCGATCGAGAAGGGCGTAATGCGCTATTGTCGCCGATTGAGACGATGACTTAAACTGCTCTGCGGCGGTATTCCGTCGGCGAGTGGGTGAAAAGCTAAAGTAATTGCGCAAATTCGCTGTTAAGATTAGTAACATATTTTTACTTTCGCCTTCCGGGCGTTGCAAGCCAGCACAAAGAGGTCTTTATGTTAGAACTTTTAGAAAGTTTGCTGTTCGCCATCCTCATGGTCCCGATCTTTATCGCCCTTATTCTGGGGCTGATTTATGGCATGGGCGAGCTGTTCAATGTGATTTCGAAAATCGGACATCCAAAAGAGTCCCGCAGCGAACCCAAGACCTGAAGCCTGCACTCCGATTAAAACACCTGGCCCCGTGCCGGGTTTTTTATCCCTATTTCGCCCAAAGCCGTTGTCTCGGCATTTTTCCACGCTATATTATCGTTTACATAACGATACAGGTTTCTCACTTCAAGGAAAATCAATGCGCATCTCTCTGGGTAAAGGATTGGCCGTTGCCGTGCTGGCGACCGGAATGTTCACGCAGGCGCAGGCGGCCGACAAAATTACCGTTTTCGCGGCGGCCTCATTGACCAATGCCCTGCAAAAAATTGCCGATCAATATCAGCAGGGCAAAGAAGTGCAGATTGTCTCGTCGTTTGCCTCATCCTCTACGCTTGCCAAGCAGATTGAGCAGGGCGCGCCCGCCGATCTGTTTATTTCCGCCGATCAGCAGTGGATGGATTATACCGTCGGCAAGCAACTGATGGTCGACAACACCCGTTATACGCTGCTCGGCAATGAACTGGTGCTGGTGGCGGGCAAAGACAGCAAGCAGACCAAAATCGAGATCAATAAACAGACGCCGTGGCAATCGCTGCTCAACGGCGGACTGCTGGCGGTTGGCGATCCGGCGCACGTGCCCGCGGGGATTTATGCCAGAGAGGCGCTGCAAAATCTGGGCGCGTGGACGGCACTCGAGCCAAAACTCGCACCGTCGAGCGATGTGCGCAGCGCGCTGGCGCTGGTGGAGCGGGGCGAATCGCCGCTCGGGATTGTTTATGGCTCCGACGCGGTGGCGAGTAAGAATGTCAAGGTCGTGGGCGTCTTCCCGGAATCCAGTCACAAGCCGGTGGAGTATCCGATGGCGGTGGTGAAAGGTCATGAAAGTCCGGCGCTGAGCGCCTTTGTAGCCTATCTGAAGACCCCGGCGGCCGGTGCCATCTTCAGGCAATATGGCTTTACGCCGCGTTGATGCTGCTGAGCGACGCTGAATGGCAGGCCGTTATTCTGAGCCTGAAAATCGCCGGTCTGGCGGTGATAGTCAGCCTGCCGCTGGGCATTCTCACCGCGTGGGTGCTGGTGCGCTGCCGATTTCCGGGCAAGTCACTGTTTGACAGCATCATCCATTTGCCTCTGGTGTTGCCGCCGGTGGTGATTGGTTATCTGCTGCTGGTGGCGATGGGGCGCAAGGGATTTATCGGCGAGCGATTGTATGACTGGTTTGGTTTCAGCGTCAGCTTTAACTGGAAAGGCGCGGTGCTGGCCGCGGCAGTAATGGCGTTTCCGCTGATGGTGCGGGCAATCCGCCAATCTATCGAAGCTATCGATACCCGTCTCGAACAGGCGGCGAAAACGCTGGGGGCCTCGCCGTGGAAAGTGTTTTTCACGCTGACACTGCCGCTCTCGTTGCCCGGAATTATCGTGGGTTCCGTGCTGGCCTTTGCCCGTTCGCTGGGCGAGTTCGGCGCCACTATCACTTTTGTCTCCAATATTCCCGGTGAAACGCGCACCATTCCGCTGGCAATGTACACGCTTATTCAAACGCCCGGCGCGGAAGGTGCAGCGGCCAGACTCTGCGTATTGGCTATCCTATTGTCACTGGCGGCCCTGCTGTTTTCCGATCTGCTGGCAAAACGTAGCCGCAGGCGTTTGGGGGCTGATGCTGACGCTTGATTTCAGCCAGCGGGTAGGCGATTTGACCCTCGAGGTGCAGGCGGTGCTGCCGGAAAAAGGCATTACCGCCATTTTTGGCCTGTCGGGAGCTGGCAAGACCTCGCTCATCAATGCCATTGCGGGTCTGACACGCCCCGATAGCGGATCGATTATTCTCAACGATCGGGTGCTTTCACGGCAAACGGGAGCAGGGCAGCCCGCCGTTTTCATGCCGCCCGAAAAACGGCGGATTGGCTATGTGTTTCAGGATGCGCGGCTGTTTCCGCACTATCGGGTTCGCGGCAACCTGCAATACGGCATGGTGCCCGCCCTGCGCCCACGTTTCGACAGTATCGTCGAGTTGCTCGGTATCGAGGCGCTGCTCCATCGTTATCCGTTAACCCTCTCCGGCGGTGAAAAACAGCGGGTCGCCATTGGTCGTGCGCTGCTTAGCGGGCCGGAACTGCTGTTGATGGACGAACCGCTGGCGGCGCTGGATCAGCCTCGCAAACGCGAGTTGCTGCCTTATCTCGAACGGCTCGCTCGTGAAATAAACATTCCCATTCTTTACGTGACACACAGCATGGATGAAATTCTGCAACTCGCCGATAAGGTGCTGATTCTGGACAAGGGCAAGGTGCTGGCGCTGGGCGATGTCGAGGAAGTGTGGGCAAGCAGCGTGATGCGCCCGTGGCTGCCGCGCGAGGAGCAGAGCAGCGTGCTCAATGTCGAGGTTATCGAGCATCATCCGCATTACAGCATGACGGCGTTGGCGCTGGGCGACGAACGGCTATGGATCCCGAAAGTTGCGGCAACGCCCGGTACCACGATGCGTATTCGGGTGCAGGCTGCCGACGTCTCGCTGGTGCTGCAACCGCAGGCAAATACCAGCAGTATTCGCAATATTCTACCGGCGCAGGTGGTCGAGTTGCTGGAAAGCGAGACAGCCATCGACGTCAAGCTTCGGGTCGGAGGGCATGTTCTGTGGGCCAAAATCACCCCGTGGGCGCGCGACGAACTCGCCATCGCGCCGGGACAATCGCTTTATGCGCAGATTAAAAGTGTGTCGCTAAGCCGCAGCTAGCTCCGGCATGAGTGAGAAAAAACAAAGCCCGCGCAGGTGGGCGGGCTTTTACTCGTTACAGCACTTTGCTGCGAATAACCTCGGCGATGCCGGGTTGTTCGTGATCGGCGATGACCAGTCCGGCGCGGGACTTGATTTCATCATCGGCATTGCCCATCGCAACGCCGAGCCCCACGTTTTCAAGCATGCTCAAGTCGTTGTAATTGTCACCGAATGCAACGACATCGGCCATGCTCAGGCCCTGGGATTCCACCCACTCCTGTAGACGACGCCCTTTACTGTTGCCGCCTTTGGCGATATCGACCTGATCGTGCCATGACCATTCGCAGGCGAGTCCCAGCTCTTTTTCGGCCTGTTGTGCAAAGGCTTCCAGCGCGTCGAGGTCGTGGTGCGAGGTCGCGAACTTCCAGACGGAATGCGCGTCGTCGACCGCCTCACGCAGGCTGTTAACCTGAATAATGGTCGGCTGCTGGCCTTCGGGCAGCGTTTTTCCCCAGGCTATCGACCGTTCTACGTGACCGCTTGGCTGCTGATAAAGCATGGCATCGTCAACGTACAGCAACCCGTGAATCCCGTAATACTCCAGCAGGTCGACCACTTTTTTGGCCTTTATCTTGTCCATCGGGTCGGAGGTGATGACCTTGCGTGCCTGATAGTCGTAAAGGTAGGTGCCGTTACAGCAGATAGCGGGCGTATCTAGCGCAAGCGCCTGATAAAAAGGGTGGATCGCTACATGGTGACGTCCGGTCGCAATAATGACCTTAATCCCTGCGGCGCGTGCATCAGCCAGTGCAGAAAGTGATTCGGGAAGAATTCGTTTTTGACGGTCAAGCAGCGTGCCGTCGAGATCGAGCGCGATTACGCGATAAGTCATGAGCGGTTCCAGCAGTCAGTCGGTGGATAAAAACAAGGCTATCGATGTTACACCTTAACGCACAAGGATAAAACCTCGCATCAGGGGCTAATGGCTTGGCAGGGGGTATGCTGCTAAGCTGATGAACAGCTAATTTAAACAAAACCGAACGAAACCGATTTCAGCGTTAATAAGGAGATATGATGAAACAAGTCGTTTATGTTGCCAGCCCGGACAGCCAGCAGATCCACGCCTATACCCTGCATGACAACGGCGAGCTGGCGCTGCTGCAAGTCGTCGAGGTGCCGGGTCAGGTACAGCCGATGGTCGCGTCGCCGGATGCCCGCCATCTCTATGTCGGCGTGCGTCCCGAGTTTGCAGTACTGACTTATCACATTGCCGACGACGGCAAGCTGGAACAGGCAGGCATGGCGCCGCTGCCGGGCAGTCCCACGCATCTGGGTATCGATTTGCAGGGCCGTTTCGTGTTCAGCGCCTCGTACAGCTACAACAACGTCAGCATTCATCCTATCGGCAAAGACGGCGTGGCGCTGGCTCCGCAGCAGGTTCTGGAAAACCTTCAGGCACCGCATTCGGCCAACATTGATCCCACCAATCAGCTGCTGCTTATCCCCGCACTGAAAGAAGACCACATTCGCCTGTACGATTTCAGCGAGCAGGGTGAAGCGACGCCTCACCAACCTGTGCAGTTGAGCACCGTCGAGGGCGCGGGTCCGCGTCATATGGCTTTCCACCCGAATCAGCACTTTGCCTACTGTGCCAACGAACTGAACGGCACCGTCGACGTCTACCAGAAAGAGGTCACCAGCGGCGAATACAAAAACGTGCAGTCGCTGGATATCATTCCTGCCGACTTTACCGGCGATCGCTGGACCGCAGACCTGCACATTACGCCGGACGGCAACTATCTGTATGCGTCCGAGCGCACCTCAAGTCTGCTTGCGATAATGAAAGTGTCCGCAGACGGCGGTGAACTGACGCTGGTGGGGCATCACGCCACCCAGAAACAGCCACGCGGTTTCAATATCGACAACAGCGGTAAATTTGTGATCACTGCCGGTCAGAAGGCCGATGATATCGAAGTGGCACAAATTGACCCGGCCAGCGGCAAACTGAGCACGCTGAAGCATTATCCGGTGGGCAAGGGCGCAATGTGGGTCACGATTATCGAACTGCATCACTAATCGTCCCTGTTTCGCGATAAAAAAAACGCCAGACCGTGACAGTCTGGCGTTTTTTATTGGCTTGAAAAGCGAACCTGCGAAATGAGTTACTTAAGGCCGGCGGCGGTGTTGTTGTACTGCCACAGGCGATTGAAACCGGTGTCGTTAAGGTCGCGATTTGGCGCGATGTTGCCGTTGAACGGACGCTGCGAATAGGCGGCATTGCCCCACGGCTGTTGCAGGTTGTAGCTGGCGTCAATCTGGCTGTCGCGGATAACCAGCTGACCATTCGGCGTCTGACCCGGCGCGTAACCCCCTCGGCAGTACCCAGATCGGCGGAACGACCCAGCAAGGCTTTCTGTGATGCGCCTTCGCCGGAGAAGCCCTTGTCGCCGGTCAGACTGCTGTCAATCACCAGATAGCCATAAGGCGCATTGGCAGGAGTAATCGGTGCAAATACGCTGGCCTGCTTCACGCCACGGCTTGATACGGTATGGAATTCGACGTGATCGAAGACCGCATTCGCCATGCCGGTCACGTAGTCGACATCACCTTCAATCAGGCTGTTATGCACGTAAACGCGGCTGTAACGGTTGGTCACCGGCTTGTTGCTGACGTCGCTTGTGTTGACCAGCAAGGTATTTTCACGACCCAAAACGTGAACGTTTTCAAGTAGCGTCTGGTCGCCATCAACGCGCAGCGCCACGGCAGGGTGTTCGCCCGCATCGGTGGTATCCAGCAAGCTGTTGGCGACGGTCAGGTTCTGCAACTGCAAGCCACGGCTCTGCGCCCACAGCGTTGCGCTGCAATCTGCGCCGAGGGTGGCTGCCTGCTGATTGCCGCACAGCGAGAACATGTACCAGGCGCGGTCGCCCGGCAGGAACTCGCCGTTGGCATTCACGGCCTTGCGATAGTCGGCTGGCGCAATGCCCGCCTCCAGACCCTGTTGCAGCACAACCTGATCCGGGCTGGTGCCCGCACCGAACAGGCTGATTGGCGGTGCGCCTGCCGGAATGTAAATCGTGCCGGTATAGGTGCCGGGCAGGATTTTGATGTATTCGCGTTCGCCGTGATTGTGATCCTTCATTGCCGCGTTAATCGCCTGCTGTACCGTGGTGAATTGCGCGCCGTCGGTGCCTTTCTGCGGCCCGACCACATAGGCGCTGCTGACGTTGTCGGTATTGGCGACGACCGGCGTCCAACCTTGCTGCTGAGTCTGGACAGAAGGTCCGCCAAAGGCCAGATAGGCGTTCTTGGTGAAGTTCGAGGCTTCATCGGCGCTCAGTACCGGCAACGCTGCTGTGCCCGGTGCAACCTGCGTTGAGAGATTCTCTTCGCTATGGCTACAGGCGGCAAGAACCAGCGAGGCGGATAATACGGCGCAGGCGCGCGACAGAGGGGTTATTTTCACGGTGTCAGACTCCTTGAGGCACAAAAAAAGCGGCCAGCACGGCTGACCACTTGGCAATGTAAATTCGGCTGTGTTTTACCGGGTTTTATAAGTGACAAATTATCCCGGTTAAAACCATGCAGGTTTTGTAACACAGCTCGATTTTATGTTTAAGAATTACTTTATCTGTGGGCAAAAGTTTTTTCGACCTTTACCCCAATTCATTAGCTATAAATTACCGTCAGGGAGGCTTTGGCCAACGTGTGGAAGTGCAGGTTAAAGCCAAGGTAAGCACCGCTGGACTCTTCCGAAACCTCGAGCGTGTCGACGTCCAGCGCATAGACGGTGAACTGGTAGCGGTGATGCTCGCCCTGCGGAGGTGCCGCACCGCCATAACCCGCCTTGCCAAAATCGGTACGCGTTTGTACCGCACCGGCAGGCAGACCGCCCTTGTCGGAACCTGCGCCGGTAGGCAGTTCACTGATATTGGCCGGCAGATTGGCTACGCCCCAGTGCCACCAGCCGGAACCCGTTGGCGCATCGGGATCGTAACAGGTAATGGCGAAGCTTTTGGTGCCTGCGGGCGCATTTTCCCAGCCGAGGTGCGGAGAAAGGTTGTCCCCTTCGTATCCCATGCCGTTAAACACCTGAGCGTTCGGCATTTTTTCGCCATCTTTCAGGTCGTTGCTTTTAATGATAAAGGCCATGATTTCCTCTGATTTTTGTTTTGATTATCACTTCGAGCCTAGCATTTTCAATAATGCCTGGGCAACGGCGGCGGAAGAGGCCGGGTTCTGACCGGTGATCAACTTGCCGTCAACCACGACATAAGGTCGCCAGTCTGCCGCCTTGCTGTAATCGCCGCCGTTTTTCTTTAATTCGTCTTCGACGAGGAAAGGGACGATGTCGGTTAACTGCACGGCTTCTTCTTCGCTGTTGCTAAAGCCTGTGACACGTTTGTCTTTAACGAGTGGTTCATCGTCAATTTCGACGTGACGCAACACACCGGGGGCATGGCAGACTGCGGCAACCGGTTTGTCGGCACGCCAGAAATCTTCAATCAGCACGATAGAATCGGCGTCTTCCGACAAGTCCCAAAGCGGACCGTGTCCACCCGGATAAAAGACCGCGTCAAAATCGTCGACATCGATTTCAGACAGTTTGTGCGTCTCGGCCAGCCGTTGTTGAGCCTGGGTATCCTGACGGAAACGCGCGGTAGTTTCAGTTTGCGCGTCGGGTTCATCACTTTTAGGATCAAGCGGCGGCTGCCCGCCCAGCGGCGAAGCCAGCACGACATCGGCACCGGCATCGACAAACTCGTAATAGGGCGCGGTAAACTCCTCCAGCCAGAAGCCCGTTTTCTTGCCGGTATCGCCCAGTTTATCGTGGGAAGTCAGTACAATTAACAGTTTCATCGCATCACCTCTAAAGACATTCAAGGATTTCCGGAAAAGGGCGCAGCGTATTATTGCGCCTCGTCACCGACCTGAATCACCAGCTTGCCGAAGTTTTTCCCTTCCAGCAGGCCAATCAGCTGGTCGGGTGCCTGTTCCAGACCTTCGACAATATGTTCACGGAATTTAATCTTGTCGGCAGAGAACCATTCGCTCATCTGACCGGCGAATTCCGGATAACGGTGGCCATAATCATCAAAGATAATAAACCCTTGAATACGTAAGCGTTTTTTCAAGATGGTATTGGTCAGCAACATCAGGCGGTCTTCACCTTTAGGCAGACCTTGCGCGTTGTACTGCGAAACCACGCCGCACAGCGGCACGCGAGCCTTGGTGTTGAGCAGCGGCAATACCGCGTCGAAGACTTTGCCGCCCACGTTTTCGAAATAGACATCAATGCCGCGAGGACAGGCTTCTTTCAGGCGCTGTTCGAGCTTTTCACCGCGGTGGTCGATACATTCATCGAATCCGAAGTGTTCGACCGCGTAGCGGCATTTGTCTTCGCCACCGGCAATGCCGACAACTTTGCAGCCTTTCAGTTTGGCAATCTGGCCGACCAGCGAACCGACAGGACCGGTTGCCGCCGCGACAACGACCGTTTCACCCGGTTTAGGGTCACCGATATCCAGCAGACCCATATAGGCGGTGAAGCCCGGCATACCAAGCACGCCAAGCGCCAGCGAAGGGTGTTTCAGTGCTGCGCCTTCGAGTTTACGCGCGAGTTTACCGTCGATTGCGGCATAATCCTGCCAGCCGTTGGTCGCCACGACCCAGTCACCGGTTTTGAAATCAGGATGTTTTGATTCCACAACCCGTGACACGGCGCCGCCGGTCATGACTTCATCGATGGCAACGGGCGCGGCATAGGAAGGTGCATCACTCATTCTGCCGCGCATATACGGGTCAAGTGACAGATACACGGTGCGCAACAGCAATTGGCCGTCGTTGATGGTTGGCAGTTCAGCTTCTTCCAAACGGAAGTTTTCGGCAACCGGCGCGCCCTTGGGACGAGAAGCAAGGACAAAGCGGCGATTGACAGTTGAATTTTGAGACATACTGACTCCTTAGCATTAAAAAAATCTTCCACCGGCAACAAGTATAGGACGTCAGGTGGGCAAGTAAGGGAACGGTAACAGGGATGCAACGCTAAGGTACAGAATTTGAAAGGATTGTTTTGTTAACAGATACAACCTGTTCAGCTCGTAACCTGCGGCAGGGAAGGTTGCCGCAGGAATAATGACGTCAGGGTAAAATCGATACCGCCGAGATGTTGACGCGACATTTGCTTGCGGTGAAATAGCCGACGTATTGCCTCTCTTTCACCGCGATGGCGGGTCTACCGAAGTTTTTAACTATTTCACGCTAACGTCGAGATCGCCGAAGTATTTTTTCGACAGTTGTCCCACCACGCCGTCTTTTTTGATGATGTCGATTGCTTTGTCCAGACGCGCCTTGTTAGCGGTGTCGCCTTTGCGCAGCCCGAACGCAACGCCGCTGCCGAGAATCTTGTCATCGCGTACCGCATTGCCGACGAAGCTGAAACCTTTGCCGTCGGGTTTGGTCAGGAATCCGGTCTGGCCTGCCGGTGCCAGCACCAGCGTGCCATCGAGACGACCTGAGGTTAAATCAAGATAAACCTGACTCTGATCCTGATAGGAGACAACATCTACTCCCTGTGGCGCCCAATGTGCCTGCGCAAAGCTTTCCTGAATCGAGCCTTGCAATACCCCAATGTGCTTGCCTTTCAATGCACTCACTTCGGGCAACAGACCCGAATTGCTCTTTGCAATCAGCTTGCTGGGAACACGATAAATCACCTGCGTAAAATCGATTGCCTGCCGACGTTTTTCCGTCACGTTCATCGCCGAATTGATAGCATCGAATTTTTGCGCCTGAAGCGCCGGAATAAGCCCGTCAAACGAGGTTTCGCTCCATTCACACGTTACCTTTGCCGCAGCGCACACCGCCTTGCCGAGATCGATATCAAAGCCCTCCAGTTCACCGCTGGCCGATTTCGACTCAAACGGCGGATATTGCGCTTCAAGACCAAATTTGAGAGTGGAATCGGCTGCCAGAGCAGAAAAATGGGAGAAAGAGGCAACCGCACAACCTAACAACAGCAAGCTTTTCAATTTATGCATCTTCAAGACTCCAGAGGGCAGGGGATCAAACACCGCAGAGTCGACGCGTTCCTTCGATCAGGGTGGCGTCGTCTTTGGCAAAACTAAGGCGAATCAAGCCTGTAGGCTGGTTATTGCTGTAAAAGGCCGACAGGGGGATGCTGGATACCTGATGGTCGCGAATCAGGCTCAAGACAAAGTCGTCGTCGCTGAGCGGGCTGAAATGGCTGAATCGGGCGAGCATAAAGAAGCTGCCACGGCTTGGCAGAAGCTCGAAGCGCGAATGCTGTAGAGAATTGGCCATTAAATCGCGTTTCTGCTGGTAGAAATCAGCCAGTCCGAGATAGCTTTGCGGATTGCCCAGCGCCTCGACAAAAGCGTGCTGCATCGGGGTGTCGGCGGTGAATACCATAAACTGGTGGATCTTGCGTATTTCATCCATCAGCGCAGCGGGGGCGAGTGTGTAACCTACGCGCCAGCCAGTCACGTGATAGGTTTTACCAAAGGAGGAAACAATCACGCTGCGCTCGGCAAGTGCAGGATGACGGGCCATGCTTTCGTGACGCTTCGCCGTCGAAGACAACATGCTCATAGACTTCATCGGACAAGATAACGATATCGGTATCGCGCGTTAACGCCGTAAGTCTGTCGATGTCGTGCTGGGTAAAGATTGCGCCGGTAGGATTGTGCGGACTATTGATGATTATCATCCGCGTGCGGCTGTTGATTACGCTTGAAACGTGATCCCAGTCGATGCTGAAATCTTCCATCGACAGCGTTACGGGAACCGGAATGGCTCCCTGAAGGCGAACGATAGGAGAATAGCTGTCGAAAGCCGGTTCGAAATAGATGACTTCATCGCCAGGATGCACCAGTGCGCTTATGGCGGAATAGAGGCCCTCACTGGCGCTGGCGGTGATGGTGACTTCGCTGCTGGCGTCGTAGCGACTGCCGTAAAGCGCCTCGACCTTGTCGGCCAGTGCCTCGCGCAGCGCCGCAACGCCCGCCATCGGCGCGTACTGGTTTTGACCGGCGCGCATGGAGGTGGCGACAGCGTCAATCAGTGATGGCTGGCATGAGAAGTTGGGCGCGCCCTGTGAAAGATTCAGCGCATTGTGCTCGGCGCTCAGTTGGCCAATAACGGTAAAAATCGTGGTGCCGACGTCGGGTAATTTCGACTGCGGTGACAGGGCGCTCTTCATGCAGACTCCTCTTGGGCATGGCGAAAGGGGCGTAGCGGTGTTCACTGATTAAGCAACAGTTTTGCTACGCCGACAATAAAAATTTGCCTGTTTCCCAAGACATCTCGAAGAATCAACTTTCTCGGTAGAGCACCTCTAGCGCGGTGGCGATTGCCTGTGTAAGTTGGCTGAGCCGAACCGAGCTAATGATATACGGCGGCATCAGGTAGATGAGTTTGCCGAATGGGCGAATCCACACACCCTGCGTCACAAAATGCTGCTGCAAGCGCGCCATGTCGACAGGTTGCCGCATCTCGACCACGCCAATTGCGCCGAGAACCCGCACATCCGCGACGGCGGAATGCTGCTTCAATGGCGTCAGTTCGGCTTTGAGCTGCGCTTCGATGGTGGCTACCTGCAACGGCCAATGATTTTCGGCAAGCAGTGAGAGGCTGGCGCTGGCAACGGCACAAGCCAGCGGATTGCCCATAAAAGTCGGGCCATGCATAAAGCAGCCTGCGTCGCCGTTACTGATAGTTTCGGCTACCTTGCGGGTAGTCAGCGTCGCCGAAAGCGTCATGTAACCCCCGGTCAGCGCTTTGCCAACGCAGAGAATATCGGGGGCGATTCCAGCGTGATCGCAGGCAAACATCTTGCCCGTGCGGCCAAAACCGGTGGCGATTTCATCGGCAACAAGCAGGATGCCCGCCTCGTCGCACAGTGCGCGAACCTGTTTGAGATACTGCGGATGATACATGCGCATTCCGCCTGCGCCTTGCACCACGGGTTCAAGGATCACGGCGGCAATCTGATGCTGATGTTCGCGCAGCAGGGCAGCAAACGGCGCAATGTCTTGCGGGTTCCACGGCGCATCGAAGCGGCTTTGCGGCGCAGGGGCAAAAAGATGATCCGGTAAATAGCCCTGATACAGACTGTGCATCGAGTTTTGCGGGTCGCATACCGCCATCGCGCCAAAAGTATCGCCGTGGTAGCCATTGCGCAGGGTCAGCACCTTTTGCCGTTTTTCGCCGCGCGCCTGCCAGTATTGCATAGCCATCTTTATCGCCACTTCAACGGCGACGGACCCGGAGTCGGCCAGAAAGACGCACTCGAGACCGGCGGGTGTCATGTCGACCAGCTGACGGCTCAGCGCAATGGCTGAAGGATGCGTAATGCCGCCAAACATGACGTGAGACATTTTTCCGATCTGCTCGATGGCCGCCTGATTCAGACGCGGGTGATTATAGCCGTGAATGGCTGCCCACCATGACGACATGCCGTCTACCAGTTGCCGCCCATCGGCCAGATGAAGCATAACGCCTTCGGCAGATTCAACGGGATAAGTGGGCAGCGGTTGAGTCATGGAAGTGTACGGATGCCAGATATGGCGCTTATCGAATTCGAGATCGGCCGGAGTCATGAGAAGTCCTTGCGAGCGGATTATTAAAATAGATGTAAACCAAAAATAAAATATTACGTTGACCGTAAACTAAAATAAATCAAAAATGGTTGACGGTATATCATTACTTTTGGAGATGTCTTATGACAGCCCGCACCCGTTGGACTTATGAGCAAACTAAAGCGTTATTCGAAAAACCGTTTCTTGAACTGATGTTCGAGGCACAGCAAATTCATCGTCAGCATTTCGATCCGCGGCAGGTGCAGGTCAGTACCTTGCTGTCGATTAAAACGGGTGCCTGCCCGGAAGACTGCAAATATTGTCCGCAAAGCTCGCGCTACAAGACTGGGCTGGAATCCGAACGATTAATGCAGGTCGAGCAGGTGCTGGAATCGGCACGTCAGGCCAAGGCCGCAGGCTCGACGCGCTTTTGCATGGGCGCTGCATGGAAAAATCCGCATGACCGCGACATGCCGTATCTCGAGCAGATGGTGCAGGGTGTGAAAGAACTGGGCATGGAAACCTGCATGACGCTGGGCACCTTGAATACCACGCAGGCGCAGCGGTTGGCGACGGCAGGGCTGGATTTCTACAACCACAATCTCGACACGTCTCCCGAGTTTTACGGCAGCGTGATCACGACCCGAAGCTATCAGGAACGTCTTGATACGCTTCAGGAAGTGCGCGGCGCGGGCATCAAGGTTTGTTCCGGCGGTATTGTCGGGTTGGGGGAATCGGTAAAAGACCGCGCAGGTCTGCTGATGCAGCTTGCTAATCTGCCTGTGCCGCCCGAAAGCGTGCCGATCAACATGCTGGTCAAGGTCAAAGGGACGCCGATGGCCGATAACGATGATGTCGATCCGTTCGATTTTATCCGCACCATTGCCGTGGCTCGCATCATGATGCCGCGCTCGTATGTACGTCTTTCGGCGGGTCGCGAACAGATGAGCGAGCAAACGCAGGCCATGTGTTTTATGGCGGGAGCCAATTCGATTTTCTACGGCTGCAAGTTGCTGACCACGCCGAATCCGGCAGAAGACAAAGACTTGATTCTCTTTGGCAAGCTTGGACTGAATCCGCAGAACTTCGCTACTGAAATGGGGGATGAAGAGCAGCAGCAGGCGCTGAATTCACAGCTGATACATGCCGATACCGAGCAGTTTCTACAATGCGGCGGTGTAATAACGGCAGCGGGATGTTTGCACTATCGCTTCGGTTAAAAGCATATCGGGTTGGCAAAAAATGAGCTGGCACAGCCGCATGGGTCAGGCCGTTGAGGAACGCCACGCTGCCCGCGCATTCAGGGTCCGATTGCCAAATGCGGGCGGCAACGGCCGCTGGCTGCAACAGGGTGGCCGTCGCTATCTGAATTTTTCGGGCAACGACTACCTCGGACTCTCGCAGCATCCGGCGCTTGTCGCAGCATGGCAGCAAGGGGCAACCCGTTATGGTGTCGGGAGCGGCGGTTCAGGTCATGTCACCGGCTTTTCGACGCTGCATCAGCAATTCGAACAGCAACTTGCGCAGTGGCAGGGGTATCCGCGAGCATTGCTGTTTATCTCCGGTTTCGCTGCCAATCAGGCGGTGCTTGCAGCCATGATGCAGGCCGAGGATCGCGTTCTGGCCGACAAACTGAGCCATGCTTCACTGCTGGAAGCGGCAATGCACTCGCCAGCCCAGCTGCGGCGATTTGCCCACAATCAGCCGCAGGCGCTGTCCCGGTTGCTTGAAAAGCCTGCGGTCGGGGAAACACTGGTGGTGACGGAAGGGGTGTTCAGCATGGACGGCGATGCAGCACCGCTTCGCGAACTGCAAACGCTGGCCCGCGAATACGGCAGCTGGTTGATGGTCGATGATGCGCACGGTGTGGGTGTGGTGGGCGAGCAGGGGCGCGGCAGCTGCTGGCAGCAGGGCATCAAACCCGAACTGCTGGTCCTGACTTTCGGCAAGGCGTTTGGTTGCAGCGGCGCTGCCGTATTGTGTGATGACGCCACCGCCGACTACCTGCTGCAATTCGCGCGTCACCTGATTTACAGCACCGCGATGCCCGCAGCACAAGTTTGCGCACTTCAGGCCGCACTGACATGTATTCAGCAAGGTGATGACCTGCGTGATAAACTGGCGGCCAACGTTGCCCGTTTCAGAACGGGTGCCGGGCAGCTCGGATTGGGGCTTACCGCCTCGTCCGGCGCCATTCAGCCGGTCATCGTCGGCGAGAATCAGGCGGCGCTGGATCTGGCGCAGCGCCTGCGAGACCAGCAACTGTGGGTAAGTGCGATACGCCCGCCGACCGTTGCGCCGGGCAGTGCGCGTCTGCGTCTGACCCTGACGGCTGCCCATGAGCCCGAAGATATTGATATTTTGCTGGAGTCCCTGAATGGGTGCAGTTACCGAATTAGTAAATAAAAAAGCGGTCGCCGATGCCTTTAGTCGCGCGGCCCAGAGTTATGAAGGCGCAGCCGACCTGCAACGCCAGACCGGCGAGACGCTGATGGCCCTCGCGGCTGCGCAGGGTGTCAATCCGGGCCGGAAGGTGCTGGATGCCGGGTGCGGCACGGGTTATTTCAGTCGTCGCTGGCGTGAGGCCGGTAAATCCGTTACCGCGCTGGATCTCTCGGAAGGCATGCTGGCGCATGCCCGGTTCGCTGAACTCTGCGGATATCTATCTGCCTGGTGACATCGAACGCCTTCCGCTGGCCGACCACTCTGTAGACGTCAGTTTCAGCAATCTGGCTGTGCAATGGTGCAACGCCTTGCCGCGAGCTTTGCAGGAGTTAGTCCGCGTAACGCGCCCAGGCGGCATTGTGCTGTTTTCGACGCTTGCCGAAAACTCGCTGCTTGAATTATCGCAGGCCTGGATGAAGGTTGACGGTCGTCCGCACGTCAACAAATTCCTGACACCCGATAAAATTGCCGAAGCCTGTGCGCCTTACACGCATCACGTCGAATTCAGTCAGCACACAACGCTGTTTCCCGATGTCATGAGCCTGATGCGTTCATTGAAGGGTATTGGCGCGACGCACATAAAAGGCGGGCGTCTGGGCGGATTGGGCGGACGTGAAAGACTGGCAAAGGTCGACCAGCATTATGCGCGTCAGGATGGCCAGCTACCTTTGACTTATCGGCTGGTATACGGCCTTATTTATTGCGAAGAAGAGTAACGTGAGCACTTTAATCAACAACCGCCGCTGGTTTATTACCGGCACGGATACCGAAGTCGGGAAAACGGTCGCGACCTGCGCCTTTTTGCAGGCAGCGAAATCCGCAGGCCTTCGCGTTGCGGGCTATAAGCCGGTGGCATCCGGCAGCGACATGACGGCCGACGGGCCGCGAAATAGCGATGCGCTGGCTTTACAGGCCAACAGTTCGGGCGAACTGCGCTATGAACAGGTGAATCCCTGTACTTTTATCGAGCCGACATCGCCGCACATTGTCAGCGAGCTGGAAGGGCGTCCTATTGAATTTTCCGTCTTGTCGCAAGGTTTGCGCGAGCTGGAGCCTTTGGCAGACTGGGTCGTTGTCGAAGGCGCGGGCGGCTGGTTTACCCCGCTTAACGCAACACAGACTTTTGCCGATTGGGTGATTGCCGAGCGTTTGCCGGTAATTTTGGTCGTGGGTATGCGTTTAGGCTGCATCAACCATGCGGTATTGACGGCCCAGGCCATTTTGCAGAGCGGTTTGACGCTGGCAGGCTGGATAGCCAATGACGTCGAGGAGACGGGGAAGCATCATCAGGCTTATCTCGCTACGCTGAAACGTATGCTGCCTGCGCCGCTATTGGGCGAGATCCCGTTCCTTCAAGACGTTCAATTCTCCCGGCATGGCCATTATTTGTCGCTGGATCCTTTGCTGAACTCTGCCATTAAACCGTGAGATAGGTTTTTACCAGATTGTCATCAAGCTGCGCCAGTGTACCCTGCGCGACGTTACGGCCGCCGTCCAGCAGGCAGAAACGGTCGGCAACGCTGCGAATAAACGGCAGTTTATGCCCTACCAGCAACAGCGTCAGGCCCAGATCGCGGTTAAGGCGGTGAATAATATTGCCCATATTGGCTTCCATCGCTTCGCTTGTGTGCTCGGTCGGTTCGTCCAGGATCAACAGTTCGGGTTCCTGCACCAGCGCGCGGCTGATGGCCAGTTGCTGTTGCTGGCTTTCATCCAGCTCCCCGGCCTTGCGAGAGCCCAGCTCTTTCAACGACGGAAAAAGATCGTAAACCTGTAAAGGCACGCGGCGGGTTTTGTTGCGTCCGGCCATCATGGCAATTTGCAGGTTTTCATCGACGCTCATCTGCGAAAAGATCTGTCTTCCCTGCGGCACGTAGCCAATGCCCATCTGCGAGCGCGTTTCCACGGGCATCACCAGCAGGTTTTGCGGCGCCTGATTGGCAGACTGCCAGATCATGGTGCCGCTTTTCACGGGCAAATGGCCCATGATGCAGTTGATCAAGGTGGTTTTACCCACGCCGTTTCGGCCAATCAGACAGTTGCATTGCCCTCGATACAGCTCGAGATTAATGTCCCACAGAGTATGATTTTGTCCATAGTACTGGTTAACTGCTTTTACGCTTAGCATCAGTTGTTCCTCACTTATTACGCGCTCCGCTGAACACAACATTCGACGACTCCTGTCCTGTTTCTGACATTTTTACGATGCCGACAGCCTGTTAACACAGAATAAAGTTCGGTTTTTAGCACCAAACCTATCAGCATTAACGGGCGAAAAACGGCTATCCCGTAGTGCTAAACGGCTTAAACTGACGTTTATTTGCCTTAAAAGCCTTCACAGTTACCAAAAAGTGGAAATATTGTTGGTTTGACGTCACTCAGCACAAAATTTGTAAAGGTGGCGTTGTGAACTGATAGTGCAACTCTCGGGCCAACTCTTGACCGATAACTCTGAAAGGGGATTTATCGCGGTAAAATAGGGTTATGGCGGGTATGAAATGCCTTGACGCATTATCACGAGTAATGTTTTTGCGCCAGCCATTGTTAACAAGGTGCACTTTGCCAGTGCCACCCCTCAAGGTTTTGGTGCAAGCTAAAAACCGCAAAGAGGCGAAAAGAACGATAAAGACGAGGATCCAGATTTTGCAAATGAAAACAGGGCCTTTATCTAGGTCAAATCTGAATATATATAGTCATAAAAGTGTAAAAAAATAACTAAAAAAACGACAGATTTGGCAGGATTTTCAGATTGTCTAATTTTGTCAATGCAGGCCCCAAGCGGCGCGCTGAGACTTATCCACCATTCCTGTGGATAACCTTGTGTATGAGACAGAGAAAAGTTGCTGTAGGCTAGTCTGGGCGCGGGTTGAGCTTAGTTTGGCCGGATTGTCGGCTTTTTAAGGAAATTCCTATTTTTCAATGTGTTAATTAAAATCAATAGCATGAATGTTTACGCGAGTTCGCTGTGTAAATTTTCGTCAATAGGTATTGAAAAAGTTTGCACAAGTCGTCATCTGGGGATAAGGGATCCTTTATAGGGAATTTCAAAAGGCTGCATGCCCCACGATGCACCTGATTTCGCCGCGGATGCCCTCTTAAGACAAACTCCCTTTTAACCTGTGTATTTATCCAGTATAATATATGATCTACACTTTGTAGTGATCCTTTTGACAAGAAGGGGAGGTGTTACAGACTTCCTCTCCGTCTCGCACGTTCTCATCTCAGGTAGCCCGCAATGAGCAAAGTATTCAAACTACATTCTGAATTCAAACCGTCGGGCGATCAGCCCGAGGCAATCCGTCGTCTGGAAGAAGGGCTGGAAAACGGCCTGGCGCATCAGACTTTGCTGGGTGTAACCGGTTCGGGCAAGACTTTCACCGTCGCCAACGTTATTGCCGATCTCAATCGGCCAACGATGGTGCTGGCACCCAACAAGACGTTGGCAGCGCAGTTGTATGGCGAAATGAAAGAGTTCTTCCCTGAAAACGCGGTGGAATATTTTGTCTCTTATTACGATTACTATCAGCCCGAAGCCTACGTGCCAAGCTCCG
The DNA here is from genome assembly GCF_026967475.1 of Rouxiella chamberiensis. Classification (NCBI taxonomy): domain Bacteria; kingdom Pseudomonadati; phylum Pseudomonadota; class Gammaproteobacteria; order Enterobacterales; family Yersiniaceae; genus Rouxiella; species Rouxiella chamberiensis. The sequence goes on along the minus strand of NZ_CP114058.1, from coordinate 2,558,485 downwards.
ACACCTTTATCGAGAAAGATGCTTCGGTAAACGAACATATCGAGCAGATGCGTCTTTCCGCGACCAAGGCCCTGCTTGAACGTCGCGACGTCATCGTGGTGGCCTCGGTGTCGGCCATCTATGGTCTGGGCGACCCGGATCTCTATCTCAAGATGATGCTGCACCTGACCAAGGGCATGATCATCGATCAACGCTCGATCCTGCGGCGTCTGGCCGAGCTGCAATATGCACGTAACGATCAGGCATTCCAGCGCAGTACATTCCGCGTGCGTGGCGAAGTCATCGACGTTTTCCCGGCGGAGTCGGACGATCTCGCCCTGCGTATCGAGCTGTTTGACGAAGAGGTCGAGCGTCTGTCGCTGTTCGACCCGTTAACCGGGCAAATCTCGCAGGAAGTGCCGCGTTTTACCATTTATCCCAAAACCCACTATGTTACGCCGCGCGAGCGCATTGTGCAGGCGATGGAAGAGATCAAAGACGAACTGGCGGATCGCCGTAAAAATCTGTTGTCGAACAACAAGCTGCTGGAAGAGCAACGCATCAGCCAGCGCACGCAGTTTGATCTCGAAATGATGAACGAGCTGGGTTACTGCTCGGGCATCGAGAACTACTCGCGCTACCTGTCCGGTCGCGGCGAGGGCGCACCACCGCCAACCCTGTTTGACTACCTGCCGCCTGACGGGCTGCTGATTGTCGACGAGTCCCACGTTACCATTCCGCAAATTGGCGGCATGTACAAAGGCGACCGTTCGCGTAAAGAGACCCTGGTTGAATACGGTTTCCGTCTGCCGTCGGCGCTGGATAACCGTCCGCTGCGTTTTGAAGAGTTTGAAGCGCTGGCGCCGCAGAGCATTTATGTTTCTGCTACGCCCGGCAACTATGAAACGGAGAAATCCGGCGGGGATGTCGTCGAGCAGGTTGTCAGGCCGACCGGACTGCTTGACCCCTTGATTGAAGTGCGTCCCGTCGGGACTCAGGTTGACGATCTGTTGTCTGAAATCCGCAAGCGCGTTGCCATTAACGAACGTGTGCTGGTCACCACCCTGACCAAACGAATGGCCGAAGACTTGACCGAATATCTCGAAGAGCACGGCGAAAAAGTCCGTTATCTGCACTCCGATATCGACACCGTTGAACGTGTTGAAATCATTCGCGATTTACGTCTCGGCGAATTTGACGTGTTGGTCGGGATAAACCTGTTGCGAGAAGGGTTGGATATGCCGGAAGTCTCGCTGGTGGCGATTCTCGACGCCGATAAAGAGGGTTTCCTGCGTTCCGAACGTTCTCTGATTCAGACCATTGGTCGTGCGGCGCGTAACCTCAACGGCAAGGCGATTCTGTATGGCGACAAGATTACCAAATCGATGGCCCGCGCCATCGAAGAGACGGAACGTCGTCGCGCCAAGCAGGAAGCCTACAACCTCGAGAAAGGCATTACCCCACAGGGCTTGAACAAGAAAATCGGCGATATTCTTCAACTGGGTCAGCCGAAGTTCAAGAAAAACAAAGAGCTGCGCGATGCTCAGGCGGCGTCTACCGTCAAGGCGCTTACCCCGAAAGCGCTGGAACAGCGGATCCGCGAGCTGGAAGCACTCATGTACCAGCATGCCCAGAATCTGGAGTTCGAAGCGGCCGCGAACACGCGAGACGAGCTTCATGCGCTTCGCGAGCAGTTCATCGCAGTGTCTTGATCCCAGGCTGTCCAGGCGGTGGCCTTACTGGCCACCCTCTAAATATCAGGCAAGGGTACAGGGCATCCATGACTGTGCTAGAATCTGCGCCCTTGAAAAATTGAGCGATGACAGCGAATGACCGATATCAAACCGAAAGATCCTTTACACGGCGTTACGCTTGAAAAACTGCTGACCGAATTGGTGGAGAATTTTGGTTGGCTGGCGCTGGCGGGGCAGGTGAATATCAACTGTTTTAAGAGCGATCCGAGCATCAAATCCAGCCTCAAGTTTCTTCGCCGCACGCCCTGGGCACGCAAAGAGGTCGAGACGCTGTATCTTGATTATCTGGAAGGATTGCTAAAACCTGACCTGGTCTCTCAAGACGGGGGCAGTAAAAAGGCGCGTGGTGACGGCCCGAAACGTTCGACGTCGGCAGCACCGGCCAAACGTGTCAGCAGCGCGAAACCGGCCGCTGACAGCCCGTGGAACAATCACCCACTGGTGAAGAAAAACCATCCCGACAAGGCCTGAACCGGCCTTATCCCATACGCTGCAACGCTTCTTCCAGCGCTTGGCGCAGCAACTCGCGATCGTGGCGATAAGGCACGTCGAGGGCTTCAAGCGGGCGCTGAATAATCAGGCGGCTACTGGCTTCTCCGAGTGGAATGCCCGGCCCGACGATGGCGGCGTCAATCGCCGCACGGCCAATCTGTTTTTCAATCATGTTCAGCTTGTCCTGCAAATTCAGCGAGGCCGCGGCAACGCTGAGTTCTTTGCCGAGATTGCTGATATACACGATATGCGCCCGACTGCGGCGCAGTTCGGTGGCAAGCTCTTCAAGCAGCAGAAGCGGCATCAGGCTGGTAAAGAAGCTGCCCGGCCCGATGACAATCAAATCGGCTTCGGCGATGGCGTCGAGTGCCTCGCGGGTGGCGCTGACCTTCGGCTCAAGCAGCAACCGGCGCGGGACCTGAGTAAGCTGGTCAACGTTGACCTCGCCATGAATGGCGTTGCCGTTGGCATCGATGGCTGCGAGATCGACAGGGTCTTCCGACATCGGGATAAGCTCGGCATCGACCTTGAGCAGTCTGCGCACCAGATTCATTGCCTCAAGCGGACGCACGCTCAGACTGTCTAACGCGCGCAAAATCAGGTTGCCCAGATTGTGTCCGTCAAGTTCGCCGCTGCCGCTAAAGCGATATTCGAACATCGCGGAGGCGACGCTGGGTTCCGTAATCAACTGATTAAGGCAGTTGCGCATGTCACCCCAGGCGATACCGCCGACCGAACGACGGATTCTGCCCGTCGAGCCGCCGTTGTCTGTGGTGGTGACGATGCCGGTCAGCCGTGATCCCAACGACGACAGCGACGACATCACGCGTCCCAATCCGTGACCGCCACCCAACGCGACTACGCGGTCTAAATCCGCCAATGCCCGATTTCTCATACTTCCTCTTTGCGCTCCCGACGTGCTAAACCCTGCGGCGGCGTTGGCATTGGGAGACTGTGCTGAAAATAATTTTCTGAAACAATTTTACCTAATTTTCCGCAAAGTTGTTATCAATCATGCAAGTTAGCCTGAATGAGACAAGTCGATTGATTTCACAGCGCTTTTTGATTTTATTGGCAATAAAAAACGCTGTATAACCAATTACATAGCGAAGAACCTTGTTGGCTATCAGGTTTTTACGGCGCTACAATACTTTTCAACCGCGTTCCTGTGGGCTTTATCGCAGGGATTGAACTCCTAGCCCTGGTACCTAAGTTGCCGCCTCTGCGAATCTCGTCGCCGACCGGACAATACGGTGCCTTGGCCGTGAAGCCGTTTTCGGTCTTCGCCAGGGTGCAGGGTAGAAATGCCCGCATCTTCCCGTATTTGGAAAGGTGTTAACAAGGTGCAACAACTCACTGACGCATTTGCGCGCAAGTTCTATTACCTGCGCCTATCGATTACTGACGTGTGCAATTTTCGTTGCACATATTGCCTGCCTGATGGCTACAAGCCTCAGGGTCACAACAACAAAAGCTTTCTTTCGCTTGATGAAATCCGTCGAGTCAGCCGCGCTTTTGCCCATCTCGGCACTGAAAAGGTGCGCCTGACCGGCGGAGAGCCTTCGCTGCGTCGCGATTTCAATGACATCATTGCCGCCGTGCGGGAAAACGAACAGATTCGCCATCTGGCGGTGACTACCAACGGTTATCGCATGGCGCGTGATGTTAAAAACTGGCGCGATGCCGGCCTTACCGCTATCAACGTCAGCGTCGACAGCCTTGACGCCCGCCAGTTTCACGCCATTACCGGACAGGATAAATTCCGTGAAGTCATGAACGGCATCGATGCCGCATTCGAGGCCGGGTTTGCCAAGGTGAAAGTGAACGCCGTGCTGATGCGCGACGTTAACCACGCAAGCTTGTCGACCTTCCTGAACTGGATCAAAGACCGGCCTATTCAGCTGCGGTTTATCGAGCTGATGGAAACCGGCGATGGCGGCGAGTTGTTCCGCAAGCATCACGTTTCGGGGCAGGTTATTCGCGACCAGCTGATCCAGCAGGGCTGGGTTTTACAGGGCCGCAGCCGCAGCGACGGTCCGGCGCAGGTGTTTACCCATCCTGACTACATTGGCGAAATCGGCCTTATCATGCCCTACGAGAAAGATTTCTGTGCAACCTGTAATCGTCTGCGCGTTTCGGCGCTTGGTAATCTGCACCTGTGCCTCTTTGGCGAGCAGGGTATTCCGCTGCGCGATCTGCTGGGTGACGATCTCCAGCAGGATGCGCTGATGGACCGTATTCAGGGCGGATTGGGGCGCAAGAAGCAGACCCATTTCCTGCATCAGGGCAATACCGGTATTACGCAGAACCTCTCCTTTATCGGCGGCTAACGCACGGAAAAACTATGAGCAAAGCCAGCAGTGAATTTCAGGCAATCTCCCTCGCCCTTTTGACCGTTTCCGACCGCCGCAGCAAAGAAGACGACACCTCGGGTGAATATCTGCGCGATGCAGCGGTAGAGGCGGGGCATTACGTTTCTGGCCCGCGAAGTCTGCAAGGACAACCTGTACCAGATTCGCGCCGTCGTGTCGCAGTGGATTGCCGACGAACGTATTGGCGCCATTATCGTCAACGGCGGCACCGGTTTTACGGCGGGGGACAATACGCCCGAAGCGCTGAAACCCTTGTTTGATCGCGAAATCGAAGGCTTTGGCGAGCTGTTTCGCATGGTGTCGTTTGAAGATATCGGCACGGCCACTATTCAGTCACGCGCGATAGGCGGCATGGCAAACCAGACGGTCATCTTTGCCGTGCCCGGTTCGACCAATGCCTGCAAACTGGCGTGGGAACAGATAATCTCTTCCCAGCTTGATGCCCGTAATCGTCCGTGTAACTTTATTCCTCACGTAAGAAAATAAAATAACCATGTCTACTCTGACGCATATCAATGCCGCGGGCGAAGCCCATATGGTCGATGTCTCCGGTAAAGCCGAAACGGTGCGTGAAGCCCGCGCCGAAGCCTTTGTCAGCATGGCGGCCAGCACGCTTGCGATGATAGTCGACGGCTCGCACCACAAGGGCGACGTGTTCGCCACCGCGCGCATTGCCGGTATTCAGGCCGCGAAAAAGACTTGGGATCTTATCCCGCTATGTCATCCGCTGTTGCTGACCAAGGTGGAAGTCAGACTCGAGGCCCAGCCGGAGTTCGACCGCGTGCGTATCGAAAGCCTGTGCCGCCTGAGCGGCAAGACGGGCGTCGAGATGGAAGCGCTGACCGCCGCGTCGGTAGCCGCGCTGACCATCTATGACATGTGCAAGGCCGTGCAGAAAGATATGGTGCTGGGGCCGATTCGCCTGCTCGAAAAAGCGGCGGCAAGTCTGGTGACTTCAAGGCGGGCGAATGATCAAGGTGCTGTTTTTTGCTCAGGTTCGTGAGTTGGTCGGCACTGACACTCTCGCGTTGCCCGCCGATTTTTCCACCGTTGAAACTCTGCGCCAGTCGCTGGCGCTGCGCGGTGACCGCTGGGCTTTGGCGCTCGAAGCAGGCAACCTGCTGGTGGCGGTCAATCAGACACTCGTCGAGACGACACATCCCGTTCAGGACGGCGACGAAGTGGCCTTTTTCCCACCGGTCACCGGAGGATAATCCATGCAGGCAACGCGAATTGTGGTCGATGCGGCACCTTTTAGCGTCGGCGACGAGTATCAATGGCTGGCGCAGTCTGAGGCAGACGGCGCGGTCGTCACCTTCACCGGCAAAGTACGCAATCATAATCTGGGCGACAATGTCAGCGCGCTGACGCTCGAACATTATCCCGGCATGACTGAAAAAGCCCTGGCCGACATCGTGGACGACGCGCGTCAACGATGGCCCTTGCAGCGGGTATCGGTGTATCACCGCATCGGCGCGCTCTATCCGGGCGATGAAATCGTGTTCGTCGGCGTTACCAGCGCGCACAGGGGCATGGCGTTCGACGCCACGGAATTTATCATGGACTACCTGAAAACCCGTGCGCCGTTCTGGAAACGCGAGGCCACGGAGCACGGCGATCGCTGGGTTGAGTCGCGAGATACCGACCACACCGCCGCCTCCCGCTGGTCCTCGTCGTCCTGAACGCTATGGCGGCGTTGGCTTCTCTCGTTCGCCCGAATCACTTATTTGTCGTCCTTAATGCTGTGGCGCGCAGTCGTGAATTTTTGTGGTAGGCTTAGATTACCGGTAGGCTGCAATTCAGCCTTGTATTTTTTCCTCCCTGCAAGAGGTAAGCATCATGGATCGATATCCACGTCCCAATGGTTCGATAGTTGAACGCGCAAACAGCGGTATTCAGGCCTATATGGCGCAGGTTTACGGCTGGATGACCTGTGGTTTGCTGCTCACGGCGTTTGTCGCCTGGTATGCATCGCGTTCACCTGCCATCCTCGGTTTTATCTTCTCGAGCCAGATAACCTTTTTCGGTTTGATAATTCTCCAGCTCGCACTGGTCTTTGTCATTTCAGGCATGGTTAACCGCCTGAGCGGAGCGGTCGCGACAGGGCTTTTCATGCTCTATTCGGCGCTGACCGGGCTCACCCTTTCGAGCATCTTCATTGTGTATACCGGCGCTTCCATCGCCAGCACCTTCGTGGTCGCAGGCGGTATGTTCGGCGCGATGAGTGTTTACGGCTATGTCACCAAACGCGATTTAAGTGGCATCGGCAGTCTGCTGTTTATGGCGCTTATCGGGATTGTGCTGGCGTCGCTGGTTAATTTCTGGCTGAAAAGCCCGGCGCTGATGCAGGCAATTTCCTACATCGGTGTGGTGGTGTTTGTGGGCCTGACAGCGTATGACACGCAAAAGCTGAAGAATATGGGCGAGCAGTTGTCTGTTAATGATAAAGAGAACTTCCGCAAATATTCTATCGTTGGCGCGTTGACGCTGTATCTCGACTTTATCAACCTGTTCCTGATGTTGCTGCGTATCTTCGGCAACAGAAGATAACGACGCGTTCAATAAAAAAGGGAGCGGCGAAAGCCTGCTCCCTTTTTTATGTCCACACAGCCTATTTTATTCGCACGCGAGTCGGTATTTTTCGAAAGCTCCACCAGATTTGCGCGGCATTGAGCAGCACAATCAGTGCAGTCACCAGAAACACCCAGCGAAAACCCAGCGCTGCCGACACACCGGATCCAATCAGCGGGCCAATAACGTTGCCGAGATACATAAACGTCTGGTTATAACCGAAGATGCGGCCGGTGACCTGATCGCTGCTGTATTTTACCAGCAGCGCCTGCACGGCGGGCATTAGCGCGCCATCGCCGAAGCCCAGCAGAAAACGCAAAACTCCGAGCTGTACGGGCGTGGTGATCGTCGCCATCAGGCAGAATAAAACGAAACAGAATACCAGCGCGGCGATAAGTACCCGATGAGCGCCGATATGGTCGCCCAGCTTGCCGAGTCTGGGAGCGGCAAGCAGCGCCGAAATGCCGGGCACCGCCGCGATGACGCCGCTCACAAAGGCGATATTGTGGGTGTTATCGGAAAGGTTGCGAATAAACAGGGTCAGAATCGGGCTTATCGAGCCGTTGGCCAACTGGATTATCATGGTGGTGACAAACAGGCTGACCATCAACATTGGATAGGGAAGGGTGGTAAAGACCGCTTTGCCGCTGAGTCGATTGGCCTTGGTGACGGGCACCACGCGCTCTTTGATAAGAAACAGGGTGATAAGAAAACTGATAAACAGCAGGCCGGCGGTGACGAAAAACACCATCCGCAGTCCGAGATGGTCAGCCATGAAACCACCCAGCAAGGGACCGATAATCACGCCGGACACCTGACCGGTCGACAAGGTTCCCAGCGCCCATCCGCTCTTGTCTCGCGGCACCTGCGAGGCAACCAGCGCCATCGCATTCGGAATATAGCCGGAGGTCAGGCCCATCAGGGTACGAAAGATAAACAGCTGCCAGACATTTTGTGCAAATCCCTGCAACACCATGACGATAGCCATGCCGAGTGCCGCGCGCAGCAGCATCAGTTTGCGCCCCTTGCGGTCGGCCAGGCTTCCCCAGAGTGGCGCAACGCAGGCCGAGACCAGAAACGTGCCGCTAAATACCAGCCCTGACCAGATGCTTAGCGCCTCATGGTCATGCACGCCGAGTTGTTCGACATACAGCGGCAGGAAGGGAAGAATTTCGCTCATCGCCAGACCGGTAAAGAAACAGCCAAGCCAGACGGAAATTAAATTGAGTTTCCAGGTTTCCATTATTTTTCGGCGTTGCCTTTAAGATGAAATAGTTAACCTTCGCAAGCATAGCAAGCTAACGCCGGGAGAGGATCACAAAAAGTGGGAACGGCTTCTTTTACAGCTTGAATCATATAAATGCGCGCTGGGTCTCGTTATCTGTTAGAATCCTTCCAACTGGCGCACTGCAGTTTGTGCCGAATCCTCGTGGTAATGCCTCATTTGCCTCGTCTGATCATCCCCTCTTGAAACTGCACCGAACCTGTTCGGGTTAGAGTGGATTGGAGTTTTTCCCTATATGTCATTTGATTCTCTCGGCCTGAGTGCCGACATTCTGCGTGCTGTTGAAGAGCAGGGCTATAATTCACCTACGCCTATCCAGCAGCAGGCTATTCCTGTTGTGCTGCAAGGCCGTGACTTGATGGCCAGCGCGCAAACCGGTACCGGTAAGACCGCTGGTTTTACCCTGCCTGTTTTGCAACTGCTTAGCCAGTCAGCTACGCCGATTAAAGGTCGTCGCCCGGTCCGTGCGCTGATCCTGACCCCCACCCGCGAGCTGGCGGCTCAGATCGGTGAAAACGTGACTGCCTACAGCAAACACCTGAGCCTGCGCTCGCTGGTGGTGTTCGGCGGCGTGAGCATCAATCCTCAGATGATGAAACTGCGCGGCGGCGTCGATATTCTGGTGGCAACACCGGGTCGCCTGCTGGATCTGGAACACCAGAGAGCGGTTGATTTGTCGCAGGTAGAAATTCTGGTTCTGGACGAAGCCGACCGCATGCTGGACATGGGCTTCATTCATGACATCCGCCGCGTGCTGTCGAAGCTGCCTGCCAAGCGTCAGAACCTGCTGTTCTCCGCGACCTTCTCCGACGAGATTAAAGGTTTGGCGAACAAGCTGTTGACCAACCCGACTTCCGTTGAAGTGGCGCGTCGCAACACCGCCTCCACGCAAATCGAGCAGAGCGTTCACTTTGTCGACAAACGTCGTAAAGAGAGCTGCTGTCGCAGATGATTGGCACCGGTAACTGGCAGCAGGTGCTGGTATTTACCCGCACCAAGCATGGCGCCAACCACCTCGCCGAACTGCTGAACAAAGACGGCATCACTGCGGCCGCCATTCACGGCAACAAGAGCCAGGGCGCTCGTACCCGTGCACTGGCCGATTTCAAGGACGGCGGCATTCGCGTGCTGGTTGCAACCGACATCGCGGCGCGTGGTCTGGACATCGACCAGCTGCCACATGTGGTCAACTACGAGCTGCCGAACGTTCCGGAAGACTACGTGCACCGCATCGGTCGTACCGGTCGTGCCGAGTCTACCGGTGAAGCTATCTCGCTGGTCTGCGTCGACGAACATAAACTGCTGCGCGATATCGAGCGTCTGCTGAAGCGTGAAATCCCACGCATCGCGCTGCCGGGCTATGAACCGGACCCGTCCATCAAGGCCGAGCCTATCGTCAACGGACGTCAGGGCAGCGGCGGTCGCGGTGCACCACGTCAAGGAGGCGGCGGTCAACGTTCCGGCGCGCCTCGTCAGGGTGGCAACGGTCAGCGCAGCGGCAACGGCAGCAACGGTTCCGGCGAAAGCCGTCCGGCGCGTCCAAGCCGTGGCAGCGCCGCGCATGCGGGTCAGCGTCGTTCAGGCGCAGGCGCGTCTGCCGGTCGCAGCCGCAAGCCTTCGGGCGAGTAATCACCCAGGCGTGCCGTCAAGCCCTCTTCGGAGGGCTTTTTTGCCTGCAATTCGATACGGCGTGGCGCAAACCACCGCGCGGTCGGCGTCGACCACAAGCAACCATTGCCAAGACTCGGGGTCTGCCCGTATCATTGCGCGTCTTTTTCAAGGGTAGAACGGCTATGCGAGTATTACTGGCTCCGATGGAGGGCGTACTGGATCCTCTGGTGCGCGAGCTTCTCAGCGAAGTGAATGATTACGACCTGTGTATCACGGAGTTTCTGCGTGTGGTCGATCAACTGCTGCCGGTTAAATCCTTCCACCGTCTCTGCCCTGAACTGCTTAACGAAAGCCGCACGCCCTCGGGCACTCTGGTTCGCATACAGTTGCTGGGGCAATATCCGCAGTGGCTGGGTGAAAACGCGGCCCGGGCGGTGGAACTCGGCTCTTGCGGCGTTGATCTGAACTGTGGCTGTCCGTCGAAAACGGTCAACGGCAGCGGCGGGGGCGCGACACTGCTCAAAGACCCCGAACTTATCTATCATGGGGCAAAAGCAATGCGTGAGGCCGTGCCTGCGCATCTGCCGGTCACGGTAAAGGTGCGACTGGGGTGGGATTCGCTGGCACACAGTCTGGAAATCGCCGATGCCGTTCAGCAGGCGGGCGCGACGGAACTCACGGTGCACGGCCGCACCAAGGAAGATGGCTATAAAGCCGAGCGCATCAACTGGCAGGCCATTGGCGAGATTCGTCGGCGGTTGAGCATTCCGGTTATCGCCAACGGAGAAATCTGGGATTATGCCAGCGCGCAGCGCTGTATGCAGGTGACGGGATGCGACGCGGTAATGATTGGCCGTGGCGCGCTGAATGTGCCCAACCTGAGCCGCGTGGTGAAATATAATGAAGCAAAGATGCCGTGGCCGGACGTGATAACTCTCCTGCAGAAATACACCTATCTGGAAAAGCAGGGCGATACCGGGTTGTATCACGTGGCGCGTATCAAGCAGTGGCTGGGGTATTTGCGAAAAGAGTATGACGAAGCGACCGAGGTGTTTACACAGGTGCGTACCCTCAATACCTCAAAAGACATCGCGCTGGCCATTCAAGCGCTATAAAAAAAGCCACCTGCAAGAGGTGGCTTTTTTAATGCAGCAACGATTAGAAATGCGTGTTCAGAGACAGATAGAACGTGCGGCCCGATTCGTTGTAAGTGTTGGCTCCTGCACCGTAAAGATAGGCACCGGTCGTCGCGTTGCCGGTGGTCTGCGCATTGCCTTCACGGTAATGGCGCTTGTCCAGCAGGTTGTCGATGCCAACAGTCACGTCGACATATTTGTTGACGTTGTAGGTTGAGCTTAAGCCAAACAGCGCGTAGGGGCTGACCACCCAGGTTTCGGAGCCGGTAGCATCGGCGCCTTTATAGTTGTACTTCTTCGGTTTCTGCTTGCCGTACCAGGTCATGGTGCCGCTTACAGACCAGTCTTCACGCACCTGCCAGTCCAGCGACGAGTTGATGGTGAATTTCGGGATAACGGACAGATAGTCGTTGGTGGTCTTGTTCACATTCTCGATGTTGTAAGTGAAATTGTTGTGCATGAACACAGATTCACTGATCGGGAAGTTGAGCGTGCCTTCAAGGCCCTGAACCACGGCTTTCGGAACGTTTTCCCACTTGTAGATGTCGGAGGTGCCGTTGTTGTAGACCGGCGCGTAACCCGCTTCAATCTTGTTGTGGTAGTCGTTGCGATAGTAGGTCAGACCGGCCTGAACATCGTTGTGATGATATTCGATGCCAATCTCTTTGTTGACGCTGGTTTCCGCCTTGAGGTCGGAATTACCTTGCAGATAGCACGCACCGGCGCTGGCGTAGCAGCCCTGACCGTTGCTGTACAGCAGATAGTTGGGGTTGGTCTGGTACAGGTTTCGGCGCTTTGTAGGCGCGGGCGATACCCATTTTCAACGTAAAGTCGCTGCCCAGCTCCTGCGAAAGGTTCAGGGAGGGGCTGAAGTTTTTACCGGAAATGGTCTGGTAGTCGAAACGCAGCCCCGGTGTCACGGTGGTGCTATCCGTAACGTCGATATTGTCTTCGGTGAACAGCGAGTAGATATCGGCGGAAGCGTAAGGGCTGCGGCCCGTGCTGGTGATCCCTTCAACGGCACCGCCCTGGGCGGTCTGCGTGTCGGAGATAGGATCTTTCATGGTCTGGTGATTCCACTCGGCCCCGAAGGTCGCCGTCTGCTGGAAGTAGAAATCCAGTGGAATGTTGACTTCAGTGTGTGCATTGACATCACTGAGATCAATCGTGGAATAACCCAGATTGGTCGGGCTGAAAATCCCTTCGGTGCCGCCTGCCAACCCTTCGTTCAGACGCTTGTTGCGGGTGCGCTCGTACTGAATGTAGTTGGTGGTGGAGACGCCGTTGTCCCACGCGCCGGTATGTTTCAGGCTCAGCGTTTGACGGTACAGCACGTTGGTTTCTTTGCCGTAGTTTGCCGTCACCAGCGCATTGCTGTTGGTGTTCTGGGTATCGCCCGCATACAGGTTGCCCTGACGGCTAAAGCCTGCGGTCAGTTCGAGTGACTGCATCGGCATGAATTCCCAGCGCAACACGCCGGTAATATCTTTGTTTTTAACCCCTTCGCGCCCTGCAGGTACAGTGCCTGCATAGGCACCGGTGCGCTCGGCTTCATGACCCTGATTGATAAACTCGGCATCGGCCTGGGTTTTGCTCCAGCCACCGTAAAGTTTGAAAGTCAGGTTGTCAGTAATGCCGCCTGAAAGGCTGGCGTTGTAACGATGGGTCGCGCCTTCGCTTTTATGCTCCGGCACATCGTAGTAGGTGTTGAATGCGCCGTGCAGGTCCTGCGTGGTCGGTTTGGTGATGATGTTGATAACACCACCTGCGGCACCGCTGCCGTAGCGTGCCGCAGCAGGTCCACGGATAACCTGGATGCTTTGCACCATCTCCGGCGGAACCCAGTTGGTATCGCCGCGGCTGTCACGCTCGCCGCGCCAGCCGTAGCGCACGGCATTCTTGCTGCTGACCGGCATGCCGTCGACCAGCACCATGGTGTTTTCCGGTCCCATACCGCGAATGTCTATCTGACGGTTGTTGCCGCGCTGACCGCTGGTGGAGTTACCGGTCAGGTTAACGCCCGGCATGGTACGAATAATTTCGGAAAGGTCACGCGCGGGTGGGTGTTTCTTGATTTGCGATTCGTCGATGACGGACACGCCCGGTGCCTGTAGCGTCTGCTGCTGGGCAGTAACGGTCAGCGTATCGCCGCTCTCTTTTTCTGGCTGTTTTTTAGTCTTGGCGGCGGTTTTTGTATCGGAATCTTTAACAGGAGTGGCGGTGTCGGCCTGAGAAAACGCGGGAAGCAGCAGGCTGAACGAGGTCACGGAAAACAGCGTGACCTTGGTATAGAACAGAATATTTTTCATAGTGTTGCTGGACCATTCCGTAGCTGATAAGAAGTGTGGCTGTGTAACCTAAAAACTTTTTATAAAAGGTGAATTAATGCGCGTGAGAATGCTATCAATAACGATTCTCGTTATCAATGCAAATGTCTGTAGAGTTTTGCGCTTTTACCTCCCCGAATAGGTAAGGTTTAAGTAAGGAAGTATGTCTGGATGTGTTGTGAGGATTTTTATTGCGAGCCGTGACGGAAATAAATAAGAAGAAACGGTTACAGGCGACGCAAAATGCGACAGTGAGATGAAATATGCATTAATGGTATTACCGCTTCGGTGATTTTTATTGTAATAAGATTAAATGCAGCCTAACTCAGAGACGATCGGTGACTATCGCCCATAACGCTTTCCCCAGGGATTTCACGCTCCATAAATATGGCCTGTTCCTTATTCTGCTTGTTGCGGCGGTATGCCTGTGTCTGCCGACCGGTAGCACGCAGGCCGCCGTAGCGCCTCCGCTTGGTGTGGTGCTGCCCGTGACCGATTGTTCGGATCTGGCAGATGTCGACCTTTCGGCCATTGGCGGCGCGGGCAGCAAAGTAGCCTCGGTGAGAGAAGTCGCCAAGGGCGACATCTTTTGCGAAGTCAAAGGCATGCTTAAACCCAGCATCAATTTTACCGTTCTGCTGCCGCTTAACAGCTGGACGCAGCGCTTTCTACAGGTTGGCTGTGGCGGCCTGTGTGGACAAATCCAGCTGCAACTCGACGGCGCGGCGGGTTGTGCGCCCCTGGAAACCAGCGGTTTCGTCATTGCCGCAACCGACATGGGACATAAAACCGGCGAGGCCGATTTCGGCAATAATCCCCAAAAACGGCGCGACTTTGCCTATCGCGGCGTTCACTTGACCGCTGTCGCCACCAAATTGCTGATCAACACCTTCTATGGCCGCAGCGCCAGATTTTCCTATTTCAGCGGATGTTCGGACGGCGGGCGCGAGGGATTGGCCGAGGCGCAGCGCTATCCCACCGAGTTCAACGGCATTATTGCGGGTGCGCCCGCCATGAATTTTCAGGTACAGAAGGCGATTTATCACGGCTGGCAGGCTCAGTCCAACACCGACGCCAACGGCAATGCCATTATCACTTCGCGCCAGTTGCCGCTGATTCATCAGGCGGTGCTGGCGCAGTGCGATGCGAGAGACGGACAGGTCGATGGCTTGCTGGCTGACCCTCAAAACTGCCATTTTGATCCGTCGGTGCTGAGCTGCAACAAGATAACGGAAGACAGCGAAGCGGGGCAAAACTGTTTAACGGATGCCCAAATCGGTGCGCTGCGCAAAATTTACGATGGGCCGAGAGACGTTAAAACCGGTCAGCGGCTCGCCGTGGGGGGCCGATGCCCGGTTCTGAATTGGCATGGTCCGGAATATTCGTGCCGAAAAAGGCCGGAGATCTCAATTACAGTCAGGGCGTGGCGCTCTCCACGTTGAAATATCTCAACTACGAAAAGAATCCGCCGTCGACGTATACTCTGAAAGAGATGACATTTACCCAGCAAACCCTCACCGATCTCGAGAAACTGCATCCTCTCTATGATGCCACCAACTCTGATCTGCGGGCGTTCTACGCCGCCGGTGGCAAGCTGATTCTGTGGCACGGCTGGGCAGATCCAAGTATTTCGCCCCTCAACACCCTGGCTTATCATCAGGCCATGGCGCAAAGCATGGGGCTTGAAACCCGGCAAAAGTTCGAGCGTCTTTACATGATGCCTGCGGTTTATCACTGTTCATTGGGCGAGGGGCCCAGTCTGGTGGATTTTCTGACGCCGATGCTAAATTGGGTCGAGCAGGGCGTGGCACCGGATAGCCTCATCAGTTATCAGGCGGTGACAGTGCAAAAGAAATTAACCAGCAAACCGCTACAGGGAGATATGAGGCTGGTGACGATTCCGCAGGGTGCCGCGTCGCGTCCGCTTTTCCCCTATCCTGATTACGCGGTATACAGCGGAAAGGGCGACGTCAACGCTGCCGCCAGTTATCTGCGAAAACGACAGGCGGTGATACCGGCAAGTTATCCGTGGCTCGGTGAAAAACTGTTTAACGCTTACCCCTTCATCAATTAACTCGATGACAAACGGCCTGCATGAACAGGCCGTTTCGGTTCGCCGTTTCCTTAATCTTCTTCTGTGTTGAAAGTGTTCACTTACCGGCAATCCCCCAGCACATCTGCCGTCGTGACAGACTTTGTCACAAATGCCCAAAGTAAATCTGGGTGCGCAGAACACGCACCTCCCTTATAATTCGCCGGCAGTCTCCGTCGCTCCATTAACAACAACCTTTTTAGATACAGAGCAATGCATGTGAAAATCCGTCTTTTGGTACTGAGCTTTTTAGCCCTGAATGCAAGCATGATGATGCCCGTAGATGCCCTGGCAAATAGCAGGACTCCACCGGCTGTTGCTCCTCTCGTTCAAATCGCTTCCGGCAGCGCCATGGTGGTTGACCTAAACAGCCACGAAGTGATTTATTCGCGCGATCCCGATCAGGTCAGGCCGATTGCCTCCCTGACAAAACTCATGACCGCGATGGTCACGCTCGACGCCAAACAACCGCTCGATGAAGTGATCTCGGTAGATATCCATAACACCAAAGAGATGCGCGGCGTGTTTTCCCGCGTCAAGGTCAACAGCGAAATCACACGTCGCCAGATGATTCAGCTGGCGCTGATGTCTTCCGAAAACCGCGCGGCGGCCAGTCTGGCGGCGCACTATCCGGGCGGCTATGATGCGTTTATTCGCGCCATGAATGCCAAGGCCCGAGCACTTGGCATGACTCACACGCGTTATGTCGAGCCGACCGGCCTGTCATTGAATAACGTTTCGACGGCCCGCGATTTGACCCGTTTACTGATGGCCACGCGCATGTATCCCTTGATGGGCGAACTCAGCACCACGCAGGAAAAAACCGCCGTTTTCAGTCATCCTGCCTATGCGTTGCCGTTTAGAAACACCAACCATCTGATCATGAATAACAAGTGGAGTATTCAGCTTACCAAAACGGGTTATACGGATGAGGCGGGGCATTGTCTGGCGATGCGCACCATCATCAACGGTAAACCTGTGACGCTGGTGGTTCTGGATGCTTTCGGCAAGTTTACCGCCTTTGCCGACGCCTCGCGTTTGCGTACCTGGATGGAAACAGGCAAGAGTGTGCCGGTGCCGCAAATCGCCAAGGTCTATCGCAAGGAGAAAGATCAGCAGCGCACCGAAACCTACGGTGGAACAAGCCGCAGATTAAAGGCCATCCAATACAGGCTGCCATTAAAAAGCCCGCCCGGCACATCTCGATGCCGGGCGGGCTTTGTTGCGAATAAGTTTGCTCCCGACACCGCGGGACGATAGCGTTAGAAAATCAGTTTAAACACGCCGGTCAGGGTCAGCAGGCCCACGATAAAGATGATGGCAATAATCCATAGAAAAATTTTCATGTTCTCTCCTTAAAAGATGCGATTTAGAACAGCCATCGCTAACTCAATGATGTTCTTCCTTTAAGTATAGTCACTGTCTCCGAAAACGCTTTTCTTCAACAGTTTTTCTTATTGATTCATGCTCGTTAATCACGTTCACATCTTCCGTTTCCCGGTTTCAGGCGGATAACTTTCACGATTTATGACGTGTTTCACAAAGTGGCGGGAGCGTCTTGCCGGTGAAACGGGCACCTCTGCCAGCACGCGCTATACTTGGTCATAAGGTCGCCATCTTTTCGCTCTGCCACCATCCATTTTTGCAGAGTTAAAGGAATAAATTCTGGCCGCTGGGGGCGACCGTCAGCGCGCAAGGGGGTGTATCATGGTAAATCATGTCTGGGGACTTCTGTCACATCCAGGTCCCGAATTAAAACGTATTCAACGTGAACATGAATCGGTTTCTCACGTCTATTCACATCATGTCTTGCTGATGGCACTCATTCCGGTCGTGTGTTCCTTTATAGGAACCACACAGGTCGGCTGGAATTTTGGCGATGGTCAACAACTCCAAATCTCTTTGCTGACAGCGGCTTCCATCGCAGCAGCCTTTTACGTATTAATCCTTTGTGCCGTCGCGGTAATGGGGCGAATCATCTATTGGATGGCGCGTCGGTATGAAAGTCGGCCCAGTCTGAACAGCTGTATCGTGTTCGCCGGTTATGTTGCAACGCCGATGTTCCTGAGCGGGATTGTCGCGCTGTATCCACTGGTTTGGCTGTGCCTGTTTGTCGGCCTGATAGGCCTGTGTTACAGCGGTTATCTGCTGTATTTGGGCATCCCCAACTTCCTCGAGATTGACCACAGAGAGGGCTTTCTGTTTTCCAGTTCGACGTTAGCTATGGGCGTACTGGTTCTGGAGTTCCTGCTGGCGGTCACCGTTATCATGTGGGGATATGGTTCACGTTTATTCTAAAGGAGGAAAAGGTATCAACGCATTGACAAAGCAGCATTAAATCCCCGTTGGACACGAGTCTGGCGGGGATTTTTTCTTTTGTGTTTCAATAAGACGTCCTTTTTCCCGTCATTATTCAGCCATCAAAGCATCATTTATCTGTCACAGTTTTCGCGCTTAATGGACCCCAGAATCTGTAAGCAACGGAGACAGCATCATGGCGCAAGCTCGGCTCAGGCTGGCACAGGCTGAATATCCTCACGCCCGGCCACAGCATCAAAATAAAGTACTGGACGTAAAAGGGCTGGTGAAATCCTATAAATCCGGCTTGCGCGTACTGAATAATCTCAGTTTCGAACTGCATGCCGGTGAGTTTGTCGCCGTGATAGGCCGTTCCGGCGCAGGGAAATCTACCTTGCTGCATGTCCTCAATGGCACCCTTTCTCTGAGTGAGGGCAGTGTGGTCTGTCATTACGATAACGGCGAGAAACAGGAGTTGGCCGGGTTGACCGGCAAGGCGCTACGCCGTTGGCGTGCAGGCTGCGGCATGATTTTTCAGGATTTTTGTCTGGTTCCCCGGCTGGATGTGCTGACGAATGTCCTGCTTGGCCGTTTAAGCCAGACATCTACCTTGCGGTCATTCTTTAATCAATTCAATGATGAAGACCGCGCCCGCGCCATTTCTCTGCTCGACTGGCTGCACATGCTGCCGCATGCGCTGCAACGCGCCGAAAATCTTTCGGGGGGCAGATGCAGCGTGTGGCGATTTGCCGTGCGTTGATGCAGAACCCGAAAATTTTGCTCGCCGATGAACCCGTTGCCTCGCTGGACCCCAAAAATACGCTGCGCATTATGACCGCCCTCAAAAAGGTCAGCGAAGATAATATCGCGGTGATGGTGAACCTGCATTCAGTGGAACTGGTAAAAGATTTCTGCACCCGTGTTATCGGTATCGCGCACGGCGAAATTATTTACGATGGTCATCCGGATTTGCTGACCGACACGATATTGCATCAGTTGTACGGTGAAGAGAATGAAGCCGTTCATGCCTGATGGCGAAAAAATTATTCAGGACGCCAGGGAAGGTGTGGCGATGTTATCCATAAATAAAATCTCTTTATTTCCTTTAATCAATCCACTCAAGGTTGCGCTTACATGAAGAAGCTATTACGTCTGGCGGTATTTGTTGCGGGTTCACTGACAGCGGTTAATATCCTGGCCGCCGAGGCACCTAAAGAATTAAATTTAGGAATCCTTGGCGGTCAGAATGCGACCCAGCAAATCGGCGATAATATGTGTGTAAAAACGTTCTTTGACAAAGAACTCAACGTCGACACCAAATTACGTAATTCTTCGGATTATTCAGGCGTTATTCAGGGACTGCTTGGCGGAAAGGTCGATGTGGTATTAAGCATGTCGCCGTCCTCTTTCGCCTCGGTATATCTTAATAACCCGAAAGCGGTAGATATCGCCGGAATTGTCGTGGATGACACCGATCAGTCACGCGGTTATCACTCCGTGGTGGTTGTCAAAGCCGACAGCCCTTATAAAAAGCTGGAAGACCTGAAAGGCACGGCGTTTGGTTTTGCGGATCCGGATTCGACCTCGGGTTATCTCATTCCCAACGCCGCGTTCAAGAAGATGTTTGGCGGCTCGACCGATGATAAATATAACGGTTTCTTCTCCAGCACCACGTTTTCAGGCGGTCATGAGCAGGACATTCTCGGCGTAATCAATGGTCAATTTGCCGGTGCCGTCGCCTGGGCGTCGATGATTGGTGACCGCGAGACCGGTTATACCTCGGGCGCGTTTACCCGCATGATGCGCATGGGGCATCCTGATTTAATGAAACAGCTGCGCATTATCTGGGAGTCGCCGTTGATTCCAAACGGTCCCATTCTGGTCAGTAATTCGATGCCGGCCGATTTCAAAGCCAAAGTCGTGGCCGCAATTCATAAGCTGGATAAAGACGATCACGCGTGTTTTGTCAAAGCCGTAGGCGGCAAACAGCATATTGGTACGGCGACCCTGGCCGACTACCAGCAGATAATCGATATGAAAAAAGAGCTGACTCAGGGCGGGCGTTAATTTCCGCCGCGCATCAGGGCCGGAAAGGGAACAGACATTCTCTTTCCGGCCCATACTGTCAGTCCCGCTACCGACCGTGGAAGCCTTATTTTGAATACAGAATTTCATCATTATTATCAGCAGGTACGCAGTCGGCAAAAGCGCGAGGCGCTGATATGGTCTGGCTTGATGATAGTCCTCTATTTATGGGCGGGAAGTATTTCCGAACTTAATATCAAAACCGTGATAATCAATGCGCCGCATTTCTTTGACTATATTGGTCAAACGGTGCCAACATTGCATTTTTCCGACTTGTTTGCCGACAGCCATACCAAAGGTTCCTTTGCCTATTGGGGTTATCGATTAAATATCCAGCTGCCCCTGATTTGGGAAACCATTCAACTCGCTTTTTCTTCGACCATTCTGTCGACACTGCTTTCCGTGGTGCTCGCCTTTATCGCTGCCAATAATACGGATTCACCGAAATGGCTGAAATTCGGCGTGCGCACCTGTGTGGCTTTTCTGCGCACCATGCCGGAACTGGCTTGGGCGGTAATGTGCGTAATGGCCTTTGGCGTGGGCGCCATCCCCGGTTTTATTGCCTTGACGCTGCATACCGTCGGCAGTCTGACCAAACTGTTTTACGAGTCGATTGAAACGGCTTCCGACAAGCCGGTGCGCGGCCTCAAGGCCTGCGGTGCGGGTCGTCTTCAGAGAATGCGCTATGCACTTTGGCCTCAGGTTCAGCCTATTTTTCTCTCCTACAGCTTTATGCGTCTCGAGATAAACTTCCGCCAGTCAACGATTCTCGGGCTGGTGGGCGCAGGTGGAATAGGGCAGGAGCTGATGACCTCGATCAAACTCGATCGTTATGATCAGGTCAGTATGACCTTGCTGCTGATTATTCTGGTCGTCTCCCTCATGGATTTTGCCTCCGGCAAACTTCGTAAACGTGTTGTAGAAGGAACCTTCTGATGCTGACAGAGCCGTTGTCCCCCGCTGGCGTCGCGACTATCAGACAGCAACATCCTCATCTCTTCGCCGCCCGCCGCCGCGCTCTGCGACTGCTCGGGCTGTCTGCCTTGCTGGTTCTGGTCTATTACCTGCTGTTTTTCCGTTTTTACGGCATTCCTTTCGGCCAGTTTACGCACGGCTGCGCCGAGATCGGTCAATATTTCCTGCGCATGTTTGTCTGGCAGAATTTCTCCGAATGGCCGTTTGCCTACTACTTTATGCAGATTGCCATTACGCTGGCGATTGTATTTGCGGGCACGGTGACGGCAGCTTTTCTGGCGCTGCCGCTGTCATTCCTTGCCGCGCGTAATGTCATGTCGACGCCCACTCTGCGCCCGATTTCGCTCGTCGTTCGCCGGATAATGGATATATTGCGTGGGTTGGATATGGCCATCTGGGGCCTGATTTTCGTGCGTGCTGTCGGAATGGGGCCGCTGGCGGGCGTGCTGGCGATTATCATGCAGGACCTGGGCCTGCTCGGAAAACTGTTCGCCGAGGGGCATGAAGCGGTCGAGCGTTCTCCCAGCCGTGGTCTGCGGGCGTTGGGCGCGAATCCGCTGCAAACTCATCGTTTCGGTATCTTTACCCAATCGTTTCCGACTTTTCTGGCGCTGTCACTTTACCAGATAGAATCGAACACGCGTTCGGCGGCGGTGCTGGGATTTGTCGGGGCGGGTGGCGTCGGGCTGGTGTATGCGGAGAATATGCGTCTATGGAATTGGGACGTGGTGATGTTTATCACCCTGATTCTGGTCGCCATTGTCATGACGATGGATAAAATCTCTTCGCAGCTGCGGGCAAAATACATCGTGGGCAAGGAGATTGAACTGTATGAGTCTCAGGAAGCGAAACGGCCCAAAATGGCGCTGTTCCGCCCTGAGTGAAGGCTTTTGACCCCCTTTTCCCCGTCAGTCTCGGCGGGGAAAGAGGGCAGGTGGAGAGGCGCTAAAAGGATTTCTCCACCGGGCAATCAGGACTTGGCAGTCAGAACGACCAGTTTCTGATTAACGAACTCTTTGATACCCAAATCGGAAAGCTCACGACCAAAGCCCGAACGTTTCACCCCGCCGAACGGCAATTCCGGCGCGGTATCGGTTAACGAGTTGACGTACACCATCCCCGTTTCAATCTTGGTTGCCAGTTTACGCGCACGCGTCATGTCGCGGGTAAACAGCGCACCGCCGAGGCCATAATGAGAATCGTTGGCCAGTTTCACCAGCTCCTCGTCATTTTTAACCACGTAGAACCGGGCGACCGGACCGAAGAACTCTTCGAAGTAGGCCGGATTGTCGCGGTTGATGCCGGTCAAGATAGTGGCCGGGTAGAAATTACCCGCGTTGTCTTTCACCGGTTCGCCGCCGAGATGCACTTTAGCGCCGTGCTTGACCGCGTCCTGCACCTGTTTAGTCAGGGTTTTCAGGGCGTCGGCGGAAGAGAGCGGGCCGAGTGTGGTGTTGCTGTCCAGCGGATCGCCAATTTTCAGGGCGCTCAGATGTTCGGTGAATTTTTTCAGGAATTCGTCCGCCACTTTTTCGTGAACGATAAAGCGTTTGGCTGCCGTACAGACCTGACCGGCGTTGGAAACGCGAGCCTGCGCACCGACTTTGGCGGCGTGGTCGATATCGGCATCTTCCAGCACGGCAAAGATATCGTTACCGCCGAGTTCCAGAGTGGATTTTTTCAGCTTGCCAGCGGCGCGGGAGGCCACCACGGCACCGGCTTTTTCGGAGCCGGTCAGTGCAACACCCTGAACGCGATCGTCGTCGATGATGTTGGAGACCTGATCCTGCGAAATAAATAGGTTGGTGTAGGCCCCTTTGGGCGCGCCCGCTTCGGTAATCAGTTTCTCGAACGTTTCCGCCGCGTGCGGCACAATGCTGGCATGTTTGACCAATACGCTGTTACCGGCGGCCAGATTCGGTGCCAGTACGCGAATCAGCTGGTAGAACGGGAAGTTCCACGGCTCAACCGCCATGATGACGCCAATCGGGCTATGTTCTACCCAGGCCTCACCCAGCTCGGACTTGTAAGGCACAGGTTTGAGAAACGCTTCGGCGTTTTCTGCGTAATATTTGGCAATGTCCGCTGTCAGCTGAACCTCGGCACGGCTTTGACCAATGAGTTTCCCCATTTCGGTACTGATACCTTCCGCCAGTTCATCGACGCGTGAAGAGATGATCTCCGACAGCTTGTGCAGAACCTGCAATCGCGGTTGGATATCGCCCTGCGCCCAGTCGGATTTGTAGAGCTGATGAGCCGTTTCCAGAGCCTGTTCTACCTGCTGATCGTTATGTGTTTGATATTCTTTGATTAGCTTGTTGTTGAACGGATTAATGGTTTGATAAGGCATGAATTGCTCCTTGTTTTGCCACCCACCGCACCTTTTTAGTGTTGGCGCGCCGGGCATGAATTGAGGTGCGTTAATCAGCTTTTGCTGCGGCTGAAAGAGTAAGCATAGTCGACTGCGTCACATTTTTTGAGCTTTGGCTGCGGTTTACCAAACTTTTCGTTGGACACATTTGTACATAGCTGCTTAAACGTTAAGGAGAAAACTGCCGATTGATTGCCGGACCAATCGCTTCTATTCTGAATCCCCCTAACCTGTTCGAGACAGCAATGAAACTCTCCGCCATTCCTTTTTGTACTACCGACTGGAACACCGTCGAACCGACCCGTCATCCAGGCGATTCCGGCTTTGCACTCTGGCGCACCCAACACTTCGGCGATGCGGCAAACCCTGTCCGCGTGAGAATCGTCGAGTATTCGGCTGGATATCTGGCCGACCACTGGTGTGAAAAGGGCCATGTCCTGTTTTGTCTCGAAGGTGAACTGCATACCCGGCTTGCCGACGGCCGTAGCTTTATATTGAAACCCGGTATGAGTTATCAGGTGGCCGACAACGCCGAAGCGCACCAGTCCGCCACGCCGATTGGGGCAAAACTCTTTATCGTCGATTAATCAATTCGGTAGGGTCGTCGGGTGGCCACAGGGCAGCATGAAGGAGCATCAAGTGAATAAATTACGCGTAGGTATTATCTTTGGCGGCAAGTCCTCGGAGCATGAGGTGTCGCTGCAATCCGCCCGCAATATTGTCGACGCAATGGACACGTCGCGATTCGACGTCACCCTGCTCGGCATCGACAAGCAGGGCGAATGGCATATCAACGACGCCAGCAACTATCTTGTCAATGCCGAAAATCCGGCGTTGATCGCGCTAAACCGCTCCAGTCAGCAGGTCGCGCTGATTCCCGGTCTGGAAAAAATCAGCTGATCGACACGCAGAATGCGCACGCGATGTCCCAACTCGACGTGATTTTCCCGATTGTGCACGGCACGCTGGGTGAAGACGGTTCCTTGCAGGGCCTGCTTAGGATGGCGAATATTCCCTACGTCGGTTCCGGTGTGCTTGGCTCGGCGGTGTGCATGGACAAAGACGTCACCAAACGTCTGCTGCGCGATGCCGGACTCAGCGTCGCGCCGTTTGTCAGCCTGACTCGCCGCACGCGCGCCAGGATATCCTTTGACGAGGTAGTGGAGCAACTCGGCCTGCCGCTGTTTGTTAAACCGGCCAATCAGGGCTCGTCCGTAGGCGTCAGCAAGGTCAAAGATCGCGCCGCCTTTGAGCGGGCGCTGGACGACGCTTTCAGCTACGACCACAAAGTCTTGGTGGAGTCGGCCATTAAAGGTCGGGAAATCGAGTGTGCCGTTCTTGGCAACGATAATCCCGAGGCTAGCACGTGCGGAGAAGTGATTCTTCAGGACGAGTTCTACTCATACGATACCAAGTACATCAACGAGCAGGGCGCTTCCGTTGCCATACCTGCCGATCTCCCGTTTGAGGTAAACGCGCGGATTCAGGCGATCGCGATTCAGGCCTTCAAGGCACTGGAATGTCGCGGACTGGCACGGGTTGATGTCTTTCTGACGCCAGAAGGGGAGGTAGTGATTAACGAGGTAAATACGTTGCCCGGTTTTACCAATATCAGCATGTATCCAAAACTGTGGGCGGCAAGTGGGCTGGATTACACTTCGCTCATCACGCGCCTTGTGGAGTTGGCGCTTGAACAGCACGAACAGGACAGCCAGCTAAAAAGCGTGCACTGATTGATTCTGCAAAAGGCAGACACGAAAAAGGCGGCCAATGCCGCCTCTTCTGCCTGATGCTGTCTACCTTATTTGTAGATTTCAGCGGTACCGTAAAGATGGTTGTCACCACCGGCAGCCACGATGCGGTAAGAGCTTGCCCCTTCCTGCGCGGCTTTGGCAGCCAGTTTGCCTTGCAGCGTACCCAGGTCGTTACCGTTGGTTGATGCGCTTACGGTACCGATGCTCTGTGCGCCAGTTGGGGCCATACCCACTTCGGTCGCCGCAAAAGTGGCAAATGAAGCGGAAGTCAGTGCGATAACGGCGAATGCTTTAGTCAGGTTTTTCATAATATTTTCCTCGATTTTACGTTGCCAAATTTCGGTGACGACATTTTTTGTCGTTCGCTTGTGAAATTTGAGCCTCAATAAACTTCTGTCCGATTCACAATGTCCGCCTTATCGGGTCGGTTCATTGCGTTTACCCTTACAACATGTTTTACAACAAATGATGCCAACGCTCTAAAAGGACGGCGAAATCTTATTTATAGATTTCAGCGGTACCGTAAAGATGGTTGTCACCACCGGCTGAAACGATGCGGTAAGAACTTGCACCTTGCTCGGCAGCTTTAGCGGCCAGTTTGCCCTGCAGGGTGCTCAGGTCGTTACCGTTGGTTGCTGCGCTCACGGTACCGATGCTCTGTGCGCCAGTTGGGGCCATACCTACTTCGGATGCAGCAAAAGTGGCGAAAGAAGCGGAAGTCAGGGCGATAACGGCAAATGCTTTAGTTAATGTTTTCATGATTTTATTTCCTGTTCTCTTGAGCCGGGAGTATGTACCGGACTGATATTTAATTGGCGGCGATAAAGTTATCGTTCGTTAACTAAATACTAGGCTTTACTGAAGTCCGATGCAACGTGTTTATTTAATAATCGTTAACTTATTGTGCTAAACGTCTTTGATGCTTATTTGTAGATTTCAGCCGTACCGTACAGATGGTTATCACCACCCGCAGCGACGATGCGATAAGAACTTGCACCCTGCTCGGCGGCTTTGGCAGCCAGTTTGCCCTGCAATGTGCTCAGGTCATTACCGTTGGTGGCTGCGCTCACGGTACCGATGCTTTGTGCGCCGGTAGGTGCCATACCCACTTCGGTAGCTGCGAAGGAAGCGAATGAAGCGGTTGTCAGGGCGATGACGGCAAATGCTTTAGTGATGTTTTTCATGATGCGTTCCTCATTAATTTGTTAACTGAACCTGCGTTCTATCGAGTTCAGTGGTTGATTTCTGTTCGTCGTTATTAATTAACGTTCGATAAGTAAATGATAGGCGTTGATCAGAATCTGTGCAATACATTTCTTTATTAATCGTTAACTAATTGTGCGATCTTTTTAATCCTGTCTTTTCAACATCCGGGAATCAATAACGTGAAGTACAGCGGATTTGCAGACATGAAAAAGGCGGCCAGTGCCGCCTCTTCTTCAACTCGAACTGCCGGGCTTATTTATAGATTTCTGCGGTACCGTAAAGATGATTTTCACCACCCGCCGAGATGATACGGTAAGAACTGGCTCCTTCCTGTGCGGCTTTGGCCGCCAGTTTGCCTTGCAGCGTAGACAGGTCATCGGTATTGGTAGAAGCGCTGACAACCCCTGCACTATGCTGTCCGCCTGGTGCCATTGAAACTTCGGTGGCTGCCAGAGTGGCAAATGAAGCGGAGGTCAGGGCGATAACGGCAAAAGCTTTAGTCAGGGTTTTCATAATAGCTTCCTCAATTAATGGAATGAGCCGGGCACACGGTCTGCTGGGGCTCACGAGATGTATCTGGTCGTTGTGATGATTACTTAACAGTTGATAACTTAATGTTAGAGCCTGATCACATTCCGTGCAAGTCATTTAAATATTAATCGTTAACTTATTGTGCGGATCGTTGCAGAGCTTGTTGCCCACCCGCTTATTTATACAGCTCGGCAGTACCATGCAGATGATTGTCGCCCGACGCTGAAATGATACGGAATGAACTTGCTCCGGCTTCGTCGGCTTTGGCATTCAAATTACGTTCAAGGCTTGAGAGATCATTGCTGGACGTGGCCGAGATCACGCCAATTTTTTGCGCATGATCTGGCGCCTGGGTCACTTCGGTTGCAGCCAGTGAAGAGAAAGACGCCGTTGCCAAGGTCAACGCCGCAAAAATCAGGGTCAGGTTTTTCATGATGTGTCGCCTCTATAAAGTTTAAAGCTTGAATTCAGATGCGTAACGTTATTAGTTAACGTTCGATAAACAAATAATATGCCTGCACTTCACCCTTGGCAATTTATTTTATTATCAATCGTTAACTTAATGTGCTGCGGGAAGGTAACCTGATGAACCGTAAGGGAAATTTAAACCCTCATGATAAGAAGTTGGCTGGCAGGAAACGAGACAGGCAGGAAAGGCCTTAACAGTTGCGAGGTCAAAACATCATCAATGCGTTGTTGTTAACTTGTTAAAAGTGAGTGCTTTTTTCATTAAAGTGCAATGGTTATTCAATATAATCATTCGGATTTTGCGTTAATAAAGTTTATTTTAATAGCCGCTAATAAATTCTTGAGGTCGTGGAGGAGGGGTGTTAAAAAGAAGACGGCATCAATGTGCCGCCCTCGTTTTTTTCTGCTTCCAGCGTGTCATGCGCAATCAATAGTAGATAGCGGATGGCGCATTGTTACTGGCAGAAGGTGCCGGTGGAATGGTCGGTGAACGGGTGTTGCCCGGACGAACGGGTTTCCTGTTCAGGGTACCGCGCGGCGGTTGTACGACATTGCTGTCGCCCGTCACGTTAACCATCGCAACTTCCTGAGTCTGAATCGGCATCAAGAAGGTCTGCTGTGCGGCGACTTGGGTAACCGGTACAGCGGTAAGTGCCATGACTGCAAGAATCAATTTGATGTTTCTCATGATGTTACGTCCTGATTAACTCGTTTAAAACTGCTGCATATTCCGTTGGGAAAACCTGGGGAGAGATTTACTTATCGCTCGATAATTAAATATTAATCTCTACTGGACATCTGTGCAACTATTTTTAATAATGATCGTTAAGATATTTTGATAACCATAATCACAAGAGTGATGAAAGGAGGGTGTATGAGCACTGAACAGACGGCACTGGTCCGGAAAAGTCGCGGTCGCCCAAAACAGTTCGACCGTGGAACCGCGCTTAGCAAGGCGTTGAATCTGTTCTGGCGTCACGGCTATGAAGCCACGTCGCTGGCCGACCTCGTCGAGGCCACAGGGGCCAAGGCGCCGACGTTATATGCCGAGTTTGGTAATAAAGAAGGGATGTTTCGCGCCGCAGTAGAGCACTATCTGGCCACTTTTTACGAAAGAAGCCTGTGCCTGCTGAGCCGTTCCGATTTGTCGGTTGAACAGGCCGTAGAACAGTATCTGCGCACCACGGCAGAGATGTTTACCGACTGTGACACGCCGAGCGGTTGTTTCATTATCAATGCCGCGTCAGGTATGTCTGCCGCGTCTCAGGATATCTCCGAGATGCTGCGTTCGCGCCACCTGTCGCAGGAACGCACGCTGTTCGAGTTTTTCGAGAAGAAAAAGCTCACCGGCGAGTTCCCGAACGACACCGACAGTTCGCGTCTGGCGAAGTATGTCGCCACCACGGTACAGGGTATGTCCGTGCAGGCGCGTGATGGCGCAAGTACCGAACAGCTCGGCGCTATCATTGACATGCTGATGTATGTCTGGCCGCAGTTGCGCAGTATTCCCATGCCGAAAACGGTCGCACACTGAGAAACGTATGCCCGTTAGTGAAGTGTTGAGAAAGAAGATAGAGCGTCAGGTGTTGAGTATTTCCGGCCTGGCGCTGGGAGGAATCGATTTTGAACAGCCTCGTGGTGATGTCGGGTTATTTGGCCCCGACAGCGTAGTGTGGCGTGTTCACGGAGACTTCTCCAGCATGCTTTGTGGCGGCGTGAGCGCCTTGTTGCTGCAAATGCTGCATCCCCTGGCTCTGGCGGGTGTGTGGGACCATTCGAACTTCCGTCAGGACATGCTGGGCCGTTTACGACGTACCAGTCAGTTTATTTCAGGGACCACGTTCGGCCCGCTTGCCGATGCGCAACGGCTGATTGAACGTGTTAAAACCATTCATCTCAAGGTAACCGGCGTCGATGCGCAGGGCCAACCTTATGCCGCAAGCGACCCTGAACTCCTGGTTTGGGTACACGTCGCCGAATCCTACAGCTTTTTGCAATCCTATCTTCGTTATCGCAATCCCGATTTGAGCCTCGCCGAACAGGATCAGTACTATCGCGAAGTCGCGCGTGTGGTGGAAGCCCTTGGCGGAAAGAATGTTCCTGTCAGCGTGCAGCAAATCGATGACTATCTCGAACGCATGCGCCCCCAACTTCGCTGCGACGCGCGCACGCAGGAGGTCGTCAAACTTATCCTTAATGCGCCTGCGCCCAGCCGGGTCGCCGTGCCAATTGGAAAGTTGATGGTGTGGTCGGGAATCGAACTGTTGCCTGAATGGGCATTGAAAGAACTCGGGATTACGCTGTCGCCGCTTAAAAGAAAGGGCCTCGACTTTACCATGCGCCGCGTCGCCAGCGTTCTGCGCTGGGCGGTGCGAAACGGTTCGTGGAGTCGTGCGATGCGGCGCGTAGGACGGTTGCCCTAGCGCCGCGCGATTGAGTTATTTCTGCTCGATAGACAATTGCGGCAAGTTGCCGTTTATGAAGGCAGGTGCGGATAAACTCCCGGCCCAATCGGCAGGCCGAGCAGATACCACACCACCAGCATAATCAGCCAGACCACAAAGAACACCACCGGATACGGCAATACCAGCGAGTAATAGGTGCCCAGTTTGGCGTCTTTGCTATAACGCTGGAGGAAGCCTAAAAACAGCGGCAGAAACGGTGACATGGGAGCAAGCGGCAGTACGGACGAGTCGGCAATACGAAATACAATCTGCGCAAACGCCGGATGAAAGCCCAGCAGCATAAACATCGGCACAAAAATGGGCGCGAGAATAGACCAGATAGCCGAACCGCTGGCGATAAACATGCACAGAAACGCCGACAGAAAAATCAGCCCTACAAAGGCCGGGATCCCGGTCATTCCGAGCGTTTCCAGAATATCGGTCAGGCCAAGCGCCATAAACTTGCCCATATTGCTCCAGTTAAAGAACGCCACAAACTGGGACAACGGGAACACCATCACGATAAAACCGGCCATGCCTTTCATGGGATCGATAAGCAGATTGGGAATATCACTCTGCGAACGAATCTGTTTGGTCACCAGTCCGTAGGGAAGCGAAACCACGAAAAAGAACAGGATGATCAGTGGAACAATGCCCTGAATAAACGGTGAAGGCACAATGCCGTGCGTCTGCGGATTGCGCAGCGGCGCAGACTCGGGCACCACCAGCAGCGCCACCAGCGCGATAAAGACCACGGCGGCGATGCCGCTGGCAATCAGACCACGATTCTGGAGCGGCGTCAGGGTTTTCATCTGTTCATCGCGCGCGCCTTCATAGGCGGGCAGGCGCGGCTCGACAAATTTATCGGTCAGCAGACCGCCGACAAAAGTCAGCAACATGACCGAGGCGGCCATAAAGTACCAGTTATCGACCACGCTGACCTGTACCGACGGAGAGATAACTTTCGCGGCTTCGGAACTGAGGCCGGAAAGCAGCACGTCGGTGGTGACAATCAGCAGATTCGCGGTGAAGCCGCAGCCTACGCCCGCAATCGCCGCCAGCAACCCGGCAACGGGATGACGGCCGACGGCAAGAAAAATCAGCGCGCCAAGCGGAGGCATCACGACCAGTGCGGCATCGGAAGAGATGTGGCTAAAGAAGGCGATAAAAATCACCAGATAGCTGGCGTAGCGGGCATTTACGCCTGCCGCCATTTTGTACATCAGACTTTGCAGCAGGCCGACGCGCTCGGCCAGTCCTGCGCCCAGCACCAGCGCCAGAATGGACCCCAGCGGAGCAAAACCACTGAAGTTTTTTACCACATTCGGCAAAATCCACTGGATCCCTTCGGCGCTCAGCAGGTTCTTGACGTGAATAATTTCACCGTTGGCGGGGTTCACCGCCGTAATGCCAAGCCACGAAATCGCCGCGCTGCTCAGCATCAATACCACGATGAGATAGACAAACAGTAAAAACGGGTTCGGGATCTTGTTGCCGATGCGTTCAACCCAGCTGAAAAAGCCGCCGGGGCCGTGATGGTGTTCCTGTGCCTGTATGCTCATAAAATCCCTCGTCGAAAAATGATCAGTGTGATTTCCGCCGGTTTACCGTGCGGTTTGTTGTTATAGGGCGCTGTTTTGGCGCTATTTTTATCTGCGCCGCGCCGAAGGTGAACGATTATCGGCGCGGCGCAGTCAGTCTTTGTATCGTGACTTGACTGGAAAGTGAAGGTTTACACCTTTGCGTTCAACGGCGAAGGCTTGATACCCTCGGGAATGGGGCAGACATAGGGCCTGCGCGCGCGAACGGCCTCGTGTTCCGCCTTGCAGGCCGCGAGCCGGTCCGGGTCCTTGAACAGCGCAGCAGCGGTGGAAGCCATCACTTTGGCGGCCAGACACATCCCTTTGTGCGCCAGCGAGGTTCTGCCCTGCGACACGATTTGCCAGGTGTGCAGCGGAGATCCGACCACAAAGCACGGGCTGAAACACTGCGCGGTCGGCACCAGCCAGCTGACATCGCCCACGTCGGTCGAGCCATAGAGGATATTGTCGTTGGCACAGTAGGGCGCGACGGCATCGGTCAGTGGCGAATGGCGCAGCGTCTCGGCAAATTCGCGGCCTTCGGCACCGCCGGTTTTCGCCATGCTGTTCAGGCTGTTGTCGATATCCTGTTCCGACAGGGTGGCGTAAATCGCGTCTGCAAACTGTTTCTCTTCATCACTGTAGACCGGCGTGCCCAGAGCGCTGACGTACGTATACATCAACGATTCGAGCTGACGATTTGGCGCATAGTTGGAACAGGCCTTGTCGAAACGAACGGTCATCGTGGTGTCGGTCATCAGCGCCGCACCTTTGGCGATATTCACTACGCGGTCGAAAATGGCCTGCGCCTGATCCCTTTGCGGCGCGCGCACCAGATAGAGCACTTCGGCATCGGCCTGAACGACATTCGGCGAGATCCCGCCCGCATTGGTCACTGCATAATGCAGGCGCGCTTCCTGAATGATGTGCTCGCGCAGGAAATTGGCTCCGGTGTTCATCAGGGTCAGGGCGTCGAGCGCGCTACGGCCAAGGTGGGGCGCGGCCGCGGCGTGTGCGGCGGCCCCTTTGAAATGAAATGCCGCCTGAATATTGGCAAGCGTCGGATTGCTGAACATGCCGCTGAAGGTTTCAGGATGCCAGGTCAGGGCGGCATCGACGTCATCGAACAACCCTTCGCGCGCCATAAAGGTTTTGCCCGACCCGCCTTCTTCTCCCGGACAGCCATAGAATCGCACCGTGCCTTGAAGCCCTTCGTTTTCCAGCCAGGCCTTGAGCGCCAGTGCGCCGCCGAGCGCCGCCGTGCCAAGCAGATTATGCCCGCAGCCATGCCCATTGCCATTTTCAATGAGCGGTTGCGGCGATGCGCTGCCCGCCTGCTGGCTGAGTCCGGCCAGCGCATCGAACTCGCCAAGCAGGGCGATGACCGGTTTGCCTTCGCCGATACTGGCGATGAACGCGGTGTCCATGCCGCCCACGCCGCGCTCGACGTGAAAACCCGAATCCTCAAGCTTGTCGGCCAGCAGAGCCGAAGAGAACGACTCTTCAAAACGCGTTTCGGGGTGATCCCAGATTTTATCGCTGATGGCCGACAGCACGTCGCGCCGAGTGTCGATAAAATCGCTGACGAATTCGAGAATGTGCGGATTGGCGGTCATGCGGTTACTCCTTGAAGGTCGAGATATTGAGGGCCAGAGCGGCCAGCGTCTTGATGCCCTGCGTCATGACGTGCTCGTCGAAATCGAATTTTTCGTTGTGATGGCCCGCGCTGAGGTCAGTGCCGAAAATGACGTAGGAGGCCTGACCGCCCAGCGATTTCACGCGCTCCATCATGTAGGTCGCGTCTTCCGAGCCGGCAGCGCCTTCCTGACGGTCGATGATCTTCTCAAACACTCCCAGGTTTTCGGCCTGTCGATGAATGTAATGCACCCACGGTGCGGTCGGTTTGCTGCTCTGTGCCGCGCCCATCAAACGAGTTTCAACCTGCACCTGATACATTTCCGCCGCGCCGGAAATCACCTTCAGCGCCTGCTGATAGATAAACTCGTTGACCTCGTTGGTCGCGCCGCGTGTTTCGACTTTCATCATCGCGCTGGAAGGCACCACGTTACGGCCGGTGCCAGCCTGTAGCACCCCGACGTTGATGCGCGAACTGCCGCCGCTGTGGCGAGGCAGGGCATGGAGGCCCAGAGTGGCCTGCGCCGCCGCCAGCAGGGCATTGCGCCCCTGTTCGGGATTGCCGCCCGCGTGCGCCGCCACGCCGGTAAAGATGACATCCAGCTTGGTGGTTGCCATGAAGGTGTCGTTGCCGCAAACGATATGATGAGCCGGCACGCCCGTGCCGATGTGCACCGCCGTAAAGAAATCCACATCATCGACTACCCCCGCCGCGACCATTGATTTCGCGCCACGCGTGCCTTCCTCTGCTGGCTGAAAAATCAGCTTGAGAGTGCCGCACAGTTGCTCGCGCATCTCCATCAGCAGTTGCGCGAGGCCAAGTCCGATAGTGGTGTGGCCGTCATGACCGCAGGCATGCATCATTCCGCTGTTGAGCGACGCAAAACCTTCACGATAGGGACGATGCTCGTCGTTCAATACTTCATTGAGATCCAGCGCATCCATATCGACCCGATAGGCGATAACCGGCCCCGGATTGCCGGTTTCGAGCGTGGCCACAATGCCGGTGAAACCGCCGGAGAAATGCGGCATCCAGCGGGCAATGGCGCCTTGCTCGAGGGCGCGCTGCTCCTGCTGCTGCAACACGTCGGCGGTGGGCAGCCCCATACGCGACTCGGCATCGATGACTTCGCGGCCTAATTGCAGTCGATAGCCGAGTTCGTCGAGCCGCTCGGCCACCAGTGTCGAGGTGCGAAACTCCAGCCAGCCCGATTCTGCATATTTATGCAAATCACGACGCTGCTGCCGAAGCGCGGGGAAAAGCCGATCAACGCGCTCGTTTAGCGCCTGGAGTGAGGATTTATCGTTTGCTTCAATCATGTTGAACTCTCTTGGGGATCGCCAAAAATGTGATAGTTATTCTAAAATCGCTGTGGCTGCGTTAATTCAATGTACACAAAGCGACCACGGCGTATAAGATGCCAAAATCTTTTAGGTGATAATCAGGGGTTATCGGTAAAGTCATGGCATCTTCCATCAAAATGCATCAGCTCCGGGCGTTTGTCGCCGTCAGTCGGCAGGGAAGTATTCGGGCCGCCAGCCGCTTGCTGAACCTCTCGCAACCCGCCTTGACCAAGTCGGTGAAAGAGCTGGAAGACAGCCTTGGCGCGCAGCTGTTTATTCGCCGCCGACAGGGCGTGACCCTGACCGAATGCGGCGAGATTTTTTCAAGCGTGCCAGCCTGATTCTCGAGGAATTACGGGTCGCGCAGGAGGATATTGCCCAGCGTCTGGGCGCGACGAGCGGGCAGGTCAATATTGGTATCGGCGCGAGCATTGCGCGTACGATCATGCCCGAGGTCATCGACCGCTTTCACCGCGAGTTTCCGCAGGTCAGGGTGCGCATCGCCGAGGGGCAGTTGGTGTCGATGATCCCCGAGCTTCGGCAGGGGCAATTGGACTTCACCATCAACACTTATTATCCCAGTGCCTATGATAACGAACTGTTATACGAAAAACTTATGGATAAAGAGTATCGGGTGGTGTGCCGTCGCGGACATCCGCTGGAAAAGGCGCGATCGATTAACGAATTGCTGGACTGCGACTGGACGCTGCCGACGCCGCGAGGCAGCTATTACAAGCTGCTGCACGAAATGTTCAGTGAAATGGACGTGGAGCCGAAGGTCAGTGTAGTCTGTGAAACCTTTATGTCCTGCACCAGTCTGCTTGCCAAGACCGACTTTCTCTCCGTGTTGTCGTCCGACATCATCAATGATCCTGTTATCGGCCCCAGTCTGGCGGCGCTGGACCTTGATCTGCCACTGCCCAGGGCGACTTTTCATTTAATTCAGCGAAAGGACTCGACGCTGTCGCCGATGGCGGCCCATCTGGCCCACCTTTTTCGTCTTTATTGCCGCTAATCATCACTTTGTGCCGTTTGTCGCGCGTTTTGAGAGTTATGCCAGTTATGCCCTGGGCAGAGAGGTTCTACACTCTATCTAAATGACATCTCTTGAATGAGAACAAGAAGCGGCTTAATCCTGTTGAGGTGATATGCGCCAGTCTGAAATACTCGCTGAAGTCAGTAACGATAAAAAGACCCTGACCGCCATCGTCGAGCAGGACGAGAGGGTGGTGTACCTCTATATCTATGCCCGTGAAGACCTGCGCGACCGCTTTCCGCGTATGCGCGGTTGCTGGGTACGCAATCTTTCACCCGCTCCGGCGCAGGATGACGAGCTGGCGCTGGAACACGGTCTGCCGCCGATGCTGGCGGCCCCGTTCTGCCGCAGCCTTGAAGCCGAAGCGCCGCTGGATCCCGCCGGGATTCAAATTCTGTGGAATGAAAGCGACGACGGGGCGGCTCTCTGGTATCAGGGGTTATTGCTGGCGGTTATTCCCGGCTGGAGTCTGTATATCGAGCATTCCGTAAGTTATTCTGCGGGCTGTATTCAGCAGAATCCGCTGACCTTCCCGCTCGGTTCCGCTTCCACCAATACCCAGTACGCGCTGGCGGAAAAAACACGGCAGTTCTGGCGAGATTGGCAAAACGAAGACCATAATCCCTGGCCGAAACTGCAACGCAATTTCATCGGGGCCTACGAGCAGCGGTTTGGTCCGGCGGTAAAATACTACTCCATTGATCAGGGCACCTGGCCGCCGATGGCGATTTCGCAGCATGAAGATGACGAGAACTACTACTTCTTTACGCTGGGAATGAGCATTCGGCCGATGCCGCAGATTGAGCTTATCTATAACGATGAGGCCGAAGCGCATCGGCGGATTGAACTGGCGTTTGCCGTGGGCAAAGAGTATGTCGATGAAGCCAATGCGGTGCAGATGGCCAGTGCGATGTCGGCTTACGCCCAGTTGCCGTGGGACACGCTGAGCTGGCTGGGGGAGGCGCACACCTTGCTGTCGCCGGTTGCGCCTTTGGGTTATGAGGGGCATATCGTTTCCGCCACGCTCGGCGCGCCGCTCGGCAAAATCGAGATGCCGCGCTGTTATGGCGATCCGGTCAATCTGTTCTGGATAAGCCCGATTTTTGCCAGTGAAATCGAGTTTGCGCAGAGTCAGCCCAATGGCGGTCACGAATTGGTGGCGCTGCTTGTCGAATCTGGTTTACATCCCGTCTTCGCACCGCGATCGCCGGTGGTATAAATCCCGCCCCCACAATATTGTGGGGGCGTTGTGCTTAGCCTTTCACCGTTTTCACGTCAAAATCTTCGGCATCCACGTCATATCCCGACGGTTCCCAGCGAATCGCCATCAGCACAATCAGACCTATCAGCGGCGCGAAGGCAATCACCCAGAACACGCCGGTGCCGAGGGCGGCCGACAGCACCGGGAACAGAAACAGCGAGGCGGTCGAGCTTGCACGCACCAGAATCTGGTTGAAACCGACGCCCACACCGCGCAGCGAAGTCGGGTAGCTCAGCGAGGCGAAAGTCATGGTATGCGAACCCGGACCAATCCCCTGACCAAACAGGAACAGCGCCAGCATCGAGATGGAAATCGCCGCCTGCGTACCGTTGTCCGGATGGCCGACTACCGCCAGACCAATCATCGCAATCAGTTGCAGTGCATATCCTGCCACCGTCATATTCCAGGCCCCCAGCACCGGCACAAAACGCACCGCCAGCAAGCCGCCAACAAACGCAAAGCACAGATTGAGGCCGAGCGAGAACAGAATGGTGCTCATCATCGACTGCGCAAGGAAGGTCGAGAGGATAACCGGCAAGCCAAAGGCCACGGCATTGTAGGCAAACGGTGACACCAGCGAGGTCACGGTCGCCAGAATGGTGCGCTTCAGATAGACACCCTTCAGCAGCTCGCCATAGTTGCTCCATGCGGCTTTACGGACTTCCGGCTGTGGTTGCAGAGTGGCCTCTTTCGCCACTTCGACATTGATATTGTAGGAGCGACGCAAAATGGCCGCCGCGCCTTCAAGATCGCCCTGATTGGCGGTCCAGACCGGCGATTCATTCATGTAGCGGTGGCGAATCGCGATGATGAGCAGTGCAGGCACCGCCCCGAATCCGAGGATGATGCGCCACAGAATACCGGTCTGATCGGCAGGCAGCACCGCATAAAGCAGCAACACCAGCAGATAGGAAATACTGATAGCCGCGTACCAGGTCGGGCACCACATCGCCACCCGGGACGCCTTGTTGCCCCGCCCCGAAAGCTTGGAGAACTCGGCCAGAAACGCCATCGCGACCGGCAGATCGATACCGACACCGACGCCCATCACGAAGCGCGACCCGCCCAGCACCCACTCGTTGGGCGCAAAGGCGCAGGCCAATGCCGCCACCACGAAGAAGAACATGTCGGCCATGAAGACACGATAACGGCCAATCTTGTCGGTAAGATAGCCGCCGAACAGCGCGCCAACGATTGCGCCAAGGGTAATGGCCGAGGCAACCATACCTGCGCCCGACGGCGTCAGCCCGAACTGGCGGGTGATATCTTTCATGCCGAAGGCCAGACCGCCGAGGTCATAGGCGTCGAGGAAAACGCCTCCGAGCGCAATGGCAATCACGACGCGGGCATCGCTAAGCTTGGTGGCGCCCTGATTAACCAGACGGGTGATGTCGGCCGCAGAACGGATAAGCGTCGGCTCGGAGCCGACGCCTGAGGTGTGGGAATACCCTGTCGAGGCGGCGGAAGAGGCCGCAATAGTGTCAGACATTTTTTTAACTACGCTTTTATTAAAAAAGGCAGTATAGACGTCCAGACACCCGCATCACAAGCGTAAATTAAATCTTATTCACTCCCAGACCAAAACCGCCTTGATGACATTACCCCGATGGGCGTCTTTCACCGCGCGATTGATATCGTCAAAATCATAATAAGTAATCAGTTGTTCCAGCGGGAATTGTCCCTGTTTCCAGTATTCGATGAGTTTGGGCAGAAACTCCTGCGCGACGGAATTCCCCTGAATCACACTGATAGCCTTACGACCTTGCGTGAGCGGCTCGCCCGCCGATCCGGTAAGACGAACCAGCGTGCCACCCTGTTTCAGCACGTCTTGCCCCAGTTCGTCGAGATGCGCGATACCGGTGGTGTCGATGACATAATCAAGATGCGGACACAGCGTCGCCAGATAGTTTTCCTGATCCGAGTTGATGGTTTCGGTCGCGCCCAGTTTACTCGCCAGCGCCAGACGGGCGGGGGAGCGATCGACGGCAATAATGGTCTTCGCACCGGCGATTTTCGCCGCCATTACGGCAGACAGACCAACCGCCCCGGTGCCCATCACCATCAGACTCTCGCCGGGCTGTACGTTTAAGGTATTGAATACCGTACCTGCGCCCGTTTGCACGCCACAGCCCAGCGGAGCCAATACCTCGAGCGGCAGATCGTCTGGAATTTTCACCAGATTCTGTTCGGTCACCAGCGTGTAATCGGCGAAGGCCGACTGGCCGAAGAAGTGTCCCTGTACGTTTTCAGGATATGCACTGCTGCCGTCAAGGCGTTGAAAGCCGAAATTCAGTTTGTTGAAATGTTGGCATTCATAAGGCTGGCGGTCTTTACAAGGCGGGCATTGGCCGCAGGACTGATAGGAGAGCAGCACGTGGTCGCCGGGTTTAACGGACTTAACCGCGCTGCCCACGCGCTCGACGATGCCGGCACCTTCATGGCCCAGAATCGCGCCTTCAGTCATGAAACCGAGATCGGTGTGGCAAATTCCGCAGGCCACTATCTTTATGCCAACTTCGTTTTCCTGCGGTTCGGCGAGTTCCAGTTCGCGGAAAACCAGGTGTTGATGGTTGTCGACAACGGCGGCGTGAATGGTTCTAAAGGGGGTCTCATTGCTCATAATTGCCTCATTATTCGATTAAATGCCGCGTGGTCGCGGGCTGTATTCATTCGGATGTTTTCAGCGAAATTTTGATAAAGCTAAGCACGTAAAGTCAGTTTACTCCTCTTCCCGCACCTGTTTTTATGACTGGCCGTTTTGTGCTCTCGTCATAATTTGAACTATCCTTTTAACACTTCATTTTATGTACGGATTTTCAACTTTTTACTTTGATCCCGGCCGCTCTTTTACCCGTCAAGAGGAAAATAACATGGCGCGCGCAACAGGAAATATTCGTTTGAGAAGTATAGCTGCCGCAGCGGCACTGGCGATGCTCGGTAGCCTGAGTCTTTCTGCGCAGGCAGCGGAAAACGTCAAGGTTGGCTCGAAAATCGATACCGAAGGCTCGCTGCTGGGGAATCTGATTATTCAGGTACTCGATGCCAACGGCATCAAAACCACCAATAAACTGCAACTGGGCAACACTAAAGTGCTGCGCGGCGCGATCACGGCCGGCGAAATCGATATCTATCCGGAATACACCGGAAACGGCGCATTTTTCTTCTCCGATGAAAAAGATGCGGCCTGGAAAAACGCCCGTCAGGGCTATGACAAGGTGAAAAAGCTCGATTACGATCAGAACAAGATTGTCTGGCTCGACCCGTCTCCGGCCAATAATACCTGGACGATTGCAGTACGTCAGGACATCGCCACGGCGAATCATCTGCAAACGCTGTCAGACCTTGGTAAATGGATTAACGGCGGCGGCGACTTCAAGCTGGCGGCCTCGGCGGAATTCATCGAGCGTCCCGATGCGCTGCCCGCCTTTGAAAATGCCTATGATTTCAAACTGAAACAGAACCAGCTGCTGTCGCTGGCCGGTGGCGATACCGCCGTGACCCTCAAGGCAGCGGCCGAGAAAACGTCTGGCGTGAATGCCGCAATGGCTTATGGCACGGACGGTCCGGTTGCTGCGCTGGGTCTGCAAACCTTGCAGGATCCTAAAGGCGTACAGCCTATCTATGCGCCTACGCCGATTATTCGTGAAGCCGTTTTGAAAGAATATCCGCAAATTCCCGAGTTGCTGAAACCGGTCTTCGCCTCGCTGGATGGCCCAACGCTGCAAAAACTCAACGCGCAGATTGCTGTAGGTGGCGCAGACGCCAGGAAAGTGGCGGCAAAATATCTGCAGCAGAAAGGATTCGTCAAGGCGAAGTCGTAATCTGAAACCGGCGTAGGCAGGGAGACAGAGTTTGAATATTGGGGTTAAAAATCGCGTACTGCTTACGCTTTTGCTGCTGCTGATGGCTGCCGGAACCGGTTTGGCCTTTGTCACACATGCGCCGAATCGATTGATGTCGGGGCAGGGGA
The DNA here is from genome assembly GCF_026967475.1 of Rouxiella chamberiensis. Lineage (NCBI taxonomy): Bacteria > Pseudomonadati > Pseudomonadota > Gammaproteobacteria > Enterobacterales > Yersiniaceae > Rouxiella > Rouxiella chamberiensis. Next base: position 2,517,908 of record NZ_CP114058.1, on the reverse strand, counting down.
TCCCGCTGCCCGGCCTGCTCTCGGGAATCAACGCGCTGCTTCTGCTGCCCGTGATTCTGCTGCTGGTTCTGGTGTTCATCACGCCGTCGAAGGGGAGTTATCTCGCCAGTCTGATGCTGGCCGAGGTGTTGTTCACGGCGCTGGTGGCGCTGGCAGGGCATCAGGCCGAAGTGCTGACGGGCGGTGATGAAGACAGCCTGGCGCGAATCTCGTTTGGCGGCGGTTTCTGGGCGACCACTGCGCTGTGTCTGCTTATCGCGTCCGATGCCATCAGCCGTTTCACCGCCAATCACAGTTGGCGGGTGGTGTTGAACGTTCAGCTCGCGCTGCCCGTCATTTTTCTGCTGGCCAGCGGCGCGCTGTCCCAGCTTTCGCTTCTCAAAGAGTATGACAATCGGGCCGACGTCTTTGATGCCGCTCTCTGGCAGCATCTGGGAATTCTTGTCGGCACGCTGGTACCGTCGCTGGCTATCGGCTTGCCGCTCGGTATTTTCTGTAGCCGTTCGCCACGCTGGCGGCCACCGATTCTCTCCGTGTTAAATATTATTCAAACCTTGCCGTCGATTGCGCTTTTTGGCCTGCTGCTGGCACCGCTTGCCGGACTGGCACGCGCAATCCCGTGGCTGGGCGCACATGGCATCAGCGGCATTGGCGCAGCCCCGGCCATAATCGCGCTGGTGCTGTATTCGTTGCTGCCGCTGGTGCGCAGCGTGATTGCGGGGATGCATTCCGTCGCGCCTGCGGTTATCGAATCCGCGACCGGCATGGGGCTGAACCGTGCCCAGGTTTTTCTCAAGGTCCAGTTTCCGATTGCGCTGCCGGTCATTCTTTCCGGCGTGCGGATTGTGGCCGTGCAGACCGTTGGCATGGCGATGGTGGCCGCGCTGATTGGCGCAGGCGGATTGGGCGCCATCATGTTTCAGGGCCTGTTGAGCAGCGCGCTGGATCTGGTGCTGCTCGGCGTGATCCCGTTGGTGCTGATGGCCGCGATCGTCGACGGTATCTTTAAATTTCTTGTCTCAATGCTGGAGACCGCACGCAGATGATCACTTTTTCCGGCGTCAGTAAACACTTTGCGGGCAAGGCGGTGGTGCAGGATATCGACCTGCACATTGCCAGGGGCGAATTTACGGTGCTGATTGGCACCTCGGGGTCGGGCAAATCGACCACTCTGAAAATGATCAATCGACTGATTGAACACGACAGAGGGCAAATCACCTTCGCCGACGAGCCCATCGAAAAATTTCGCGCGCAGGATCTGCGCCGCCGCATGGGATACGCCATTCAATCGATTGGCCTGTTTCCGCACTGGACGGTGGAGGAGAACATCGCCACGGTACCGCAGTTGCTGAAATGGCCGAAAGCCAGAATCCGCGATCGCGTGACGGAGTTGATGACGTTGCTGCATCTGGACCCGCAGCAGTTTCGCCAGCGCTATCCGCATCAGCTTTCCGGCGGTCAGCAGCAACGGGTGGGCGTGGCGCGCGCGTTGGCGTCCGATCCGGAAGTGTTGCTGATGGATGAACCTTTTGGCGCGCTGGACCCCGTCACCCGCGCCACGCTGCAACACGAGATTGCCCGTATTCATCAGATGTCGGGCCGCACCATTGTGCTGGTGACGCATGATATCGACGAGGCGCTGGCGCTGGCCGACCGCATCGTGCTGCTCGGAGAAGGCAAAATCGTGCAGCAGGGCACGCCGCTCGACATGCTGACGCGCCCGGCTACGCCGTTTGTGCGCGACTTCTTTGGCCGCAGTGACATGGGCATCAAGCTTTTGTCGCTGGCGCAGGTTGGCGACAGAACGCGGCGGGGTGAACAGGCGGCAGGCGAGCCGATAGCCGCCTCCATGACCTTGCGTGAAGCGCTGTCGGTATTTGTCGCCCGTCATACCGAGCGATTGCCGGTGGTGGATGAAAGCGGACAGTCTCTGGGCGTGCTGCATTTCTCCGACCTGATTGCCGAGACCAGGAGGGTGCATGAAGGCCGGTGCGTCGCGGGTGAGGCGCGTGGTGTGTGATCCGCTTGGCTGGGTCATCGTAGCTTTTCTCGCGCTGGTGTTTGGCATGAGTTCGCTCGGCTGGCTGTTCCATGCGCTGTTTCCGGCGCTGGATCGTCCGGTGTATCTTCAGGACAGCTTTGCCAGTCTGGTTATCGCGCATCTGCTGCTGGTCGGCATCTCCAGTCTTATTGCCGTTGTTATCGGCATGCTGGCGGGTATTGGCGTAACGCGGCGGGCTGGCAGGGAGTTTCGCGCGCTGGTCGAGACGCTGGTCGCGATGGGGCAGACCTTTCCGCCGGTGGCCGTGCTGGCCGTTGCGGTGCCGGTGATGGGTTTCAGTGAAAAACCGGCGATTATTGCGTTGGTGCTCTACGGTTTGCTGCCGATTTTGCAAGGCACGATCGCGGGCATCGAGTCGGTGCCGTCTTCTGCCCGCGAGATTGCCGAAGGGGTTGGCATGAGCCGTTGGCAAATTCTGAGCCGCGTCGAATTGCCCCTTGCCTCGCCCGTGATTTTAGCGGGTGTTCGCACCTCGGTGATTATCAATATCGGGACGGCGGCCATTGCCGCAACCGTCGGCACGCAGAGTCTAGGCTCGCCGATTATTATCGGCCTCAGCGGCTTCAATACGGCCTACGTTTTGCAGGGAGCATTGGTCATTGCGCTGCTGGCGATTATTGTCGACATGGCCTTTGAACGCTGGAGCCGACGTTTACAATATGGGCAATCCCGCGCGCAGCGATAATTACGATGACACCACGGATTTCAAATAATGCGCCGTGCCGTTGTCTTCGGAAAACTGGGACAAGATATTCACCGCTTTCAACAAGCTTTGATGAATTTTCTCCGCAGAGGCGATAAATTCATCGTAAGGCGTGGCAATGTCTTCGGGCGTTATCGTGACGAATGACGGCGCGGCGGGCGTTGGCGTTGAACAGGAAGGCGGTTTGGGCCTGGCGGTTGATAGGGAGATAACATTCGGGTTACCGCGAGAGGGAGTGGGCGTTTCATCATGACGACGCAGCACGCGGCGCGAGGTTTCACGCGATGTTCCACGCAACATGTCGGAGAGCGCATCGGAGTAGGCCAGCGCATTTTTACCCGTCTGCTGCTGGCGAAACTCGGCGGTGAAAAATATTTTCCCGCGTGCGGGTCTGGGCGGAGTCGGCGTGAAATCGATATTGCGATTATTTATGGTTTTTAATCTTTCAACCATTTCTCGGGGCGTCGGGACTTTGTTCCACACGGCAATATGTTGATTTAGGGGCGAACTTCTAAGGATATTTCTTGAGATAGCCAGCATGATTCATTCCTTTTTAATATTATTCAGGAAACATCAGCCGCCATTATAAATAAATGCCTGCAAGGAAAATAATGCTCATATTCAATGAGAATTCTGTTAACTATTCAGCAGGTGAATACGTTGCAGCGCGATGCGGGATCGCGCCGGCAAATGAGCAGACCTGGCCGCGGCAGGTCTCAGGAGGCTGTCGAAGAGGAGGCTGGCGCAGCAGAGGGCGTCGGTACACTGGCGGGCATCTTAACAGGCTCTTCGATAACAATGGCATAGCCTGCGACCATCACGCCGCCGATAGCGCCGATGGCCATAAGACCAAACAGGGCGATAAACAGTTTTTTACCTAGATTATTCATTTTTGCCGAGCTTCGTTAAAAACAGAGGCTGTGATTATAAGACGTTTAGGCGGGGTGACACAGTCATAATTTGTGCGAATGCTTTTCTACATCCCCCTTTTGCGTGCGCCGCTCGTGAAATTTTGGGTCAATAGCACGCGTTAACTTGCTCATCAGTGCCTTGATGGCGTTAACTATCCGCCTCTCTTTTTCATTGATAAGTTCATACCATGTCACTTCCGGCCCTGCGTTCGCTCCTGCCGCTGATTGCTGCGCTCTTTGCTCTCTATTTCATTTGGGGGTCGACCTATCTGGTCATTCGCGTCGGGGTCGAAAGCTGGCCGCCGCTCATGATGGCCGGTCTGCGTTTCCTGACGGCAGGCATCGTGATGTTTATTTTTCTGCTGCTGCGCGGCCACAGCGTGCCTGCGCTGCGCGAGTGGCTGGCGGCCGGTATGATTGGCATTCTCCTGCTCGCCGTGGGCAACGGGCTGGTGACCGTCGCCGAACACCTTGATGTGCCCTCGGGCATTGCGGCCGTCATGGTTGCCACGGTCCCGCTGTTTACCCTGTGTTTTAGCCGCATGTGGGGCATGCCAAACAGTCGTCTCGAGTGGGCGGGTGTCGCAATCGGCCTGTTCGGCATTGTGTTGCTGAACACCGGCAGTAATCTCAACGGCAATCCCTGGGGAGCTTTGCTGATTCTGATGGCGTCGTTGAGCTGGGCGTTTGGCTCCGTTTTGAGCGCACGGGTGACACTGCCGAAAGGGCTGATGGCCGGGGCGGCAGAGATGCTGATTGCCGGTGTCGCGCTGCTGATTGCAAGCTCTCTTGCCGGAGAACGTCTGCACGAGGTGCCGTCACCCGCCGGTTTTGCGGCGCTGGCGTATCTGGTGGTCTTTGGCTCGATGATTGCCGTCAGCGCCTACATGTTTCTGCTAAAGACGGTCAGACCTGCGATAGCGACAAGCTATGCCTATGTGAATCCTGTCGTTGCCGTGTTGCTCGGGATTGGCTTTGCCGGAGAGTCATTGTCGCCGGTGGAATGGCTGGCGCTGGGCGTGATTCTGGGAGCGGTATTGCTGGTGACGCTCGGGCGTTTTGTATTCAAACCCGCGCTGAAAGACCCTGACGCCGCCGAATAATCCCGGGAAGTCGGTTTTTTCGGGATAAGGTCGTCAAACAGAGGGCCGCCGCCTAAACGCCGTGCGGCTCGCCTTCGTTTTCGGCGGCTTCTTCATCTGTGGATTGCATCAATACGGCCGCGCTGCCCAGCAGCGTAATCGGTACGCCGGACTCCAGCCAATGCTGATATTTTGCCCGCTGGATGCGGTTAAGGCGGCCTTCGGCCCACAGCAAAATCTGCTCGGCCTTGACACTCTCCACCTGCGGGTCGACGAACGGGTCGGGCAGCAGATCGATTTGGTATCCGGCACTGCTGCGCACGATGGCCTCGAGCCACAGCTCGATGCGGTCGATATCTCCCCATCCCATCAATAGCGCTTTATTGCCCGTTTTCTTATGTTGCGTGCTCATGCAGCCCACGGCGTGTTCAATCAGAATACCGTCCAGCAGACCGCGCAGATAATGGGTTGAGGGATTTGAAGAAAGACGTGAGCGCAGAGGGCGGAGCACATTGTTGACCAGATTTTCAGCCGGATATTCGCGACTTAATTCGGTAATCAACTGACGAATTCTGGGGGTTTTTTCTTCCTGCACCACGCTCATCAACTGCTGTTCAAGCTGACTCCAGCCACTGGTCTGCGGTGCCGGTGTCTCTTCCAGCAGGCCTTTTACCTGACTAACGGGGACGCCGCGGTTGATCCAGCCGACAATGGTGCGGATGGTTTCGAGATCGTTTTCATCAAATAAACGGTGTCCACCTTCAGTGCGTTGAGGTTTGAGAAGACCGTAACGTCGCTGCCAGGCGCGCAGTGTGACAGGATTGATGCCGCAAATGCGTGCGACCTCGCCGATGCTGTACAAAGACATATAGATATTCCGTTAAATGACTCAGCTTGTTCTTACTCTAATCCTACGCTGGCAACTTGTACACGTTTAATGTGCTTGTACAAGTTGCCAACCGCGAGGGATTGTTGTTTATTATGAATTTATCACCCTCGATCTCAAGGATTAAAACACGTGTTAGTCATCAGTGAATTAAAAAAAGAGCCGTATTCGCAGGATTTTTCGCGCGCCGATCTGCTGAGTTTGAGCGAAACACTTGAAGGTTGCGTGGCGCTGGGGGCAAGCGTCGGCTTTGTACCGCCTTTCGGGCAGGCCGAAGCGCTGGCCTTCTGGCATCAGCTGTTGCCTGCCTTTGCCGCAGGCGATCGCCGCATTCTGGTCGCGCGGCTGGAAGGCAGAATAGTCGGCACGGTTCAGCTGGTCACCGACATGCCCGGTAACGGTGAACATCGCGCCGACGTGGTGAAGTTGCTGGTGCATCCAGAGGCAAGAAGGCAGGGAATTGCCAGAAAGCTGATGCAGATGATTGAAAAGGTAGCCAAAAGCGAAAACAAATCCCTTCTGGTGCTCGATACCGTGACCAATAGCGAGGCGCAGGCGCTCTACCATTCGCTCGGCTATGAGCTTTCCGGCATTATTCCGGACTACGCCATGTCCACGAAAGGCGTTCTGGAATCGACCAGTGTGATGTACAAGAAAATCTGACGACGCGTTGGCAAGAAGAACGGGCGCAAACAGGCAAGAGGTCGCACCTTCCACCTCCTGCCTTCGTGCGATAACGCCTTGTCTCAATGCCCTGTGGCTACGGATTTCGCAGACGGAAACCTGATGCCCCTATCTAGGCTTTTCCACTCCAGGATTTCAGCGCATCGTCGCGTACTTTCAGTTTCTGTTCGGGCGTCAACTTGTTGTAACCCGGTGCCAGACCGCTTTCCCAATCGCCGTACAGCGGGTTGGGCAGCACGATAAACTGGGTGCCAAACTTGTTGTGGTTGCTGTTGACGAAGTTGCGGCGTTCGGCGTTGCTCTTGTGATAGGTCAGCGCGCCGAAATCGTTCAGGTTGTCACCCACATACAGCACGATGCTGTAGCCTTCGGCCTTGATGGCGTCAAAGCGGGCCTGCTTGTTGGAGGTCGTGGTGCTCAGCCGGACCGTCTGCTCATTGACGTTCGGGAAGCCGAGGCGTTGCAGATTGGCAACCGTCGCGGCGTAGTCCTTGTGGTCACGGTTGGAGACGTAGAACATTATTCCGCCGTGGCTGTCGACATATTGGGCAAAACTCACCGCGCCCGGTACGGCGGTGGCCTCTTTAGCCTGCGTCCATTGCGACCAGGTCTTGTCGTCGAACGGCTTGTTGGCTTTAACCTGCCACGCACTGTAGGCGCTGTTGTCTATCATGGTTTCGTCGAGGTCGACCACTACCGCTTTCGGTTTGCCGGTTAACGACTGGGATTTGTCAAACGCGTAGGTCGCGGTGGTAAAGGCCTGATAGGCCAGCGCCTGATATTCACCCGACTGCTGGAACCAGTTCAGCGCCATGACCGATTGATCGTTTAACTGCGCGGCGGCCTCGGATTTGGACTGCTGGGCACATCCTGTCAGCGCCAGAAATACCAGCGCACCCGTGCCGTAAAGCGAAGCTTTTTTCATCATTATGGTTTTCTTCCTGTGTGAGTGTAGAGCGGTCTTTGCCTAAACGAAGAGGTTAAAATGTAGCAGATTCAGCGGGCTGGAACAGGTTGAAAATACCATTATTTTTCAGAAATAATCATTTCCTATGACGTAAAAAAGCCGGGTGATGAGCCCGGCAAGAGATTCAGAAAATAAAGGTAAAGCGAGGGCATTTCGAGTTATAAGGCGGTTAAAACTGGTAGGTCAGACCCAATGCCACGACGTCGTCATTATTCAGACCTAATTTATTATCATCGCTAAGGCGGTTTATTTTATAATCAACGAATGTCGACATATTTTTATTGAAATAATAGGTTGCAGCGACGTCAATATATTTAATCAGGTCGGCATCACCCACGCCTTCAATATCTTTGGCTTTGGTTTGTACATAACCCAATGACGGACGAAGACCCCAGTCGAACTGATATTGCGCGACGGCTTCAAATGTCTGGGCCTTATCGGCGTAACCGCTGACTGCGGCAGGCGTCTGACTTGAAGAACCGGCCGGAACGTTAATGGCAATCATGCGACGGGTTTCGGCATAGATAGCGGCGAGATAAACGCCGTTATTATCGTATTTCAGGCCGGCGTTCCAGGCGGTGGCTTTATCGCCGTCGCCCAATGCGGAATTGGCCTGGGTATTGGTGCGGTCGGAAGACGTGTAACCGGCACCCGCGCTGATGCCCGCGCCGATATCATAGGTCAGGGCCGCTGCATAGCCGTCACCGTTCGAGGTGCTGGCGGTGCGGGTTGAGCTGTCGTCATTTTTACCCTGGTATTGCAGGGCGATATTCAGGCCGTCGACCAACCCGAAGAAGCCGCGGTTGCGGTAGGTCGCCATGCCGTTGCCGCGACCGGTCATGAAGCGGTCGGCCTTGGTGTAGCCATCGCCGCCAAACTCCGGGAACATATCGGTCCAGCCCGCGATGTCATACAGCGCACCGTAGTTGCGGCCGTAGTCAAAAGATCCCCACTGGTTGAATTTAAGCCCTGCAAACCCGAGACGGGTTTTTGAACCGGAGGTACCCTGCGCTTCGGAGACGTTGTCGGCAACCTGATATTCCCACTGGCCATAACCGGTCAGGGCATCGCTGATTTTTGTCTGACCTTTAAAGCCAAAACGGACATAACTCTGGTCACCATCACTGCTGCTTGCATCAGAGAAATAATGTTCGGCTTTGACACGACCATAAAGATCGAGTTTATTTCCGTCCTTGTTATAAATTTCCGCTGCATGTGCGCCTGTGGCAATCAGTAATGATGGAATTAATATTGCCAGAAGATTACGTTTCATTTTAAACCCTGTATTTATGTTTAAACGTGAGTGTCACGTTTTATTTAAAAGACGCTGTCATCGTATGTGCTGTTATTTCCATCTCGTGTGGGAATTTTTGCAGCGAGAGATTTTTACCTTATATTTGTGATCAATTTATGACAGCGAAAAAAGGCGATAAATAAAATAAGTGAATGATTTTAATAAGCTTGCTAATTAAATGGCGATGTCATCAATTTGCGGCTGACGTGGGCAGGCGAGTGTGGGACAATGACGGCAACCTATGAAAACGATAAGAGATGCATGGCGCTGTCCTCCGCAGTAAAAGATCAGATTAGTCAGTGGTACAAAGCCCTACAGCAGCAAATTCCGGATTTTATCTCCCGAGCCCCGCAGCGTCAGATGATAGCTGAGGTCGCGAAGGCATTGACCAGCGATTCTGCCCGCCACCTTGCCATCGAGGCTCCAACCGGCGTCGGCAAAACCCTGTCGTACCTGATCCCTGGAATTGCCGTGAGCCGCGCCGAAGAAAAACCGTTGGTGATAAGCACCGCCAACGTCGCGCTGCAGGATCAAATTTTCAGTAAAGATCTGCCACTGCTCAAAAAGATCATTCCCGACCTGAAATTCACCGGGGCCTTTGGCCGTGGGCGCTACGTGTGCCCGCGAAACCTGTCGATGATGAGCAATGAAAATGCGCAGGGCGATCTCGGGCTGTTTCTGGACGATGAACTGGCGCCGTCAACCGGGGAAGAGCAGCAATTTTGTGCAACGCTCGAAAAAGCGCTGGCCCGCTATGAGTGGGACGGTCTACGCGATCACTACAAAAAAACCATCGACGATCCGCTGTGGCTGAAACTCAGTACCGACAAGGCCAACTGTCTGGGACGTAACTGCCACTATTACCGCGAATGCCCGTATTTTGTGGCGCGAAAAGAGATTGAGAGTGCCGATGTGGTGGTCACCAATCACGCGCTGGTGATGGCCGCGCTGGAATCGGAATCGGTGCTGCCCAATGCCAAGGATCTGCTGCTGGTGCTCGACGAAGGCCATCATCTGCCTGAAGTGGCGCGCGATGCGCTGGAGGTCGATGCCGAAATCACCGCCGTGTGGAATCATCTGCAACTCGATAACTTCATGCGCCAGATTGAGCAGTGCATTGCGCTGTTTACTCCCAAAAATCCGCCGCCGCTCGCCAACGCCGAACGTCTGCACAATCACGTTGCCGAAATGCGCGAGCTGTTGCTGCTGATTGAACAGCAAATAACGGTTTATGTGCCGGCCGACGTGCCCGAGGCGGAATATCGCTTCGAGATGGGCGCGCTGCCACCCGAGCTGACCGAACTTTGCGCGCGCCTGTTCAAGCTGACCGATGCACTGCGCAGCCTGGCCGAATACATGCTCAACGATTTGGCGGAGAAGACCGGCAAACACGATATTGCCCGCCTGCACCGCGCTATCTTGCAGATGAGCCGCATGCTCGGCTATCTCGAAACCATGACCAAACTCTGGCGATTGGCAGCGCTCGATAAAGCCTCCAACGCGCCCATCGGCAAATGGGTGACGCGCGCCTTTTTCGATAACCAGACACATCTGGTGTTTCACTGCGTCGGCATTCGCGTGAGCGATCAGCTGGAAAAAATGCTCTGGCGCAAAGTGCCGCACGTGGTCGTGACCTCGGCCACGCTGCGATCGCTGAACAGTTTCTCGCGTCTGCAGGAGATGAGCGGCCTGAATGAAAAGGCGGGCGACCAGTTTATCAGTCTGGATTCGCCGTTTAATCATGTCGAGCAGGGCAAAATCGTCATCCCGCAGATGCGCACCGAACCGCTGATGGCCAACGAAGCGCAGCATATTCAGGAGATGAGCGATTTCTTCCGTGCCGAACTGGCGAGCGAAAAACATCGCGGCATGCTGGTGCTGTTTGCCAGCAATCGCGCGTTGCAGCAGTTTGTCGAGCTGTTGCCTGACCTGCGACTGATGTTACTGGTGCAGGGCGACCAGCCTCGCTATCGGCTGGTGGAAGCGCATCGCGAGCGCGTCGAGGCGGGGCAGGTCAGCGTGCTGGTCGGGCTGCAATCTTTCGCCGAAGGGCTGGACTTGAAAGGCGACTTGCTGACGCAGGTGCATATCCACAAGATTGCCTTCCCGCCTATCGACAGCCCGGTCATCCTCACGGAAGGCGAATGGCTGAAAACCCTGAAACGTTATCCGTTTGAAGTGCAGAGTCTGCCGAGCGCCTCGTTTAATCTGATTCAGCAAGTGGGGCGGCTTATCCGCAGCCACGAGTGTCGCGGTGAAATCGTCATCTATGACAGGCGTTTGCTGACCAAAAACTACGGCCCGCGACTGCTGGCCGCGCTGCCGGTTTTCCCTATCGAGCAACGCGAAATGCCGGAACCCGGCTTCAACAAATATGTTCCGCTCAAGAAAACCAGAGTGATCAAGGCCCGTCGACGCCGCTAGTGCGGGTTTGGCCCTTTCCGAATGACGTCAAGGCGCAGGCTGGGTTATGCTGGAGTCATTCGCAGGTGAGGGTAGAGCAATGGATTTTACTAAAATTATCAAAGAAGTCGGGCGCGGAAAAAATCATGCCCGCGATCTCGACAAAGAACAGGCGCTGGCCTTGTATCGACTGATGCTGGCGGGCGACGTGCCCGACCTGCAACTCGGCGGCTTGCTGATTGCCTTTCGAATCAAGGGAGAAGCCGAGCAGGAGATGCTCGGCTTTTATCAGGCGATGGAAGAGCAGACCCTCGAGCTAACCGCGCCTGCCCATCGCCCCATGCCGGTGGTTATCCCGAGTTATAACGGCGCGCGCAAGCAGGCCAACCTGACGCCGCTACTGGCGATATTGCTGCATCGGCTGGGTCTGCCGGTCGTGGTGCACGGCGTGACGGAAGATCCGAGCCGTGTCACCAGCCATGAAATTTTCGCGGCGCTGGGCATGGCGCCCGCTACCTCCGCGCAAGCTGCACAAACGTGGCTGGATGAAGGACGCGGCCCCGTATTTATTCCGGTTTCAATCCTGTGTCCGGCCATCGACAAACAGCTTCAACTGCGCTGGCAGATGGGCGTGCGCAACAGCAGCCATACGCTAGCCAAGCTGGCAACGCCGTTTCGCCAGCAATCCGCACTGCGGCTCGCGAGCGTGTCGCACCCGGAATACATCCAGCGCGTCTCCTCTTTCTTCCATGATATTTCGGGCCGGGCGCTGTTGTCGCAAGGGACGGAAGGCGAAGTCTATGCCAATCCGCTGCGCAGCGCGCCGGTGCATCTGATTACCGATGGCGGGCAGCGCATCCTGCACGAGCGTCAGGCGTTTGCCGCGCAGGATCTCCCTGCATCCCGCGACGCACACACCACGGCGGCGTGGATAACCCGCTGTCTTGAAGGCGAGGTCGCCGTGCCCGAGGCGATTCTCAATCAGCTCGCGTGCTGCCTGGTGGCAACCGACATGGCCGCCGACCTGCCCGCCGCACGGCTAAAGGTCGAGGCGCTTTTTAGCCTGAGTGACGTCGACAGACCTTCGGCGTCACCTTACACTTGATGGATAATCTCTTTAACTTTCAGCCACGAGGGACGCTATGAAATCTTCACAGGACTATTTCGCGACACTGAATCGCGACTATCTCAAGGTTCATAAAACCAAAGAAGAGTTGTTCTGGCAAAACTATATGGGCACCGGAGACGAGACGATTTCCGCCCGCTTTTCCGCCGCTGAAAGCGCCTTTAAACGCTTTGTTGCCAATCCGGGTCGATTGGCCGAATTGCGCGAGCATCTGGCCGCCGTCGAAGCCGAGCCAAAGAGTGAGGCGCGCGATGCGCTGTTGGCCGGTCTGCAAGGCTGGTACCGCTTCTTTGACTGCAATGCGATTGAAGATCCACAGGCACAGGCGCTGCTCGACGAGATTATCGAGGCCGAATCCGCGCTCTATAACAAACGCAAACAGCATCGCTTGCTGCACCTGAACAGCCGGGGCGAGCAGGTGGCCGCCTCGCTGGGCGAGCTGCTGACCAATCAGGCCACCAACGAAAACGAAGAGTATCGCCGCAGTTCTCAGGTTGCGCTGCGCGAACTGGAGCAGTGGCTGCTGCAAAATGGTTTCCCTGAGCTTATCGCGCTGCGTAACCGTTTTGCCCGTCAGCTGGGATATCGCAACTATTTCGATTACAAAATCAATAAAACCGAGCAGATGACGCCCGAGCAACTGTTCGCCATTCTCGACCGCTTTGAAGAACAGACGCGCGAAGGCAATGTGCGCAGCCTGAACGAGCTGGTGGCCCGCAAGGGAGATGGCGCGTTGATGCCGTGGAACATCCGCTATGCCAGCGCGGGCGACGTGACGCGTCAGCTGGATCCCTATTTCCCGTTCGCCGATTCGCTGGGCCGCTGGATAAACAGCTTCAAACGGCTCAACATCGGTTTCAACGGCGCGGAGATGCAGCTCGACCTGCTGGTGCGCGAAGGTAAATATGAAAACGGTTTTATGCATGGACCGGTGCCGCCTTTCGTTGATGGCGACACCTGGGTGCCCGCCGTCATCAACTTTACCAGTCTGGCGAAGCCCGATCAGGTCGGCAGCGGCGCGAGCGGTTTGAATACCCTGTTCCATGAAGGCGGCCATGCCGCGCATTTCGCCAATATTCGCCAAAATGCGCCGTGTTTCTCGCAGGAGTTTCCGCCGACGTCAATGGCCTACGCCGAAACCCAGTCGATGTTCTGCGACAGCCTGCTGGACGATGCCGACTGGTTAAAACGCTATGCGAAAAATGAACGCGGCGAACCCGTACCGGATGCCCTGATTGAGCAGAGTATTGCCGCGCGTCAGCCGATGCGTGCCTTCAACGAGCGCCATATTCTGCTCATGCCGTATTTTGAGTGGCAACTCTATCAGTGGCCGGAAGAAAAATGTACGCCAGAGGCGATAACGGCGCTGGCGCGCGACGTTGAAACGCATATTCTCGGCGTGGCCGGAAGCCCAAGGCCGACGCTGGCGGTGCCGCACCTGTTGTCACTCGAGTCTGCATGCTCTTATCAGGGCTATCTTCTCGCGTTGATGGCGGTTGAACAAACGCGGGCCTTCTTCCTCAAACGCGACGGCTATTTAACCGATAACCCCGCGATCGGCCCCGATCTGGCAAAACATTACTGGACGCCGGGCAACAGTGTGACGCACGACGAGACGCTGCGTAGCCTGACGGGTGAGGGTTTTAATCCCGATTATCTGGCGCAGGCCTGCAATCAAACGGTGGAATCCGCATGGCAAGAAGCCCGGCAGGTGATGGCCAGCGCCGCTGCGCGTGAACAGCCTGCCGCCGATTTTGACCTCAACGTGCATATTCGCGTGGTTGATGGTCATCGTGTGCTGGCCGATAACGCCGAAGGCGATGAAGCCATGTGTCAGGACTTTGCCGATTTCGTCGAGCAGACCTATTTGGGCAAATAAAGCAAGCGTCCCCCTCTCTTCGACGAGAAGGGGACGTTTTTTTAGCGGGCGTCGGGGCGAGTCAGGTCGAAACGCAGTGCCTCAGAAATGCCGTAATAGGCTGAAGGACCGCCCGCACGAAGCACTGGTTCGGCAAGAGCCGTCTGGTAGACGCCTTCCTCATTGAGGAGATGACGCGCAATATGCACCGCCACGACTTCGCCGAGCACCAGCCAGGTATCGATTTTCTCGCCCGCCGCGCCTTGCAGCTGAATACATTGCGAGAGTTTGCATTCAAAATTCACCGGACTTTCCAGTACCCGATCGGCCTTGACGATGCTGCCCTGCACGGGGGTCAGACCGGCAAACTCGAATTCATCGCGCCCATGCTCGAGCGAGGCCGAACTTTCATTCATTTTCACGGCCAGACTGCGTGTCGTCAGGTTCCAGACAAATTCGCCGGTTTCGACGATATTTTTCACACTGTCTTTCCAGCCGCTGCTGGCGAATCCGATAATCGGTGGACGGTAGTTGAAACAGTTGAAGAAACTGTAAGGCGCGAGGTTGCGCTGGCCCTGCGCGCTGCGTGACGCTATCCAGCCGATGGGGCGAGGCCCGACGATGGCGTTCAGCGGGTCGTGCGGCAGGCCGTGTCCTTTGGCAGGTTCATAGAAATAGCGGTCGTCGGAGCTCATGATTCACCTTTTCCTGGTTAAATTATTTCGGCAAAAAACTTTCATTGATCAACAATAGTACAGTTTCTCAATACCCTAACCGATTCCGAACCTACACACAGTGGCCGGGTGTGTGATGCCCACAGCCACGGGCTGCCGTTTGTGTTATCTTACGCGGCAGAATTTTACCCGCCGTTGCGGCCCGACATCATCGGTCGGCATGCGGGCGAGCTTAACATTGATATTGGAGAGTCATTCAGGTGGAAAGAAAGAAAGCGATTCCGCAGGATAAAAAGATTGTTTTCCCGCAGGAAAAAGCGGGCTTCACGCGCGAAATCGCCATCGCAGCCGCTATGATTTTCCGGCACTGATCGCCAGCAGCCCGGAGCTTGAACCTTTTGTGGCCGAAAACAAATGGGGCGATCTGTCGATCGACTTTGCCGATCCGCAGGCCGTTAAAGCCCTGAACCGCGCGCTGCTGCGTCATTTCTATCAGATTGAAAACTGGGATATTCCGGCCGATTACCTGTGTCCGCCCATCCCGGGCCGCGCCGATTACATTCACCATCTGGCGGACCTGCTGGCCGGTAACAATAACGGCGTTATCCCGCAGGGCAAAAACATTGCGATTCTGGATATCGGCGTAGGCGCCAACTGTATTTATCCCATCATTGGCCTGCGTGAATACGGCTGGCGTTTCACGGCGAGCGAAATCGACGCTGTGTCGATGGCGGCTGCGAAAAAGATTGTGGCGACCAACCCGTTGCTGACCAATCAGGTGCGTTTCCGTTTGCAGGCCAAGCCGCCACGGATTTTCGATACCATCATTCGTCACGACGAGCGTTACGACGCGGTCCTGTGTAATCCGCCGTTCCACGCCTCGGCCGAAGAGGCCGCCGCCGGCAGTCAGCGCAAGCGCCAAAACCTCGGCACCGATCGTCGTGGCGACAAGTCGGAATTAAACTTCGGCGGCCAGCACAATGAGTTGTGGTGTGAAGGTGGCGAAGAAGCTTTCGTCGAGCGCATGGTGGAAGAGAGCGCGACCAAAGGCAACAACTGCCTGTGGTTCACTGTGCTGATTTCCAAGAAGACTACGCTGCCACTGATTTATGACGCGCTGGAAGAAGCCGGAGCCACCAACGTCAAGACCGTAGAGATGGCGCAGGGGCAGAAAGTCAGCCGTTTCGTCGCCTGGACCTTCCTGACGACGTCACAGCAGAAAGCCTGGGTCGGTAAACGCTGGGGCTGAGTGCCTGCAGCGTCTCACGGATAGCATTAAAAAAGGCCTCGAAAGAGGCCTTTTTCATTAAGAAACGTGTTGCAGGAATTCGCGCAGACGTTCGCTTGGCGGGTTGCCGATAAGCTCGGCCGGAGGGCCATCCTGGGCAATACGGCCTTTATCGATAAAGATAAGGCGCGATGCCACTTTCTCGGCAAAGCCGACTTCGTGGGTCACGATAACCATCGTCATGCCTTCTTCCGCCAGATCTTTCATGACGGTCAGCACTTCGTGGCGAAGTTCCGGGTCAAGCGCGGAAGTAGGCTCATCAAACAGCATCAGCTTCGGCTTGACTGCCAGCGCACGGGCAATCGCCACGCGCTGCTGCTGACCACCGGAAAGCTCGGACGGATAGTGGTTCGCCCTTTCTGAAAGGCCCACTTTCGCCAGCAACTCTTTTGCCAGCTTCTGTGCCTCATCCTTGCTCGCACCACGCACGCGGACAGGGCCGAAGGCCACGTTTTCCAGTGCCGTCATGTGCGGGAACAGGTGGAACTGCTGGAACACCATGCCGGCTTCCTGACGAATCAGGCGATCGTCGACCTTGGGGTCATTGACCTTAAGCCCGTCGACGATCAGTTCGCCGGAGGTAATTTCTTCCAGCTTGTTGATGCAGCGCAGCAGCGTAGACTTACCGGAACCTGATGGTCCGATGATAACCACAACTTCGCCCTGATTGATTTTCAGGTCGATATCGTGAAGCACCTGGGTTTTCCCGAAGTGTTTGGAGACGTTTTTAAATTCAATCATAAAATTTTCAGTTTGCGTTCCAGGCGGCGCATAGCAAAGCTCAGTGCCAGCGTGATAATCAGATAGATAACGGCAACCGCACTCCAGATCTCCATTGCACGGAAGTTACCGGCAATGATTTCCTGACCTGAACGTGTCAATTCCGCTACGCCGATAACGATAAACAGCGAAGTATCTTTGATACTGACAATCCATTGGTTACCCAACGGCGGCAACATGCGGCGCAAAGCCAGCGGCATGATGATATAGCGCAGGGTAGCACGACGTGAAAGCCCCAGCGCCAGACCCGCTTCGTTAAAGCCACGGTTAATGGATTGTACTGCACCACGGGTGATTTCGGCGATATACGCCCCCGAGTTGATCACAATGGTAACGACGGCGGCGGTAAAGGGATCGATTCGAATACCGCTAATCATCATTGGCAAGGCAAAATAGATAAACATAACCTGGACAACGATTGGAGTACCGCGAATAAGCTCAATGAAAACCAGAGCAATATTTCGGCTGACAACGCCGCCAAATGCACGCGCAAAGCCCGCAATGACGCCGATAATCAGACCTCCAACTAAACCCAGGATAGAAATCCACAGGGTCATCTTGGCGCCTTCGGCAAGGATAGGAAGAGCGGCCCAAACAACGCTCCAGTCAAACTGCATGGATTAATCTCCTGATAAACAAAAACAAAGCCGACCCTGGTGACAATCACTCAGGGCCGGTGATATAGCCGGACGCGTTACACGTCGGGAAGCTATACCTCATTACTGCATTTATTTAGGTTCGGTATCGAACCATTTTTTGTAGATAGCGGCATAAGTCCCGTTTGCACGCAGGGTTTTCAGTGCGGCATTCACTTTCTCGCGCAGTGCGCTGCCTTTCGGGAACGCCACGCCGTAATCCTGACCTTCAACGGTCGGACCTACCGTCTTGAAGTTGCCGTGACCGGCAGTCTTGATGTAGTACTGAATGTTTGGAGCATCAAACAGAACGGCATCGGCACGGCCGGTACCCAGTTCCATGTAGGCGCTGTCGATGTTCGGGAACTGACGCACGTCTTTTGGTTTCAGATTGGCGGCAATGTAGTTGACGGAGCTGGTGCCGCTTTTCACTGCAACCACTTTACCGCTCAGATCAGGAACGCCCTTGATGTCGGTGTTGTTGGCTTTAACCATGGTAATCAGGCCGCTGGTGTAGTAACCGTCGGAGAAATCAACCGCCTGCGCGCGTTGTGGGGTAATGGTCATACCGGCCAGCGCGACGTCGATGTTCTTGGTCTGCAGGGCAGGAATGATACCGTCGAAATCCATTGGTTTCAGGGTATAGGAGACTTTCATCTCTTTCGCCAGCGCGTCCCACAGGTCGATATCAAAACCAACGTACTTGTCACCCTGTTTGAATTCGAAAGGAACGAATGCGGTATCCGTTGCAACGATCAGTTTTTCTTCTGCTGCGTGTGTGCTTACTGCAAAGGCCAGCGTCAGGGCGGCCAGGGAAACCTTCAACATCGACTTCATAAGTACAATTTCCTATGTCTATTTATGGGAGAACCTACCCTTTAATCGTTACGCGCTGTGATAAGCAAAAGTTATGCCAATTTTCACATTCGTTTTATTTCAAAGGGTTAGTTGCCACTCATTGGCATGATTTGCTAAAACATACCCCTTAATGCACCAAAATAGTGCCTGATGATTTCATTGCGTGCCATTTTGGTGCGAAGTCTCAGGCTAAACTATTTTTTGTTCCAAAACTGCGCATTTATTAACATTAAAATACATAAAGCACGTAAATATGCTAACAATTTGTCTTGATTAAATGAATGTCTGCCATTTTTTGGCGCGCAGGAAAGGGTGCGGAAAGGGGAAGAGGACGTGGAGGGACAGGTGTGCCCAGTTTTGGTGCGATAGAGATTGAGCGAGATGTGAAGACAAAAAAGGAGAGCCGAAGCTCTCCTTTTTAATATCAGGCAATTGTGTTGCCCGTGCCGACATGCGCGCGGGCGGCCTGACTCGTTATTCGATGTTGGCTTCGATGAACCACAGGAATTTATCCAGATCACGAGACGCGGCAGTGAAGATATCTGCGGTGTCTTCGTCCTGAACTTCCGTAATGGCTTTACGCGTATCGTTTGCCACGATGCCGTAACGTTCAGCCAGCGCTTTCAGGTGCTCCTGAACGGAATGAATGTTGGTTGGATAGCTTTTCAGAGGCGTCTTGTCGTTCACTACCTGCACAGTACCCAGCGCTACGCCGCCCAGCTGGATGGCACGTTTCTGCAATGGTATCCAGGTGGTCGGTGATCGCCGTGCGGAAACCATCAAGCATTTCATGCACGCCGATAAAGTTTGCGCCACGCATGTTCCAGTGTGCCTGCTTGGTTATCAGGGACAGGTCGATGAACTCCACAACCAGTTTGTTCAGTACCTTGACGGTTTCGATTTTGGTGGTTTCATCAACATCATTGCGTGTGAAAATAAGTTCAGAAGATTTTGTTTTAACCAGTTTAGCGGTACTCATCATTAATATCCTCTTTAGTGAGTCGTTATCTTGTATCGATATCATTAACTTTCTGGAAATAAGTATAGCAACGATTTCGCATCATGTTGGAAAATATTGCCTATCGTTTGTATCGTCAGAAACGAAGACGAATAAAGCCATCATTTGATGCATTTATTGCTGAAATATTACACGTTACGTCATTGAGATATATTTTACTGCGTTACCTTCTACCCTATGGGTCAACAGGATTAATATCAACCCATTGCGATTTATTTTTAATTATAACTTTGATTTTTAGTGTTATTTTTTCGTGTTATTTAAATGCATATGTAATTGTTAAATCTAAATGGGATTTATTTTCATTGTCATTCCATTAATAACGTTGACCCTTTATTAAGAATTATCTGCAATTTTTGCTTGTTAGCCTTTTACATTCGAAAAAATAACCCCGTGATATCTATGTAGGGTTATTTTCTGTGTGTTGATGGCACCATTTGCAAATATAGGAGGGTGTTTTTAGAGTGTCAGATTGCCGCTAAACAGAATGCTGCCCAACGGTTGTCCCGTAGGCGAACCGCCTTTCTGTTCCAGCGTGATGGCAAGCGTCGCCTGCCCTTTGGCCAGAGAGTCGGTCATCGCAAACTGCGTTGCGTGTTGCGCATCGACCAGGCCAAGAGAAACGGGTTTCCCTCCTGCGGGAATAACCCATAGCTCGAGGCTACGATCGCTTGCGACCGGCGCAGCGTGTAGCGGCGTCAGCCTGAGCGACTGTCTCTGGGAAGAGGCCGTATTCTCGGCAGTGACCACCCACTGCCCGGCAATCCGGCTGTCGGCGGCAGTGGCCAGAACGGCAATCGGCGTGGCCCGCTGCGGTGCGGTTTCCCAGATTTTTGGCACCAGCAGCAGCGCCGCCAGTCCGGCCGCCACCGCCCATCCGAGATAGGCACGGGCAAAGCCTTTACGTTGAACAGCCGGGGATGCTTCGTCTGACGTCTCTTGCGGCACGGGTTTCGGCGGCAACTGGAGTTGAATTTTTTCCAGACCGAGTCGGGCGGCGTCACGGGCGTCAGGTGATTATCGAGCTGTGAGAAGGCTTCCTGCCAGCGCGCCACGTCGGCGGCGAGGACGGGGTCCTGCTGCATTTGCTGCTCGAACTTGAGGCGCGCAGGGCCTCTCAGCGTGCCGAGCGCATACTCTGCCGCCAATGCGGCGTGATATTCGCGTCTAGTTTTCATAGGCCTACACAGCTCTTCAGGTGGTCGAGCGCGCGACGGATCCAGCTTTTTATCGTGCCCAAAGGTTGTTGTAAATGGTCGGACACTTCACTGTGCGAGAGTCCCTGATAATAGGCCAGCACCAGACTTTGCCTCTGTTCCGGTGGGAGATGCCCCAGACATTCCGCCAGTTTTTTTGCCTCACCGTCTTGTTCGAGATGAAGTAGCGGTTGAGAGTATTCTTCGACAAGCGCGTCCTGCATCTCTTCCTCCAGCGCGAGATGCTGATTGTCGGCCCCGCGCAACCAGTCGATAGCACGGTTTCGCACAATATGCGTCAGCCAGGTCATGGGTGAACTTAGCGCGGCATTGTAGCTTGCGGCGCGGTTCCAGACGGTGAGATAGCAGTCGTGCAGCACTTCTTCAGCCCAGGCGTGGCGACGCAGCATGCGCAGCGCAACGGCGAACAGTCGGGGAGAGGTCAAACGGTAAAGTTGCTCAAAAGCCTGGCGATCGCCGGCGGCAACGGCCTGCATCAGCGTTTTGTGCAGCACGCTGTCGCTTGGCGGAATAGGGTTTTCGGCATGCTCTTTCATTCGCTCTTCCTGAAGACCAAAGGATGCAGTACACCGGTGTGGTACTGCATCCCCCGGCTCAGTCCCTGCGGGACAGAGCTTAGTATAGACGCTGATTTTATTTAGGCATCAACACGGTATCTATCACATCGATGACACCGTTTTTCTGCTGGACGTCATAGGTGCTGATGTTGGCCATGTTGCCCTTGCCATCTTTCAGCTGAATATTGTGCGGACCGTTGGCCATAATCCACAGCGGTTGACCATTTACGGTTTTCAGCTCTGCATGACCGTTGCCTTTCTTGATCAATTTTTCGAGATCTTTCATCTCGTATTTCCCGGCCACGACGTGATAGGTCAGGATGCTGGTCAGCATGGCCTTGTTTTCAGGCTTGACCAGATTGTCGACGGTGCCCGCCGGCAGTTTGGAGAAGGCGGCATTAGTGGGCGCGAAGACGGTGAAAGGGCCTTTCCCCTGCAAGGTATCGACCAGACCTGCGGCTTTGACGGCGGCGACCAGCGTCGTGTGATCCTTGGAGTTCAACGCGTTTTCGACGATATTTTTCGATGGATACATTTCAGCGCCACCGACCATGGTGGTATTGGACATCATTGCTGCCATTGACGCGGTGCTAAACAGCAGAGAAGCGCACAGAGCGGTACGGATAATCGTTTTCATGATGTAATCCTTCAGGTTGAGTCGACAAGTTGTTTGCCTTACCTCTGTACATACGAGGCATCGCGCCTGCTGGATGCAAAAAAAGAGCGAAATAAATAATATATTTCGCTCTTTTTTAAATTCATTTGTTTTACAAAGCGTTATTCGGCTAATGAGGCTCGGCTTTTAGGGCGTCCAATTTGGAACGCTTGCGCGCCGTCAGCGTAGAACCGGCCGATGCGGCGATGATGGCGGCCAGCGCCGTCCACTGTAGCGGTGTGAGGTGCTCGCCAAGAAACAGAATGCCCGACAACGCTGCAACGGCAGGCTCGAGACTCATCAGGGTTCCAAAGGTTTTGGCGGGCAGGCGGGTGAGCGCCATCATCTCGAGCGAGTAGGGCAGCGCCGAACTGAGAAGGGCTATGCCCAGGCCGATAGGCAGAATATCCAGCGTAAACACGCCGCTCTGCGCCTGTGCGATTCCGATGGGGCAGAAAATCAGCGCGCCTATCGTCGAACCCAGCGCCGCAGTGCCGGGGCCATAACTGCTGCCGGCGCGTTGGCCCGCCAGAATATAGACTGCCCAGCAAGCGCCCGCTATCAGCGCGTAGCAGGCACCTACGAGATCAATGCTTGATACGCTATGACCCAGGGGCAAAAGGAACCACAGGCCCGTGACGGCGAGCAGAATCCAGATAAAGTCGATGGCGCGACGTGAAGAGAACATGGCTACGGCGAGCGGGCCGGTAAATTCAAGCGCAACGGCCACGCCGAGCGGCACCGTGCGAATTGCCAAATAGAAGGTATAATTCATGCAGCCTAGCGCGACGCCATAAATCAGCAGCGATCGCAGATTGCCGCCGCGCATGGTTAAACGCCACGGTCGAAAGTAACAGAGCAGAATGATTGAGCCCATGCTGAGTCTCAGCGCCGTAACGCCCTGAGAGCCGACAAGGGGGAAAATCGATTTTGCCAGCGCCGCGCCGCCTTGCAGAGAAAGCATGGCGATAAGCAGCATGGCAACCGCGACCAGAGGATTATGAATTTTGGCAGGCGCAGCTGTCACTCCCTCGGCTTCATGACCGGAGTGGTGCGCATTGGGCGAATTGTTTTTCAAAGACTCGGTATCCCTTCGAGTGAAGCAGGCTAAATGACCCCGCCATTGTACCGAGATGTGAAAATCTTGGGAGAAAAAGGGGAAATAAAGCGTAATATTTTTTGCTTCAACAGGATGTTTGAGAATTTTCCGCCCTAAAAATGCTGCATTTTTACCCAAAGGTTTAGGAATTTTCTGCTAATATGAAAAAGTTCAATAAGTTTGTCTTATATTATTTCGGCTAAAAAGCTGTTATAAAATAAAGAGATATATCATTATGGACACTTCCTGTTACACCATATGTTGCTTTGGACATCGTAATAGAGGCAGAGTTTCACACTGCTTTTTGTTATATTTTTGTGGTGAAGGTTGTTTTGATTCCCTTTTTTGAGGTGGTTATGAAAAAAATTGCATGTCTTTCCGCATTAGCTTGCGTAGTAGCTTTAGGTACTTCAAGTGCATTCGCTGGCACCAGCACCGTTACTGGTGGTTATGCTCAGGGTGATGCGCAAGGCGTTCTGAACAAAGTTTCGGGCTTCAACTTAAAATACCGTTACGAGCAGGATGACAACCCATGGGGCGTAATCGGCTCCCTGACTTACCTTGAGAAATCTGATTCTTACGGTAGCACCTACAAGAAAGGCACCTACTACGGTGTGACTGCAGGTCCAGCTTACCGTATCAACGACTGGGCAAGCATCTATGGCGTGGTCGGTGTAAGCGTAGCTGAGTGGGACACAATCAACAACGCACAGTCCACTACCGAGCGTACTCGTAACGAACCAACCGACGCTGGCTTCACCTACGGCGCGGGTCTGCAGTTCAACCCAATCGAAAATGTTGCACTGGACTTCTCTTACGAGCAGAGCCGTATCCGCAACACCGACGTTGGCACCTGGATCGCAGGCGTGGGTTACCGCTTCTAATTATCGAACCCTGGCGGCCTGAAATTCAGGCGACCACGATTCGAAAAAAACCGCCTCCCGGGGCGGTTTTTCTTTTTCTTGATTCCCTCTTCCCACACGTATTCTGCCTAAATTCCGCTATACCAGTTATACCCCTGATCTTCCCAATATCCGCCGGGATAGGTATCGGTCACAAAAATGCCGCCGATGTGCTTGGCGTTTTTGAATCCCAGCTTGGTCGGCATTCTCAGTCGTAAAGGATAACCAAAGTCGGGAGGCAGAGGCTTGCCGCCGAAATCCAGCGCCAGAATGGTTTGCGGATGCAGCGCGGTTGCCATGTCGATACTGGAATAGTAGCGATCGTCGCATTTGAAGCCGACATATTTACAGGTCAGATCCGCCCCGACGTGCTCGAGGAAAGTCTTGAGCGGCACACCGCTCCATTGGCCGATGGCGCTCCAGCCCTCAATGCAGATAAGCCGGGTAATCTGACTGCTTTGCGGCAAACGTTGCAACTGCTCCAGTGTCCACGATGCTTTCTTCTCGACCTTGCCGGAGACTTCCAGCCGGTAATTGGGAATATCTATTTCCGGCACATTGTATTCGGGATAATAGGCGTTAAAGCGGAAAGGGTGCGTTATCTGGTCGGGTCGATAGGTTTGCGCCAGTTTCTGACCGCCAAATAGCCAGCCCTGCACGCGGTCATTCCAGCGCGACATTGCCCACAGCACTTTATCGACCTCGTCGCCATCCTGCATGTTACAGCCCGTCAACATCGATACCGCGCCCAGCGTCAGGCCCGATTTAATCATCAACCGGCGTTCGATATTGACCAGTTTTTTGCGCTGGTCCGGCTCGAGAATGATTTTTGGCCGCTTTTTTCATCACTCATCGGCGGGATCTCCTGAATTATTCGCCACCACTTTTCCGCCGGTAATCATGCCCGGCAGCGTTTTGGGTACCAGCAGCACCATCGCCACATGCACCACGACAAACAGCATCACGCCGCTCATGGCAAAGAAATGTACGTAACGCGCTATAGTAAAGCCGCCCATCAGCGCCACCAGTCCGCTGAACTGCACCGGCTTCCAGATGGACAGTCCCGACAGCACCAGCAACACACCAAGCAGCAAGACGCCGACATACATCAGCTTTTGTACTGCGTTGTATTGACTGGATTTATGCGACAGGCGAAAGCGCAGGGCATCGACAAGATCATGCCAGACGGAGGTCGGGGTAAACGGCAGAAAGCGGCGTTTGAAATGACCGCTGAATAGGCCCCACAGCACATAAAAAAGGCCGTTGGCCGCCAATACCCACATCACGGCAAGGTGCCAGCCAATGTTGCCGCCGAGCCAGCCGCCGAGCGTGGTTATCTGGGGAAAGGTAAAATCGAAAATCGGGTCAGCGTTGTAAATCCCCCAACCGCTCATCACCATGCCAATCATCACCAGCAGATTGACCCAATGACAGATCCTTACCGGCCAGGGGTGGATTCTTTTTTTACGCATCAGAGTTTCCTTGGAAGGGGCAGCTCCGGCCCGCCCTGAAACGCAGACACGTGAGGGAGGCGGGCCGAAGCTGTTATTCGTACATCATTACATCGGCGGGGTAACGCCGTCTTTACCTGCCGCGATACCGCGAGCGGCCAGTGCGCCCTGCGCATCTTTAATCGGGAACAGGACGATATGCGCGCCAGGCTTCAGCAGGCTGCGATCGCCCGGTGCCAGCAGCACCACAGGTACGTTGTCAGGAACGACCACGGTTTTCTCGCCGTTCTGATATTTCACGGTCAGCGTGCGGCCATTGCTGTTGACCAGCTTGCCTACGGTGCCGTTGGTCATGGTATTGATTTTGCCGTCGGCCGATTCAAACGGGTTGAAACCTTCACCGCTGCCGCGCAGGCTTGGCGCGAATACGTGTACTTCCAGCGCCTTCAGCGTGCCGTTGGCCTGGGGAACCGCTGCGGTGCCGATGAAGCTGTCTGCCTGAATGTCGGACATCTTGCCTTCGGTAACCTGCGTGATTTTGGTCTGGTCGGTCAGTTTGACGTCCAGTTTTTCGCCCTGACGGGTGGTCAGCGTCACGGAGGTCGGGGTTACGGCATCGATGGTGCCGCGTGTCGGTTTAATGGTGTTACTGGCGTCGGCGGCAAAGGCACCGCTGGTCATCAGCAGGGAAGACAGCAATAAACCGGCAAGGCGTGAGGACTTAATCATAATACTCTCCAACTTTGTGAGGTGAGAAATAACAGTAAAGTCTAGCCTGCTCCACAGGAAGCAGGCGGGTAAGGCAACAAGCTTGAAAACAGAGACTTGATGGATAACCTGTTCACTAATGATAGTAAGAGTGAACGATTAACCGGGACCTGTTGATGACAAGTTGATGACAATATTGTCATCAAAGGTTTCCGGCAGAACTGATAGACTTTGTGCAGAACCGCGGGAGCGACAGAGGCACGAATGCGAATACTGGTTATTGAAGATGACGTCAGCACCGGCGACTACCTGAAAAAGGGGCTGGGCGAGGCGGGTTATCGCGTCGATCTGGCGCGTAATGGCGCAGACGGGCTGTTTCTTGCGCTCGAAGACAGCTTTGACGCCATCATTCTCGACGTCATGCTGCCGGGGCTGAACGGCTGGCAGGTGATGGAAGTCCTGCGCAAGAAGAGCGACGTGCCCGTGCTGTTTCTGACCGCCAGAGACGAGGTGCAGGACCGCATTCGCGGGTTGGAACTGGGGGCCGATGATTATCTGATTAAACCGTTTTCCTTCACCGAACTCATGCTGCGGGTGCGCACCTTGCTGCGTCGCGGTACGGTGCGCGAGTCTGATACCTATTCGCTGGCCGACCTGCATCTCGACGTGCTGCGCCGCAAGGTCACGCGGCAGGAGACCGTTATCCCGCTGACCAATAAGGAGTTTATGCTGCTGCACCTGCTGATGCGCCGCGAAAGCGAAGTGCTGTCGCGCACCATGATTGCCTCCCAGGTGTGGGACATGAATTTTGACAGCGATACCAACGTGGTCGATGTGGCGGTCAAGCGCCTGCGCAGTAAAATCGACCGCCCTTATGATGTCAAACTTATCCATACCGTGCGTGGTATCGGCTATGTCTGTGAAGTACGCGATTATGAATAATGCCGCCTCGTCCCGCCGATCCTTTTCGCTGACTCTGCGTTCCACGCTGTTATTTGCGCTGATTGCCGCGCTTGTGGTCAGCGCCGTGGGTTTCTATCTCTATTTTTCCATGGAGAAAGAGATGGTGCGCCGCGCCGACTATCAGGTAACCGGCCGCGTGCAGTATTTCAGGCAGCTTCTGGGCAACGATTTTCCGCTTTCGCAGTTGAGCCATAATCCCGGCTTGTTCGAGAATATGCTGGGTAACGAGCGCGATATCCTGCGTTTTCGACTCACGGGTGAAGCGCCGATTATCAACGTCAATCCCGGCCATATTGCGCTTCCTGCGGTGACACCCGTACCCGTTGGGCAGCCGTTGTCACTTGAAAGCGTTCATCATTTGCGCGCCGACGACGACACGCCGGTGCGTTTTGCCGTCGCCGATGTGCGGATGAAAAACGGGCAGACGGTCGAAATTCTGGCGGCCCATTTCATGGCGCCCGAAACTCGCATGTTGAAGGCGTTTCGTCTTGAGATTGTAGGTGCCGTGCTGCTGGCTTATGCGTTGATTGCCGGGCTCGGGTATATCGTCATTCGGCGCGGTTTGCGTCCGCTGCAAAAAATGGCGCTGGAAGCGGCGAGCATCCATCCGACCAGTCTTTCGACGCGGTTGAGCGAAGAGGGCGCGCCGCAGGAGTTGCAGCAGCTGATTCATTCATTTAACGACATGCTCGACAGGCTGGCAGAGGGCTATCAACGGCTGAACCAGTTTTCGGCCGATCTGGCCCACGAGATCCGCACCCCGATAGGCGCGCTGATGGGGCATTGTCAGGTCGCGCTCTATCAGACGCGCAGCACGGAAGAGTATGAAACGCTGCTGGCCAACAATATGGGCGAGCTGGAGCGCATTTCGCGAATGGTCGAAAATATTCTGTTTCTGGCGCGGGCCTCGCATGCGCGTTCGGTACTTACTATCGCGCCGTTATCGCTCGAAACCGAAACGCTGCGGGTGGTGGATTATTTCGAAGGGCTGGCCGAAGAACGCGGAATCAGCCTGCGCTGTCACGGCGAAGGCGTGGTCTTTGCCGATGCGTTGCTGTTCCAGCGCGCACTCAGCAATCTGGTCGCCAACGCCATTAACTATGGCGACGAGAACAGCGAAGTCGAGGTGTCCGTCGAACACCAGACAAGCCTCAGCACCGTCAATGTCGACAACGTCGGACCGCGCATTCCCGCCGAGAAGATAGATAAGCTGTTTGACCGTTTTTATCGTGCCGACCCTTCGCGCAGTGAAGGCGGGAGTTCCAACGGATTGGGGCTGTCTATCGTGCAGGCCATCATGGCGCTTCACCGTGGCGACGTGAGCGTTCGCCAGCTTCCTTGCGGCAAAATACGTTTCACGCTGGCGTTTCCAAAACAGCCCGTTTAGACGGCACTAGACCAATAAAGTAAATAAAATTTAAATAAGCCGCAAAAAAGGTCTTTTTTTCATATTGATAACTCAATGAAAGATAAGGATATTGTAAAGATTGTTACACTATCTTATGTTCTGTAATGATTGAAATGCAACGATCTTGACAGTTTCAGGGTCTGATAGGGTTATCGGCAGTCATTTAAATGCGCTCTTTTGAGACGTTGGCTCCGGCATGAGCGTGCAGTCGTCGCAAACAGACCTTTTAAAAAGAGCCTTTAGCCACCGATGTATAAATTTAGAGAATTGTCACAGCAAAAAATTTCACTGTTTATTGCCTTATATTTAGGGATTCTGTTAAACCTTCCCATTTTTTATCGCCGTTTTCACCAGTTGCACTATAACAACACGCTGTCGCTGGCCGTGGAAATGGTCGCTGCCTTCGCGCTGGTCTATTTTCTTGCCGTACTGGTATCGTTTACCGGGAAAACCGTTTTTCGCCTGGTGCTGAGTGTGGTGACGGTGGCGTCAGTGGCGGCCGGTTACTACATGATTGTGTTCAATGTGGATATCGGCTACGGCATTCTCGCCTCCGCGCTCGCGTTTGACTCGGTGGATCTCTCCAAGGAGTCGGTCGGTAATCATTTCATCATCTGGACCGTGCTTGTCAGTCTGCCGCCGTTGTTCCTGCTGTGGTTCAGCAAGATGCCCGGTGCTGCGCTTTTAGAATCGACCTGGCGCAAACTGGCGCTGTCGTTTGTTCTGCTTGTCGTGAGCGGTCTGGCGTGCTGGTTGCCGCTGAAGTTGATGGGCGATGCTCAGGAAGCTCATGACCGCGTCAGCAATCGCATGATGGCGAGCTATGGCGGCGTTGTAGCGGGCACTTACTCGCCTTCCAACTGGCTGTCGGCGCTGGGTCTGTTTATCTACAGCTCCTACAGTCAGGCTGAAGACAACAAGAATCTGTTCGACCCTGCCAAGCATTTCACCTATGTGCCGCCCAAAGATATCAACGATCTCTATGTGGTGATGGTCATTGGCGAGAGTGCGCGACGCGATCACATGGGCATTTACGGCTATGCCCGCGATAACACGCCGAATCTCGACAACGAGAAAAATCTGGCGGCGTTGCAGGGATACTCGTGTGACACCTCGACCAAGCTTTCGCTGCGCTGCATGTTTGTGCGCATGGGGGTGCAGCCGATAATCCCGAGCGTACGCTGAAAGAAGCCAATATCTTCTCCGTTCTGAAAAGTCAGGGATTCACCTCCGATCTGTTTTCGATGCAAAGCGAAGCCTGGTTCTACAACAAGACCAAGGCCGACGAATATTCTCTGCGCGAGAGTATCGCTTCCGAAAAGCGCAACGCGGGCAAACCCGTTGACGATATGCTGCTAATTGATGAAATGAAAGATTCGATGGCGCGCCATCCGCAGGGCAAGCATCTGATTATTCTGCATACCAAAGGCTCGCATTACCTCTATTCGGAACGTTATCCGCGCAGCTTTGCTCGTTATCAGCCCGAATGCATGGGTATCGATGATGCCTGTTCAACGGAAGAGATGGTCAATGCCTACGACAACTCGCTGCTGTATACCGACTATTTCCTCGAGCAGGTTTACAACCAGATGCGCGATAAAAACGCCATCGTGATTTACGCCTCCGACCATGGCGAGTCTATTTCCAAAAACATGCATTTCCACGGAACTCCGCGCGACCATGCGCCTATCGAGCAGCGTTCTGTTCCGATCATGGTGTGGGCGTCCGACAAGTTCCTCTCGGATGAACAAAATCGTCAGGGATTCCAGCAGTTACAGTTGATGGCTAAGAATAAAACACCGGCCTATCATGAAAAACTTTTCGACAGTATATTAGGCTGCTTGGGCTATACCTCGCCAAACGGCGGCATTGTGGAGCAACATAATTGGTGCCACGTGCAGGCAGCGGGATCACATTGAGAATAAAAAATGCAAAATGCACGTCTTGTGGTGGCGATCCTCACCCTGATTATGACGTTGTTGACCTTACTTCCCCTTTCCCGCAATCAGCGCTGGTGGGTTAGGGTTTGGGATTTCCCCGCCTGCAAATGGCGGTGTTGTCCGTCACTTTTCTGGTTATCGAACTGTGCCTCCTGCCAGACGGGGGGCCGTTGGCCGGTTTTATCGTTATTCTGGCGCTGGGCTGCACGGTTTATCAGAGCTGGTGGATTTTCCCGTACACCGGTCTGGCAAAAGTTCAGGTCAGGAAAACGCCTGCCACCCAACATTCACGCATTAAAATCATCAACTGTAACGTATTGATGACCAACAAAAAGACGGCGAAGCTGCTTGAGATTATCAAGCAGCACGAGCCGGACGTAGTGGTGCTGCTCGAAACCAATCACTGGTGGGAAACGCAGATGTCACCGCTCGAATCGACGTACCCGCATACCTTGAAGTGTCCGCTGGAAAATCTTTACGGCATGCACGTTTACTCGCGCTTTCCGATGATTAAGCCGAAAATTCAGTATCTGGTGGCCGAAGGTATTCCTTCGATGCATTTTCGCCTCGAACTGGCCGGTGGCGAGCAGGTGGTTATGCACTGTCTGCATCCCATGCCGCCGAGTCCTACGGAAGATGACGAATCGACCAACCGCGACGGCGAGCTGATTGCCGTGGGTCATACGGCGGCAAAGGCGAAGTATCCGACCATCGTGACCGGCGACCTCAACGATGTGGCCTGGTCGCGTACCACACGGCTGTTCATGAAAATCAGCGGCTTGCTGGACCCTCGTCGCGGACGCGGCATGTTCAACACCTTTCACGCCAGCTATCCTTTCCTGCGCTGGCCGCTGGACCATGTCTTTCACAGCAAAGAGTTTACGCTGGTCAATTTGGAACGCCTCGACGCCATGGGTTCCGATCATTTCCCGATCATGGTGGAGTTGGCGATTAATCCGCAGGAGGGCAGCACTCAGGAGCGCCTGGAGATTGAAGAGGGTGACCTCGAAGAAGCCAGCGAGAAGATGGAAAATGCGGGCATAAAAAGTCAGGACGTTCATCAGGCGGAGTTTGCCAGACCGGGCAATGGGCGGTGATAGATTTGGAAATCTATCGGCAAACCTGCTGTTTTCCGAGGAGTTTTTAGATTGGGAATCTAGGGCAATTTTTTAAGGTCTAGGTTAAGGTCTAGGTCAAAAGCATGCGCTGCGCTTACTGGGCGGCGGCCCAGACCGCCCAAAGGGTGTGCCTGGGCCCACACCCTTTGGAATCCCGCGCCCTTTGCCCTCGCGACGCGATAAGTGCAAAATAACGACATCGTTTCAGTTACCCCGCCGTGTGGCGTGGGTCGCGGCGCTCCGCGCTCCCGTCACTCCGCTCGCGAGCCAAATACGTCTCGCTCACGCCGCCCTGATACCGCCAATCACAGCCTCTACCCCAAAACCGGCAACCCGCCCGCGGTCAAGACCCGTTCCCTCAAAGGGAAAAGCTTTTATGTTTCTCGTGTACTGCATGAACCCCTCTGTTAAATCATTCTGGAAATGGGGGTAAGTAAGGTCTTTCATTTTTTCTTCCAGAAATAAGCCGTTTTTGGGCGGGGAGGCGGAAGGATGAACACGATTTTGGGTAGAAGCTGTGATTGGCGGATTCGGGGTGGCGCGACCTACGTCACGCGCGGGAGTGTCTGGAAAAATCTACAAATTTTAAAATGGCACTGCCCGGTTCCGGTGCTGTGGGTTAAATGCCCATTGAAGTGTTGAAACCGGAAAAATTCCTCGGAACCTGTTGAACTTGAAAATGTTGGCAGGGATTCCAAATCCAGCATCCAACTTTTGCCTTGAGGTTTCAGATTTCAAATCTAAAACCTCAAGGCTGGGTCAAGCGAACTTTATTCCGGGAAGGTGAGGGTATTGCCCGGCGCTTCGCGGTTGATGTGCAGGAAGTTCAGGTGTCGCTCGTACTGGTCCAGAATGTCGTTGATAACCTGGTGTTTGGTAAAGTCCATCAGGTCATTACCCTGTGTCCCCTCAAGCAGGAAGGTTTCCAGACGGTAGTAGTGCGACTTCCCGGAGCGTGCGCGGTAGGTAAAGCCCGGCACGGCATAACGCTGCGGCCAGATCTGATAGATAAAGTTCTGCTCTTCACCCAACTTCACCAGCAACTCCAGATGATTGAGTTTTTCATCTTCCAGCGCTTCGCCTTCACTGTATTCCACCTTCGCACCGCGCAGTTTCCAGCTCGTTGGCCACGTCCTGCATTGCAGGACGACACACCGTATCCAGCATTTTTTGCGTGTGCGTCGTGCCCGGGAAGTTCATGACCCGCGACAGACGCTGCTTCCAGTTCAGTGCCGCGTCGCCGGTTGATGGCGTGGCAGGCGCAAAGTTCTGCAAGGTACTGGCACGTCGGTAATCTTCAAGACGCAGCGATTTATACAAACCTGCCATGATGAAGAAAATCACGAAACTGAACGGCAAGCCCATGATAACGGTAGTGTTCTGCAAGGCAGATACGCCATCGGTCATCAGCATTCCGAGCGTCAGCACACCAATGGTGACCGACCAGAAAATGCGCAACCAGTTCGGCGCATCGTTATTGATGTCGGCAAGCTTCGAGGTGAAGTTACCCAGCACCAGAGAACCCGAATCCGCCGAGGTGACGTAAAACAGCAGGCCGGTAATGGTGGCGACAGACGCACTCAGGGTAAAGCCCGGATACTGCGCCAGCAGACTGTAAACGCCGCGTTCGGGATGGGCTATCACTTCGTTGGCGAAGTTGATGTTGCCATGCAGAATCTGGTACAGCGCGCTGTTGCCAAAGATTGACAGCCAGAACAGGGTAAACACGAACGGAATGATAAGTGTGCCCAGCACGAACTGGCGAATGGTGCGTCCACGCGAAATACGCGCCAGGAACAGGCCGACAAACGGCGACCAGGCAACCCACCAGGCCCAGAAGAACAGGGTCCAGCTGTTCATCCACTCCGTAGGACGGTCAAAGGCAAAGGTGTTCAGTGTCATGCCCATAAAGCGATTGATGTAGTCGCCAATGTTCAGCACCAGCGC
Source organism: Rouxiella chamberiensis (assembly GCF_026967475.1). Lineage (NCBI taxonomy): Bacteria > Pseudomonadati > Pseudomonadota > Gammaproteobacteria > Enterobacterales > Yersiniaceae > Rouxiella > Rouxiella chamberiensis. The sequence goes on along the minus strand of NZ_CP114058.1, from coordinate 2,484,714 downwards.
GTTGAGCAGGAACTCGGTATTGCCGAAGAACAGCAGGAACAGAATCAGTCCCAGTGCCAGCAGCACATTCAGCTCGGAGAGCATACGAATGCCTTTGTTCACGCCCGATGTCACCGACACGGTCGCCATAATCACCGACAGCAGAATAAGCGCCGCCTGCACGCCCAGATTTTCAGGGATGTGGAACAGCACTTTCAGCCCGTAGTTGAGCTGTACAACGCCGATGCCAAGCGTGGTCGCGATACCGAAAATCGTGCCGACGACCGCCGCGATATCCACGCTGTGGCCGATAGGCCCGTTGATACGCTTGCCGAAAATCGGGTACAGCGCCGAGCGAATGGTCAACGGCAGATTATAGCGATAGCTGAAATAGCCCAGCGCAATGCCCATCAGCGCATACATCGACCAGCCGGTCAGCCCGTAGTGGAACAGCGTCCAGACCATCGCCTGACGTGCGGCTTCCATGGTCTGACCCTGACCTTCCGGCGGCATCATGTATTGCGTTACCGGTTCGGCGACCGAGAAGAACATCAGGTCGATGCCGATACCGGCGGCAAACAGCATCGCAGCCCAGCTCATCATGCTGAATTCGGGTTTCGACTGCTCCGGTCCAAGCTTGATGGAGCCGAAACGTGACGCGGCGATAAACACCACGAAGACTATATACAGCGTGGCGGCCAGCATGTAATACCAGCCAAAGGTGGCGGAAACCCACTCCAGCGCCGCGCTGATTGCTTTTCCTGAGATATCGGTAAAGAAAATGGTCATCAGCGTAAAGGCCAGAATCAGCCCTGCCGAGGTAAAAAACACCACCTTGTTCAACGAGTCTTTTGGTTTATCCGAAAGTTCGATAGAAGCCATCGTTTTCCCATTCTTCAAAAGAAAAAAACATCAAAAAGAGAAGGTCAATCATGAAGTCCAAAAGCAGCGCGCCTTAGCGCATATCAAGAACACCGGGGACACCCATTCTTTACAAAAAACTGTCCTGACAGGAGATCCGCTGAGTGCACTGACTCTTAAATTCAATTTTTGACCGAAGGGTCAATCCACAGCCTTGCGGCTATTTATTCACCTTTTATCAACCATTTGGCAAATTAACTGCCTTGTTTTTATCACAAGGCCGTTGCCAGCCGGTAATAAAATATATTCATTTTTTATTGAACGTTCAATCAAAAAAAGTTTAATAGGGGCAGTTACGGCGTTAACGAACCATGAAACGAGCATCGAATCGGCCGTTTCACAACGCCATTTTCAGGAGTGGAGTTCATGCCCAAAGTTGGAATGCAGCCGATCCGTCGGCAGCAGTTAATAGAGGCGACGCTTGCCGCCGTGAACGAGGTCGGCATGCATGAGGCCTCTATTGCCCAGATTGCCCGGCGAGCCGGTGTCTCTAACGGCATCATCAGTCACTACTTTCGTGACAAGAACGGTCTGCTCGAGGCGACGATGCGTTATCTGCTGAGTCATCTGGGCGAGAGCGTCCGGAAAAGACTGGAAACGCTAAACGATGATGCCCCGACGGCGCGTCTGCGAGCGATTGCGCAGGCCAACTTTGATGAAGGGCAGACCAACGACCCGGCGATGAAAACCTGGTTGGCATTTTGGGCCAGCAGCATGCATCACCCCGAGCTGTATCGGTTACAGCAGGTGAACAGCAGAAGGCTCTACTCGAATCTATGCGTCGAGTTTCGACGTTTTTTACCTCATCACGAGGCACTTCTGGCGGCGAAAGGTCTGGCTGGACTGATAGACGGTCTGTGGCTGCGCAGTGCGCTGAGCCATCAGGAGTTTGACCGTCAGGAAGCGCTGCTGATTACGCACCGTTATATCGAATCACTGGCGCAGTCCGCTCCCCGCTGAGGGAGTGATGACGGATTTCGTTGCCCGCTTTGAAACAGGAGAATTTATGTCGCGCTTTGGCATGCAAAAACTTTATATCGACGGTCGCTTTCAGGAAAGCACCGGCACCGAGACTTTCCCGGCCATCAACCCGGCCAACGGCGAAACCCTCGCAGACGTTGTTTCGGCAACCCGCGACGATCTCGACCGCGCAGTCACCGCTGCGCAGAAAGGACAGAAAGTCTGGGCTGCCATGACCGCGATGGAGCGCTCCCGTATTCTGCGCAAGGCGGTCGACATTCTGCGCGATCGTAACGACGAGCTGGCGGCCATCGAAACTCTGGACACCGGCAAGCCGCTGTCGGAAACCACGGCCGTAGATATCGTCACCGGTGCCGACGTGCTGGAGTATTACGCGGGGTTGATCCCGGCGATTGAAGGCCAGCAGATCCCGCTGCGTGACAGCGCCTTCGTCTATACCCGCCGTGAGCCGCTCGGCGTCGTCGCCGGTATCGGCGCCTGGAACTACCCGATTCAGATTGCGCTGTGGAAATCCGCACCTGCACTGGCTGCGGGCAACGCGATGATCTTCAAGCCGAGCGAAGTAACCTCGCTGACTGCGCTCAAACTGGCTGAAATCTATACCGAAGCCGGCGTGCCGGACGGCGTATTCAGCGTACTGACCGGCAAGGGCGCGGAGATAGGTCAATATCTGACCGAGCATCCCGGCATCGCCAAAATCTCCTTCACCGGCGGTGTCGTCACCGGCAAAAAAGTGATGGCGAGTGCGTCGGCCTCGACGCTCAAAGAAGTCACCATGGAACTGGGCGGTAAATCACCGCTGATTATTTTCCCGGATGCCGACCTGGATAAAGCCGCCGACATCGCGATGATGGCGAACTTCTACAGCTCGGGTCAGGTTTGCACCAACGGCACCCGCGTTTTCGTGCCGAAAGCGTTGCAGGCCGAGTTCGAAAGCAAAATCGTCGAGCGCGTCAATCGTATCAAGCTGGGCCAGCCGACGGATGAAGCCGTCAACTTTGGTCCGCTGGTGAGCTTCCCGCACATGGAAAACGTGCTGCGCTTCATCGAAAGCGGTAAACGTGAAGGTGCGCGCCTGTTAATTGGCGGCAACCGCGTGACCGACGGCGAGTACGCGAAAGGCGCTTTCGTTGCCCCGACCGTGTTTACCGACTGCAACGACGACATGGAAATCGTGCGCGAAGAGATTTTCGGACCGGTGATGAGCATTCTGAGCTATGAAAGCGAAGACGAAGTGATTCGCCGCGCCAACGCGACCGAATTCGGTCTGGCGGCAGGTCTGGTGACCCGTGATCTCAACACGGCGCACCGCGTGATTCACCAGCTTGAAGCCGGCATCTGCTGGATCAACACCTGGGGCGAATCGGCGGCAGAAATGCCGGTAGGCGGGTACAAGCATTCAGGCGTTGGCCGCGAAAACGGCGTCAGCACGCTCGAACATTACACACAAATCAAATCCGTGCAGGTTGAGCTGGGCGAATTTAGTTCGGTGTTTTAAACCGCCGACCGCAAGAGGAGATTTTTATGGATTACGATTACATCATTATTGGTGCCGGTTCTGCCGGTAACGTGTTGGCCACGCGCCTGACCGAAGACAGCAGCGTCAGCGTTCTGCTGCTGGAAGCGGGCGGTCCCGACTATCGCGCCGATTTCCGCACCCAGATGCCTGCGGCGCTGGCGTTCCCGTTGCAGGGGCGTCGCTACAACTGGGCCTATGAAACCGATCCTGAGCCACACATGAACAACCGCCGCATGGAATGCGGACGCGGAAAAGGGCTGGGCGGTTCGTCGCTTATCAACGGAATGTGCTACATCCGCGGCAACGCGATGGACTTCGACAACTGGGCGACCGATCCGGCGCTTGGCAACTGGAGCTACCTCGACTGCCTGCCGTATTTCCGCAAGGCAGAAACCCGCGACATCGGCGAGAATGATTTTCACGGCGGTGACGGCCCGGTCAGCGTAGCCACGCCGAAAGCCGGCAATAATCCGCTGTTCCACGCGATGATAGAAGCCGGTGTGCAGGCGGGTTATCCGCGTACTGACGACCTGAACGGTTATCAGCAGGAAGGCTTTGGCCCGATGGACCGCACCGTAACGCCGAAAGGCCGTCGTGCGAGCACCGCGCGAGGCTATCTGGATCAGGCCAAGCCGCGCGCCAACCTGACCATTGTGACCCATGCGACCACTGACCGTATCCTGTTCGACGGTAAAACGGCGGTAGGCGTCAGTTATCTGAAAGGCGACAGCGTCGAGCACGTCGAAGCACGGGCAAAACGCGAAGTGTTGCTGTGCAGCGGAGCCATCGCTTCGCCGCAGATTCTGCAACGTTCCGGCGTCGGTCCGGCAGCATTGCTGCAATCGCTGGATATCCCCGTGGTTCACGACCTGCCGGGTGTCGGCGAGAACTTGCAGGATCACCTGGAAATGTACCTGCAGTACAGCTGCAAGGAGCCTGTGTCGCTTTATCCGGCGCTGCAGTGGCACAATCAGCCGAAAATCGGTGCCGAATGGCTGTTCAACGGCACGGGCGTCGGTGCGAGTAACCAGTTTGAAGCCGGTGGCTTTATCCGCAGTCGCGAAGAATTTACCTGGCCGAACATTCAGTATCACTTCCTGCCGGTCGCGATTAACTATAACGGCAGCAACGCCGTGAAAGAGCACGGGTTCCAGGCTCACGTAGGTTCCATGCGCTCGCCGAGCCGTGGTCGCGTGCAGGTGAAAACCAAGGATCCGCGCCAGCATCCGAGCATTCTGTTCAACTATATGTCGAGCGAACAGGACTGGCACGAATTCCGCGATGCGATTCGCATTACCCGCGAGATAATGGCGCAGCCTGCGCTCGACCGTTATCGTGGCCGCGAAATCAGTCCGGGCATCGAGGTGCAGACCGATGAAGAGCTGGACGCGTTTATCCGCGAACACGCCGAAACGGCCTTCCACCCGTGTGGTACCTGTAAGATGGGCAGCGACGAGATGTCTGTTGTTGACGGACAGGGCCGCGTTCACGGCATGCAGAACCTGCGTGTTGTCGATGCCTCTATCATGCCGCAGATAATCACCGGTAACCTGAACGCCACCACAATCATGATCGGCGAGAAAATGGCCGACGCGATTCGGGGTCGTCAGCCACTGCCGAGAAGTACCACAGAATATTATCAGGCCAACGGCGCACCGGTTCGTACAGAACCTGCCAAAAAATTCTCCTGATAGTCAGCGTTGCACCGCATCAAAGAGACGACCTTAGGGTCGTCTTTTTTTCATCTCGTTGAATTGCGGCGTTATACCCAAAACAAATAAACGCAAGGCGATAAAGCATAACAGCGCGATAAATATGTGATCATGATCACATAAAAAGTGTATTGGAATGAAACAGAAATTGACAAAGGTTGACCAAGTCGATAATTAAGGGGGCGACAAGTGAGCTGTTTGCAGAATTTTCCGATGTGCCGTTTTTTTGAACGTGTTTGTTTACCGGAATGCATTAGCCATTTAGCCGTGTCGTTAAAACTTCTACTCGTCTCCTTTTGCAGGGAGTTGCTTTCCTTTTCGCTTCTGGTAATTCATGAAAAATACAATCTTACTGGCAGGTGCACTCGTTGTTTCGACTTTCAGCACGCAAACGCTTGCGGAAGACCTTAAAGATCAATACGTTTCCGATTGGTGGCATCAAAGCATCAACGTGGTAGGCAGCTATCACACCCGCTTTGGACCGCAACTGAACAACGATGTGTATCTCGAATACGAAGCCTTTGCGCATAAAGACTGGTTCGACTTCTACGGCTATGTCGATGTGCCTAAATTCTTCGGCGTAGGCAATGGCAACGATAACGGCATCTGGGACAAGAAAGCCGGTTCTCCGCTGTTTATGGAGATTGAACCGCGTTTCTCCATCGATAAACTGACCGGCACCGACCTGAGCGTGGGCCCGTTCAAAGAGTGGTATTTCGCCAACAACTATATCTATGACATGGGTCCCAATAACGCCAATCGCCAGAACACCTGGTACATGGGTCTGGGCACCGACGTCAATACCTACACTCCGCTGAATCTGTCCCTTAACGTTTATGCCAAATATCAATGGCAGAACTATGGCGCAGCCAACGAAAACCAGTGGGACGGTTACCGTTTCAAGGTCAAATACTTCCTGCCGCTGGGCGATATGTGGGGCGGAAAAATCAGCTATATCGGCTTTACCAACTTTGACTGGGGCTCAGACCTTGCCGACAACGGCAATACGTCTCGCAGCAACAACTCCATTGCTTCCAGCCATATTCTGGCGTTGAACTACGCGCATTGGCACTATTCGTTTGTGGCGCGTTACTTCCACAACGGCGGGCAGTGGGAAGACGGTACCGGCCTGAACTTCGGCAAAGGGGATTTCAACGTCAAATCCACCGGCTGGGGTTACTACGCGGTTATCGGATACAGCTTCTAATACGCTGTTAGGTAAAGAGTTTTACAGCCGCCCTGCGAGTAATTCCGCAGGGCGGTTTTTTATTTGTTTACGTTATGTTTAAACGCAATGCAGTAGTTTGGGGAGAAATAATTAGACATCATTACGAACAGATCGGCGAACTTTCAGGTTTGAACTAAATTTAATTCTGACGGCAAAGCGATCTATTGAAAAAAGGTTTTGTTATGTTTTCCTCCTCTGAGAGTGCGCGTATTTTTGTGGGGTGCGATCCCAACGATTGTGACCTGGAACAAATGATGGTGCTGGAATACAGCCTGCGCAAGCACGCCTCCATTCCGCTGGAAATTGTCTGGATGAGACTGTCGCGGGATCCCCAAAGTTTCTGGTTCTCCGATGGCAAGGGCGCAGGCTGGACCACCGACCGCTGGGCCACGCCTTTTTCCGCCTTTCGCTGGGGTATTCCGGCTTACTGCAATTTCACGGGCCGCGCCCTGTACCTCGACGCCGACATCATGTTTATGAGCGATGTCGCCGAAATGTGGCATCACCCGATAGACCGGTGCCGTGCGATGCTCGCCTCCGGGAGCGGCAAAGAACTTCGTCTCGGCGAAATCCTCTGGGACTGCGCCGCCGCAAAAGCCGTGCTGCCGGATATCCGCGACCTGCACCGCGAGCCGGAGGGCCACAAAAAGCTTCAGCACTTTTTCGAAGACAATCCGCAAAAAGTTCAGCCATTGGGCGCGCAATACAGCAATATCGACGGCGACGACATCCCGCTCGAGGAGCTAAAAGCGGTGCATTATTCCAAGATGGGCACGCAGTTTTCGCATCAGTTTGCGCTGCCGCGACTACAGGCCGAGCAGAAGGGGCACTGGTTTGACGGAAAAATCGAGCCGCATCCGCGCGACGAACTGCGTCAGCGGTTTGAAGAGTATTACCATGAAGCCCTTGCCGCCGGTTATTCCCTTGATAATTATCGTAATCAGGAAGTCTTTGGCGCGTTCAACAAACAGTCGCAAAACGCGGGCGGCCATAAAAAACGTCGGCCTTTATTCAAGCGCCTGTTTGGCAGCCTTGCGGGCTAATCCACCTTGTCTTGTTCGCGCTATCTCACCGGTAGCGCAATAATTCACCAAAACTTCGCACGATCTCTGGCGCCGTTTATGGCATAATGCGCGCCAAATCACACTTGATACTCAAAATCCTTCAAGTTGCAGAGGCGCTGGCAGCTTTCACTGTACCTGATGACTTACTCAAGTAAGCGTTGCGGGTTACTTGCCATTGCCACTTTTCACTGCGTCCTGAAATCGACTGAGTATGTTTAACCCTATTAAACTTAAGAGCGAGCTCTGTGCTAAGTACTTACAACATCACCATGCAATTCGGCAGCAAGCCGCTATTTGAAAACATCAATGTCAAATTCGGTGGCGGTAACCGCTACGGTTTGATAGGCGCGAACGGCTGCGGCAAATCGACCTTCATGAAAATCCTCGGCGACGATCTTGTGCCGTCGGGCGGCAACGTCGTGCTCGACCCGAACGAACGTCTGGGTAAGCTGCGTCAGGATCAGTTCGCGTTTGAACAATATAGCGTGCTGGATACCGTCATCATGGGCCACACCGAACTGTGGGCCGTGAAGGAAGAGCGTGACAAAATTTACGCCATGGCAGAGATGAGCGAAGAAGACGGCTATAAAGTCGCCGATCTCGAAGTGGCCTACGGCGAAATGGACGGCTACAGCGCCGAATCCCGCGCCGGTGAACTTCTGCTGGGTGTAGGTATTCCGGTTGAACAGCATTACGGCCCGATGAGCGAAATCGCGCCGGGCTTCAAGCTCCGCGTATTGCTGGCTCAGGCATTGTTCTCCGACCCTGAAATTCTGCTGCTCGACGAACCGACGAACAACCTCGACATCGATACCATTCGCTGGCTTGAGCAGGTGCTGAACGAACGTAACAGCACCATGATCATCATTTCGCACGACCGTCACTTCCTGAACATGGTCTGTACGCACATGGCTGACCTGGACTACGGCGAGCTGCGCGTTTATCCGGGCAACTACGACGAATACATGACGGCGGCAACGCAGGCTCGTGAACTGCTGAATGCCAACAATGCCAAGAAAAAGGCGCAGATTGCCGAACTGCAATCTTTCGTCAGCCGCTTCAGCGCCAACGCCTCGAAATCCAAGCAGGCGACCTCGCGTGCCAAGAAGATAGACAAAATCCAGCTGGACGAAGTCAAGGCATCAAGCCGTCAAAACCCGTACATGCGCTTCGAGCAGGACAAGAAACTGTTCCGTAACGCGCTTGAAGTGGAAGGCATCACCAAAGGTTTCGACAACGGCCCGCTGTTCAAGGGCTTCAACCTGATGCTCGAAGTCGGCGAGAAAGTCGCGATTCTGGGTGCCAACGGCGTGGGTAAATCCACCCTGCTGAAAACGCTGGTCGGCGATACGCTGCCAGACGCCGGTACCGTCAAATGGTCCGAAAACAGCAAAATCGGTTATTACGCGCAGGACCACGAATATGAATTCGATGACAACCTGAACGTGTTTGACTGGATGAGCCAGTGGAAAGCCGAATCAGACGACGAGCAGGCCGTGCGCGGTATTCTGGGCCGTCTGCTGTTTGGTCAGGACGACATCAAGAAGAAGGTCAAAGTGCTTTCCGGTGGTGAAAAGGGCCGTATGCTCTTTGGCAAGCTGATGATGCAGAAACCAAATATTCTGGTCATGGACGAACCAACCAACCACCTGGATATGGAATCCATCGAATCACTGAACATGGCGCTGGAAATGTACGAAGGTACGCTTATCTTCGTATCCCATGACCGTGAATTCGTCAGCTCGCTGGCTTCCCGCATTATCGAAATTACGCCAAACAAAATCACTGACTTCACCGGTAATTACGAAGATTACCTGCGTAGCCAGGGCATCAACAGCTAATCAGGCGCGTTGAAAACGAAAAGGCCGATCGCGATGATCGGCCTTTTTTTATGCCCGAAAGTCAGGTTTTAGCTTCCGCACACCTCGCAACGCGGATTCTTCGCAAGCGTCATCTCTCTAAATTGCAGCGTCATGGCGTCGAACATCAGCAGTCGACCCGCCTTGACCTCGCCATAGTGCGTGAGCAGTTTAATCGCTTCCATCGCCTGCAAACTGCCGATGGTGCCGACCAGCGGCGCCATGACGCCCGCTTCGACGCAGGTGAGCGCCTGGTTCGCCGAAAAGTCGGCTAAGGCAACGATAGCAAGGTTCGCCATCCTGATAGGTAAAGACGCTGATCTGGCCTTCCATGCGAATCGCCGCGCCCGACACCAGCGGCGTTTTATGGGTAAAGCAGGCGCGATTAAGCTGATTGCGCGTCTCGATGTTATCGGTACAGTCGAGCACCAGGTCACAGTGGGCGACAAGCGCCGAAAGCGCGTCGGATTCGAGCTGCGTGTCGATTTGCTCGAGCGCCACATGTGGATTGATGCCCGTCAGCGAAAGCGCCGCCGAGGCCACTTTTTTCATGCCGATACGTGCGTCGGTATGCAGCGTTTGGCGTTGCAGATTGGAGAGCGACACGCAGTCGAAGTCGAGCAGGGTAAGACGACCGATGCCGGCGGCGGCCAGATACTGCGCCGCTGCGCAGCCCAAACCGCCAAGCCCGACCACCAGCGCGTGGCTGGCCTTGAGCTTTTCCTGTCCATCGAAATCGAAACCGCGCAGAACTATCTGGCGGTTATAGCGCAGCGTTTCCGCATCGCTCAACTCGGGCAGCGTCATAAGCCTATCCTTTCAGCAGTGCGTTAAACGGCTCGACCTCAACCCATTCGCCGACGGCCACATCGCCGCGTTCGCGTTCAAGCACCACAAAGCAGTTGGCGAGGCTGTAGGAGCTAAAGACGTGCGAACCCTGCGGGCCTGTAGTTCGCGCCTCAAGTTCGCCCTGCGAATTATGACTGAACACGGCGCGCTGGAAATCCAGTCGGCCCGGTGTTTTTTTGAAGGCGGTCGCGGCTTTGGCACGCAGGCGCGGCGGCAGACTCCAGTCACTTTGCGCCGAAAGTTTGGCGATGAGAGGCTGCACTAGTTGATAGAAGGTCAGCGCGGCAGACACGGGATTGCCCGGCAGACCG